>CAZPBS010000001.1:0-2375 GCA_964584925.1 uncultured Microbacteriaceae bacterium
ATGGGTGGTGATGTCGCTCTGTGAAGTTGTGGTGTTCGCGCTTGCCATCATGTGCTCTACATCACCTCCGCACAGAACGAGGGCAGCAGCTCGGCAGGTGAACCAGCGGGGCACGGGTCAAAGGTGTAAATGGTGAGGGTTCCTAGTACCAAAAGGGCGACAGTGGAGGCCAGTAGAGCACCATGCAAGATCTTTCTCGTCGATGCCCTCGTCGCGTAATCATTCACTAGTGTCCTCATACCGTTCGCTCCGTGAATGAGAGCGAGCCACAGCATCGCCGTGTCCCACACAACCCAGAAGGGGTCAGTGAATTTTCCTGCGACGAACGCAAAGTCAATGGCTTTGACACCTTCACCGACCATCAGGTTGACAAAGAGGTGGCCAAAAATGAGGACAACGAGGACGATGCCGGAAGCTCGCATGTAGATCCAGCCCCACTTTTCCCAGTTGATCCCGCGCTTTTCGGGCCGCATGGGTGACCGAGGGGTTTCGATAGTGACGCTCATTGCTCTACCACCCAAATACATTCATCAAGTGACGCGGCGTGAACGCCAACATCGTTACGACCCACAAACTGAGCACCACATAAAACATCGCCACATGGTGCTTTGCGCCGATGTTCCAGAAGTCAACAAGGATGATGCGGAGCCCATTGAAGGCGTGGAACACAACGGCGCCGACCAGCCCGATCTCCGCAACACCCATCAGAGGAGTCTGGTAGGCGCCAATAACGGCGTTGTAGGCCTCAGGGCTCACCCGAACAAGAGCTGTGTCCAGGATGTGAACGAGAAGGAAGAAGTAGATGCCGATTCCTGTAATGCGGTGGAGAACCCAGGACCACATGCCTTCTCGTCCGCGGTAGAGCGTTCCTCCCGGGATAACGCTTTTCTTGCGAGGGGCGGGAACCTCGATGGTCACCGATGGCGCCTCGGAGGCCCCAGAGATACCTGCAGAAGTCGCCACGACCCTGACCCTTTCCTTCGTAGCCCTGAGTACCCCATCATACGATGTCCCTCGTGGGAACTTTCTCAGCTTGCGACTAGCCTGGTGCCATGTCCCCCTCTTCACCCAGCGAGTTTTATGCTGTGATTCCCGCTGGTGGCTCGGGAACGAGATTGTGGCCGCTCTCACGTTCTCAAGAGCCTAAGTTTCTCCTGGATCTATTGGGAACCGGGAAGTCTTTGCTCGTCGAGACGATTGAGCGCTTGGCGCCCTTTGCAGATGAGCGCCATGTGTACGTCGTCACGGGCGATGCTCATGTTCCTGCGGTCGTGAAACAGGCGCCCAGTATTCCCGAGACTCAGGTCCTCAGCGAACCTTCACCCAAGAATTCCGCCGCTGCAGTGGGACTCGCTGCCTATGTCCTTAACCTGGTGAATCCCGACGCGGTTGTCGGTTTCTTTGCCGCTGATCACGTCATCCACGAGGAGGCGGCATTTAGGGAGGTACTGGGGTCGGCGATCAACGCAGCAGAGTCAGGCCATCTGGTGACCATTGGCATCACGCCCCATGAGCCATCCAGTGCATTTGGCTACATCAGGAAAGATGCCGCCTTTTCCTCAGATGGTGTACATCACGTGGGTGAGTTTGTCGAGAAACCCTCCTACGTCGATGCGCAGCGTTTTCTCGCATCAGGTGACTATTTATGGAACGCAGGAATCTTTGTAGGCAAAGTGTCAACAGTGGTTGCAGCTTTCGACGACTTTGCGGCTGAATTGGGAATACCCCTGCGAGACGTAGCTGCTTCTGTGGTGGCTGGTGAGGATTTTAGACACATCTGGGACACCCTGCCGGCCATCGCGTTTGACTACGCGGTCGCGGAACCGGCGGCGAAAGCGGGGAGGTTTCTTGTCGTTCCCGGGACCTTCGGCTGGCAGGATGTGGGGGATTTTGCCTCCCTTGCGGGAGCTCGGGGTGAGGGGTCTGGATCAGATGTGATTGTGGTGGGGGATTCGACGAAGATCCATCCGAATAACTCCACGGGAATTGTGATTGGTTCATCTGATCGCATCATTACGGTTCTTGGCATGACTGATGTGGTGATTGTCGACACACCTGACGCACTCCTTGTCACCACAAAAGACTACGCGCAAGACGTGAAGCAGATTGTAGAGAACATGAAAGAGCAAGGCCTCGAGGGGATTACCTAGCTCGAAGGTGCCACCACCCCGGTAGCATCGAGTTCATGCAATATTTTGATTACCGGCGGGGCAGGTTTCGTGGACCCTCACTTCTCGAAGCGATTGCTTGACCAAGGCCATCACATCGTTGCTGAGACACTTTTCTTCGACTACCACCGTCAGCACGCACTCACCATTCAGGTGGCCCGCATATTCAATACCTATGGACCTCGGATGTCAGCGGATGACGGTCGA
>CAZPBS010000001.1:2475-89645 GCA_964584925.1 uncultured Microbacteriaceae bacterium
GGTGGCCCGCATATTCAATACCTATGGACCTCGGATGTCAGCGGATGACGGTCGAGTGGTGAGCAACTTTATTGTTCAAGCGCTTCGCGGAGAACCCATCACCATTTATGGCGATGGGTCTCAAACGAGATCTTTCTGCTATGTAGAAGACCTGGTCGGGGGCTTGATAGCTTTGATGGAGAACCAATCCAATGAACCAGGACCTGTGAACTTGGGGAACCCCGGAGAGTTCACCATGCTGGAGCTTGCCTCACTGGTTTTGGAGTTGACGGGTTCCCCATCTCCTATCGAGCACAGAGAACTTCTCGCTGACGATCCCCGGCAACGACAACCCTACATCGACAAGGCGCAAAAAGTTCTCGGTTGGAAGCCCACCGTCGCGCTTCGAGATGGGTTGGAGAAGACCATCTCTTATTTCCGAACTCAACTTGCTTAGGTAGCCTGTGGCGATTCCCTTCATTCTGGATACTGATACCGCGCAGGACGACTGTGTTGCGATTCTTCTGGGGGTGCTCGATGAAGCGGCCGATCTTCGAGCGGTCACGATGGTGGCAGGGAATGTCGGGTTCGAGCAGCAAACTCACAACGCCTTGATGACGCTGAGCGTGGCGGGCGCTTTGGGGCAAGTTCCTGTCTACCTCGGGTGTCGACGCCCGATGGTGAGGGAGTGGGTATCAGCAGAAAACGTCCACGGAGATGGAGTCGGCGGACTCTCGATGGACATGGATGGCGTGTCGCCGGAGGATGAGCACGCCGTTGATGCGCTTCTTCGACTTACCGCGGAAGAACCAGGTGCGCTGAACGTGGTTGCCATTGGCCCGCTCACCAATATCGCGATGGCGATCGTGAAGGACCCGGACTTTGCTCATCGCGTGAAACACCTCTACATCATGGGAGGGTCAAACAATGCGAGAGGCAACATCACCGCCGCTGCCGAGTTCAACTTCTATGTTGATCCGGACGCCGCCAAAATTGTTTTCGCCGCGGGCTTCGATATCACAGTTGTCCCGTGGGAGCCGTTGACGGTTCGAGACGCAATTTTTTCGAGAGAGCAGATGGCGAAGATCGGCAGCCACGGAACACCGGTTGCCACTTTCTTTCAACAGGTCTGCGAAACCACGCTGGAATTTGACGAGAGTGTCGGAATACCAGGGTCCTCGCACCCAGATTCGCTCACCGTTGCCATAATGCTCCATCCCGAGCTGGTGACGAAGAGCGCACCGTACTCGGTCGACATTGAAGCGGATTCCGAGTTGACGAGAGGGTATTCGGCGATGTCGTGGGGCATTCACGGCCACAAGCCCAACGCTCGAGTCATCGAGGAAGTCGATTCGGAGGGCTTCTACTCGTACATCTCATCCATCATGGACTCCCGGACGGAACCGACTCGGGTCATTCTGGGTCTGAAGTAGGCGTCGAGGAGCTTCAAGCGGTGCTTGAGGCACATCTGAGCGCCATGCTCCGGAGTAGATTTCTGGCGAACAACCGCCGTCTAAGATGGTGGGCAGTTAGCCAACGAATCGACCCTGGTAGCTGAACATTGAGGCGAGTTTCGGGGACAGAATCGTGGCTGTCATATCAATATGAGAGGACACAGTAGTGAAAGCAATCACCGCAAAGCGGACCTTCGCAGGTATCGCCGCTATGGGTGCTGCTGCCTTGGTTCTTGCAGGCTGTAATCCAGTTGCAGAGCCCGCAGAAGAGGAAGCAGCGACCGAGGAAGCAGCCGTTGAAGTAGAAGAGGCCCCGAGCCTTGACTTCCTGGCTTGTGCAGTTTCTGACGAGGCAAGCTTCCAAGACAACTCCTTCAACGAGGCCGTTTATGACGGGCTTCTGCAAGCAGAATCCGAGCTCGGCGTCCAAATCGCTGAAGCAGAGTCGAACAGCGCAGAAGACTTCCGTCCGAACCTCCTGGCCATGGTCGATGCCAGCTGTGATGTCATCATCGCCGTCGGTTTCAACCTTGTTGCTGACGTGAACGTTGTGGCTTCAGAGAACAAAGACGTGAGCTTTGTGACTGTAGATGGTTGGAGTGAAGGAAACGACAACCTGAAGCCGGTTGGCTACAAGATGAACCAGTCGAGCTACCTCGCCGGTTACTTGGCCGCCGCCTACTCGACTAGCAAGGTTGTGGGTACCTACGGTGGTCTCCAGATCGACGCCGTGACCGACTTTATGTCTGGCTTCTACTACGGCGCGAAAGCGTATGAGACGGAGACCGGCACCGCCGTAACCGTTCTTGGTTGGGACCCGGTTGCAGCCGAAGGTCAGTTCTGGGGCGGCTTCGCTCCTAACGATGCCGTCGGTAAGAGCATCGCAGCATCAATGCTCGAGCAGGGCGCAGACGTTCTCTTCCCCGTGGGTGGAGACCAGTTCGGAGCCGGTATCGAGGCCATCAAGGAAGCAGGCGACAATGGTGTGATGATCGGTGTGGATAAGGACATCGCTCTGACCTCTCCTGAGTACGCCGACTACATCCTCACCTCTGCTGAGAAGCGCATGGGCGCTGCAACCTTCGACATCATCGAAGACTACGCAGTGAACGGCAACTTCAGTGGTGACTACTACATGGGTGACCTGGCCAACGAGGGAACGGACATTTCACCGTTCTACGCCTTCGACGACCAGATCGACCAGGCCATCAAGGATCGCCTTGCAGAACTCAAGGCAGGCATCATTGATGGATCGATTGACCCGCTGTCCTAAACAGCCGGGCACATTGTAGTGTGATCGACTGTGGGGCCCTAGACACCGTCTAGGGCCCCACAGCTTTCTCCTCTAGTCTGTTTTTACCCCGCAGAAAGGGATCGAGCAATGAAGCTTGAACTTCAGGGAATGACCAAGCGCTTTGGACCTGTTGTCGCCAATGACAACATCTCTCTGGTTGTCGAGCCCGGTCAAATACATGCTCTACTTGGTGAAAATGGTGCCGGGAAATCGACCCTGATGAATCTGCTCTACGGGCTATACCAGCCCGATGAGGGTCGCATCCTGCTGGACGGAGAAGAGCAGGCGTTTACCGGGCCTGGCGACGCAATGGATGCGGGAATCGGGATGGTTCATCAGCACTTCATGCTTGTCCCGGTCTTTAGCGTCGCAGAAAATGTAGTCCTCGGGAATGAGCCCTCAACTAGATGGGGTTCACTCGACCTCGCCACAGCTCGCCAACGGGTGAAAGAAATATCTGACCGCTTTGGTTTTGATATTGACCCGGACGCCACAATCGAAGATCTCCCTGTGGGTATTCAGCAACGCGTGGAAATCGTCAAAGCCCTCGCTCGTGAAGCCAAGGTTCTCATCCTTGATGAGCCCACCGCAGTACTCACCCCGCAAGAAACCGATGAATTGATGGCGATTATGCGCCAGCTCGCGGACGGCGGGACATCGATTGTTTTCATTACTCACAAGCTGCGTGAGGTCAAAGCCGTAGCTGATGTCGTGACGGTTATCAGGGGCGGAAAGGTCATTGACTCGGTGTCACCAGAAACTAGTCTCGGTGACCTCGCATCGTTGATGGTCGGCCGAGAAGTAGATCTCACCGTCAACAAGAATGAGCCCCAACTGGGTGACGTTGTTTTGGAAGTCCGTGACTTGGTCGTGGTGGATGATCGCCAGCAAAAGGTCATCGACGGAATTTCCCTTGATGTTCGAGCGGGTGAAGTCCTGTGCCTCGCGGGGGTCGAAGGCAATGGGCAAACCGCCTTCGCAGAGACACTCTTGGGTCTTCGCCATGCCACCTCCGGAACCATAACCCTGGGCGGTGAGGACATCACCGATTCGAGTGTGCGCGAAGTCCTGGAGGCGGGCGTTGGGTATATCCCCGAAGATCGAAAGAAAGACGGTTTAGTAGCCGACTTCACGTTAGAAGAGAACTTCATGACCGATGGTTCCTTCTCGCGACCGTGGACGAAAGGTCTCTCCATCGATTTTTCTGCGCGCGAGGAAACTGCGGCTGATCTCATCGAGCGTTTTGATATTCGAACACCCTCCGCCACCACCGCGGCGAAGAAACTTTCCGGTGGAAACCAGCAAAAAGTTGTGGTCGCGAGAGAGCTCACACGCGATGTGAAGCTCCTCGTTGCGGCTCAGCCGACACGGGGAGTCGATGTCGGGTCCATTGAGTTCATCCACGAGCAAATCATTGCGACTCGGGATCGAGGGATTCCCGTGGTGATTATCTCGACGGAACTCGACGAGGTCTACGGTCTCGCTGACCGCATCGCCGTCATGTATCGAGGCCGCATTGTGGGGATTGTTCCCCCATCGACCTCGAGGGAGGACATGGGACAAATGATGGCGGGAATCGTTCCGGAAGGAATCGCAGCATGACTCTTGCGAAGGAAATTCTCTCCACGAGCGCCACTCGAGCCTTCCTCTCTATCGTCATGGGTTTTCTCGTGGGGGCCATCTTCATGATGGTTTCAGGAGAAGAGGTCGGCGAAGCACTCGAAACAGGTGGTCTGGGCGAAGCGTTTGGAGCCGCCGTCATGACAGTGTCCGATGGATATAGTGCTCTCTTCCGAGGTTCCATCTTCAACACTCGAGCAGATGATGTGGTGACCGCGCTTCGGCCCTTGACGGAAACCTTGCGTTTGGGCGCTCCGCTCATTGCAGCAGGTCTCGGTATCTCGCTCGGGTTCCGAGTAGGACTGTTCAACATTGGCGGTAACGGGCAGATGGTCTTTGGAATCTTATGGGCCACCTGGGTCAGCACCCGAATGGAGCTTCCCATCATTCTTCACATGATTGTTGCCCTTGTTGTTGCCATTCTTGGAGCCGCTTTATGGGGGGCGCTAGTGGGTTTCCTCAAAGCACAAACAGGTGCTCACGAGGTCATTTTGACCATCATGCTCAACTACGTCTCGATTTACTTATTTACGTGGTTCATCAGAAATCCTGACCTCCTGCAGCAGGTTGAAGCTGGAGGAACACCAAAGTCTGATGCTCCAGCGGTGACGGCCCAGCTTCCGCAGCTCTTTCCCGGGACGTATTCGATCCACCTCGGGTTTGTCCTCGCAATCCTTGCGGCTCTGGCCTACTGGTGGCTGATGGAGCGCTCGGCGATTGGATATCGATTCCGGATGGTGGGTCATAATCCTCATGCGGCGAGGACCGCGGGAATTTCGGTCGAGCGAACCTACATTTACGCCATGGCTGTTTCGGCGGCATTCCTCGGTGTCGCGGGTGCGAACCAGGCATTGGGAACTCAGGTCCCGTACACCGAAACCGTTCACGCTGGCATCGGGTTTGATGGCATTACGGTTGCTCTCCTCGGTGGAGGAAATGCGGTCGGTATTTTCTTCGCGGGTCTGCTTTTTGGGGCTTTCAAAGCGGGAGGGCCTCAGATGCAAGTCATCGGAGTGTCACCGGAGGTCCTCGGGATTGTGCAAGGGGCCATCGTTTTGTTTATTGCCGCTCCACCTCTTGTTCGTGCGATATTCCGGTTGCCAGCACTGTCGAATACTCCTGCACTTGATCGATGGAGAGCCCGCTTGGGACGGAAGGGGGCATCCTCATGAGCACCACAGTAACCCCTGGGCTTTTTTCTCTTGCCGAGGCCAAAGTTAGTTGGAAGGCCCCCTGGTTCATGGCCTTTTTCGGCGTCGTTGTGTTTGGTGGGTTCGGCGTTCTCGGTCGCAGAGAACCCGTTGTTTTCTCTCTCACTCCTGAGGACGCAAACTTCGCGCTTCCCCCCATCGAAGCCATGTCTCACACCGTAGGACTCACCCTGGGCGCAATACTCCTGGGAATCACAGCGTTAGCGTTTGCCTGGGTTATTCAAAAAAAGCCCGTTCCGTTGTGGTGGTCACTGGTCTTTGGCTTCATTGCGATTACTGCTCTCCTCGGGTGGCTAGCTGCAGGTGATCGAGTGCCCGTGGCTTTCCTCCTTGCCAATGCGATTGTGCTGGCCATCCCCATCATGTTTGGAGGAATGGCAGGCGTAATGTCCGAGCGTGTGGGTGTCGTCAATATTGCTATTGAAGGCCAGCTCCTCACGGGCGCATTTGTAGCAGCAGTAGTGTCCACTCTCACGGGGAGCCTCTATGTCGGGATGATCGCCGCCATAATTGCCGCGGCGCTCGTTTCCATGATCCTTGCCGTGTTTGCTGTTCGCTATCTCGTCGACCAGATCATTGTCGGTGTGGTTCTCAATGTCTTGGTCATCGGAGTAACCAACTTTCTTTACTCCCAGTGGTTGACCCAAGATGCGGCGAGTACGAATGCTCCTGGCACCTTCCCCCTCATCTCGATACCGGTGTTGAGTGACATCCCGATACTGGGCCCGGTGCTGTTCGAAAACCGACTCACCGTTTTTCTGGCTTTCCTCGCGGTTCCCTTGCTCTGGTATGTCCTGTTCCGCACGAGCTGGGGGCTTCGGGCTCGAGCTGTCGGTGAATACCCGATGGCTGCGGACACCATGGGGATCAGAGTCGCATCGACCCGGTTTTGGTGGGTAGTGATGGGAGGAGCGCTTGCAGGGCTCGGTGGGGCCGCCCTCACCATTGGCAACGTGGGTGCGTTTGGTAAGGAAATGACGCAGGGGCAGGGCTTCATCGCGCTTGCTGTCGTCATACTTGGTCGGTGGCACCCGTTCTACATGTCAGCCGCTGCACTACTCTTTGGTTTCTCCATCATCCTTCGCGTCTGGGCCAATCAAGTTAGCCCTGGAATCCCGACCGACTTCATCATCATGGTTCCCTATCTCGTCACCATCATCGCGGTTGTTGGATTCGTCGGTAAGGTGAGACCCCCCGCTGCGTCGGGGAAACCGTATGTCAAGGAGTAATTCGCATGGCAGAAATTGACTGGGATTCCCTGCGAGCGGTGGCTCAGGACGCTATGCGGAAGGCCTATGCCCCCTATTCAGAATTTCCTGTAGGCGTTGCAGCCGTAGTTGACGATGGTCGTGTCGTATCGGGATGCAATGTCGAAAACGCTAGTTATGGAGTAGGGCTCTGCGCTGAATGCTCCCTGGTGTCGAATTTGACCATGACCGGCGGTGGAAAACTTGTGGCCTTCACGTGTGTGGATGGCAAGGGTGAGATTTTGATGCCCTGTGGGCGCTGTCGCCAACTGCTCTATGAACACTCCGCCGAAGGAATGCTGCTGGAGACCGTGAGTGGTATCAAGACCATTGATCAGGTCTTGCCTGATGCCTTTGGACCACGGCAGCTGGAAGAGTTCCGCAATGGCTGAGCCACAGGCCATTCTCGATGACCTTCGGTCGTTGCCCAAGGTTTCGCTGCATGATCATCTCGATGGCGGACTTCGGCCCGCCACAATTCTCGAGATCGCCGACGCCGAGGGAGTGTTGCTACCTGCGAATGATGCAATGGGGACACCAATCAACGATGCGGCCCGGCTCGGTCAATGGTTCGCGGAGAAGTCTGACTCAGGTTCGTTGGTCGAGTACCTCAAGACCTTTGATGTCACCACTGCAGTCATGCAAAGTGAAGCCGGACTTCACCGCATCGCGAAAGAATTCGTGGAGGACCTCATCTCTGACGGTGTCATCGTGGGAGAGATTCGATGGGCACCTGAGCAACACGTTCAAGGGGGCCTGAGTCTTGATGCTGCGGTCGAGGCAGTGCAAGCAGGAATTGATGACGCAGTCACTGCTGCTAGAGCATCGGGAAAAACACTCTTTGTCGGACAGCTTGTCACCGCCATGCGGCACCTTGACCGAAGCGTCGAGATTGCAGAGCTTGCCCTTCGCCATCGGGATAAGGGAGTCGTGGGGTTCGATATCGCAGGCCCTGAAGCTGGTTTTCCTGCCAGCCGCTTCCGCGAAGCATTTGACCTTCTTGCTCGAGAGTTGTTCCCCGTCACCGTTCACGCTGGTGAGGCAGACGGTGTCGACAGTATCTCCAGTGCGCTTTTCGATGGGCGAGCACTGCGTTTGGGTCATGGGGTTCGTATCGCTGAAGACATCGGAAACCTGGCGGCAGAAGATTCGACGTCGGCCGACCTCGGACTGGTCGCGAGATGGGTCTTGGAGCGGGGAATCCCTCTGGAAACAAGTCCTTCATCGAATATTCAAACCGGAGCAATCGACGGTTGGGGTAAGTCCATGGAAGATCACCCGTTTGATGCTTTGTATCGTTTGGGTTATGCGGTCACCGTGAACACCGATAATCGGCTTATGAGTGCCACCACGCTCACGAAAGAGTTGGGACTGTTAGTCGATACCTTTGGCTACGGCATCGAGGACCTGCTTGCATTCCAGCTAAATGCTGCTCAAGGGGCATTCCTGCGCTTCGACCAGACGGAAGAGGTTATCGACGAACTGCTCGAGGCCTACACACCCGCCTAAAACGAGCTGATCAGTTCGTTGATATCCGATTCGACCTCGCTTAGTCGAATCTGCGCTTCTGACGAGGTTGCCCCCTCAGTGTCGATATACACCTTGACTTTGGGCTCAGTACCGCTGGGGCGAGCGATGACTCTAGTGCCATCGTCGAGGTAGTAGCGAAGAATGTCCTCCTGGGGGAAGTTACCCACACCACCCAGGAAGTCGTCATGACGAGTCACGGAGCGGGCACCAATTGCAGACAGCTCGCGTTCTCGCAGTGCGGTAGTGACCGTTGACCCGGGAGTTCCAGGAGCGAGTCGGATAGTGACTTGTCCTGATGCGAAGGCTCCCACCCTCGCTTCAATCTCATCAAGATAGTCCCATAGCGTTCTTCCCTCACTGGCCAGTGTGTGAGCGATTGACACCATCAGTAGTCCGGCAGAAATTCCATCTTTGTCGCGCACTACATCAGGAGTGACCAGATACCCCAGCGCCTCTTCAAATCCAAAAATGAGATTCTTCACCCGCGATACGTATTTGAACCCGGTCAGGGTCTCCTCATGGTCGAGTCCACAATGCCTCGCGATTTTGCCTAGGACGGGCGAACTCACCAGTGAGTTCGCAAGAGTTCCGCTCTTATTTGAAGATTGAGCGTTGTGAGCAATGTGCCAACCAAAGATTGCGCCAACCTGGTTTCCTGTTAGCGATGCGTATCCACCGGGTGCTGACGAGTCGGGAAGCGCAACCGCAACACGGTCTGCATCTGGATCGTGAGCTATGATGAGGTCCGCTTTGTGGGCGCGGGCTTCTTCGAAGCTCAAATCGAGGGCGCCAGCTTCTTCTGGATTAGGAAAAGCTACCGTGGGGAATTCTGGGTCAGGAGTGAATTGAGCATCCACGACATGAGGTGCGGGAAAACCAGCACTATCCATAGCCGCGAGGAAAGCTTCGCCGCCCACTCCGTGCATCGCTGTGTAGACCACTGTTAGCGCAGATGCCCGAGAATGCGAGAGCTGGAGGGAGCTGAGACTTTCAGCGAGGTAGTCCTCGACAATGTTGGGAGCAATGATGGAAACTAGGTCCGGTGACCTGGGGATAGTCGACCAAGTCTCAGTGCGGGAAACGCTGTCTATACAAGCCTCAATTTCGATATCGGTGGGTGGGATGATTTGTGACCCTTCGTCTCGACCTCCGAAATACACTTTGTAGCCGTTGTCCTCAGACGGGTTATGGCTCGCGGTAATCATTATTGCTGCATCGCAATCGAGATGCCTAACACCAAAGGCCACAATCGGTGTTGGAACATGATTTGACATCAGAAGTACTTCAATTCCATGGCCAGATAAAACCTCGGCGGCATCTGTGGCGAATGTCGCAGAGTTTGTTCTCGCGTCAAAGCCCACGAGTACTCTCAGGTTTCTCGTCTTGCTCGCGCATTTTGAAACCAAATACTGACCTAGCCCTGCCGTGGTCTGCGTCACTACCACACGGTTCATTGCTCTTGGGCCAAACCCAAGTGGGCCACGGATACCCGCAGTTCCGAATACTAGTCGACCGGAGAACCGCTCAACCAGGACGTCGATGGCCTCTACGTTTCCAGCTTCGGCGCCAGCGATTATCTCCCGGAGCTCCTTCCGTGTTTCTGCGTCGGGGTCAGTCTCCAACCAAATCTTGGCTGCTGAGAGTAAGGCTTCGGTCTTTGTCAAAGTGCAAGCACAATCTTTGCCAGGAGCTCACTGATTGCCTTCTCCGCATTTATACCCGCATCTACAACCTCTTGGTGGCTAAGTGGATGAGACGAGATTCCCGCCGCAAGGTTTGTAATCAATGAGAGTCCTAGGACCTCCATGCCCGCTTCGCGGGCAGCGATAGCTTCAATTGCTGTCGACATCCCTACTATGTGCCCACCGATAGCTTTGGCCATTTGCACTTCAGCCGGCGTCTCATATTGGGGACCTCTGAACTGTACATACACACCCTCTTCGAGGGTTGGCTCAATGGATTGGGCCACTTCACGAAGGCGAGTTGAATACAAGTCGGTCAAATCAACAAAGGTTGCTCCCTCAAGAGGAGAGGATGCGGTCAGATTAATGTGGTCGGAAATGAGGACAGCAGTTCCGGGACTCCACTGTTCCTTGATTCCTCCAGCACCGTTCGTCAGGATCATAACCTTTGCACCGCATGCAGCTGCAACACGCACACCATGCGCGACAGCCCGAACACCTTTGTCTTGGTACAAATGGGTTCTGGCACCAATCACAAGGGCATGTTCGTCGTTTGGAAGAGCAATGGAACGAATTGTGCCTCTGTGTCCGGGGATTGCCGATGCTTTGAACCCAGGTATTACTTCTGCTGGAATTTCGGCTACCGTGGCCCCAATGAGGTCCGCAGCCTTCGCCCAACCGCTACCAAGGGTAAGGGCCATGACATGGCGCTCAACTCCTGTGGCGACTGCAATCTCATCAGCCGCCAGACGCGCAAGCTCCATTGGCGAAAAGTCCGCCGGCGGTTTTGAGATCACCCTTCAAGAATAGACACTTAGGCGATCACTCGCGTAAACCCCTAATCCTGCTGAAGGGTGCGGACAATGTGCTTTGCGATCGCCAGAGATGCAGTGGCTGCGGGCGAGGGTGCGTTGAGAATATGAACCTGATTTTTGACCCGCTGGATTACAAAGTCGTCAACGAGCTTCCCACTCTTGTCGACAGCTTGTGCTCGGACCCCTGAATCCGCTCTTAGGAGATGTTTAGACTCGATGCCGGGAACAAGCCTGCTAACTTCCCGGGCAAATAGAGCTGGGGACAATGATCGAGCCAACTCTTTGACTCCGGTAGAGAGGTTTTGCGCTGCAAGTCGCGCGAGCCCTTTGTAGTTTAGGGTCTCCCATAGATCCCTCATATTGATTGAACCCCACGAGTAACCCTCCCTCGCCAAAGCAAGAACAGCATTCGGTCCTGCGTGGACGCCGCCGCCAATCATCTTGGTCAAGTGGACACCGAGGAAAGGCAATTTTGGATTCGGGACCGGATAAATCAGTCCGTTAACCCAGTTCTCTATTTCTGGCCTTAGTACGAAATATTCACCTCGGAAAGGGACTATTCGTACGTCAGGGGTAATTCCTGCCATCATCGCTATCCGATCACTGAAAAGACCGGCTGCGTTGATGAGCAAGGATGCGGTGTGGCTACCCTTACTGTGTTCCACAGTGACGGACTCATTCGAAGTTCTGATGCTCTTCACAGCGGAACTCAAAAGAAGTTCCGCTCCGTTCTCTTGGCAAAGCGTTGCGAGTTTCTGTGAAACCGCGGCGTAATTGATAATTCCTGTCGTTTTGACGTGCAAAGCTGAAATGCCCGCGGCGAAAGGTTCGAGTTCCTCAATTCTCTCTCTAGAGATGATTTCTGAGGGCACGCCATTTGCCTGAGCTCTCGCTGCGAGCGCTTGAAGCTGCTGCACTTCCTGCCTTCTAATTGCTAGGAGGAGCTTGCCTGTGATTTCGTGAGGAATGTCGTGGTTTTGCGCAAATCTAACCATGAGTCGATTGCCCTCGGTGCAGAGTTTCGCTTTGAGGGAGCTCGGTTTGTAATAGGGGCCTGCATGAATCACACCGGAGTTTCTGCCTGTTTGATGGAGCCCAAAGTCACTCTCTTTTTCGATCAGCGTGACTGAGATCCCAGATGCACTTAGTTCATGCGATATAGCAAGCCCGACAATACCTCCACCGATGATGATGGCGCTTCGGATCCTCATCTCTCAATTGTTCCGTATTCAATAAATCGAGTGATTCGAACCGCGGATGATTCTTAGATCAGTAGGCTTGGTGCAGTTATTCAACGAGTTGGAGGAAAAAACCGTGGACCTAGCCGGCAAGAACATTGTCGTAATCGGTGGGGCTGGCTTTATAGGTAGTCATGTTGTCCAGGAACTTCTCACGACCGATGTTGCGAGAGTCACAATCTATGACAATCTCACCCGAGGCAAGGTTAGCAACCTAGAGGGGGCTCTAAATGATGGTCGATGCGAGTTTTTCCCAGACGGTGGAGATATTCGAGACACTGATGTCTTAAATGCCGCGCTTAGGGATGCTGATGGAGTTATTCACCTGGCGGCCATGTGGTTGTTGCACTCGAAGGAATACCCTCGAACGGCTTTTGATGTGAACATTCAGGGCACGTTTAATGTTCTTGAGGCATGCGTGAAGAACGACGTGGAGCGCCTTATTTACTCTAGCTCGGCCAGTGTATACGGTGACGCAGTTGAAGTGCCTATGACCGAGAGCCACCCTTTCAACAACCGAAATTTCTACGGCGCCACTAAGATCGCGGGCGAGGCGATGGCTCGTGCTTTTCATGATCGGTATGGTCTCAGTTTTGTTGGACTTCGGTATATGAATGTCTATGGACCGCACCAAGACCAAACAGCGGCGTATACCGGAGTTATTCCGATCATGTTGAACAAAATTGATGCCAATGAAGCCCCCACCATCAACGGGGATGGTTCACAGGCTTATGACTTCATCACTGCTCACGACGCGGCTCGCGCCAACATCGCTGCCTTGACAGCGACCGTATCAGACGAATTTTATAACGTCGGAACAGGAGTCCAGACTTCGATTAGAGAGCTGTGTGATTTGATTCTCAAACTTAAGGATTCAAGTTTGAAAGTTACTTACAAACCCTATTCAGCGGAGGATGTGCGCCAATTTGTGCAAAATCGAATTGGTTCAACAGAAAAGGCTAGAGCCGATCTTGGTTTTTGTTTTGAAGACGATTTGGAGCAGGGTTTGCTCGACCTCATCTCATGGCGGGAGAATCACTAGGTGGCAACAGATGAACACCATAAGGGAATCACGGTTCCCATTGCCCGCGCGAGCCTGACAGAGGTAGAAATCAATAGCGTGCTCGAGCCTTTGCGCGCTGGTTGGTTAGTCCAAGGGCCGAAAGCTCAAGAATTTGAGGATTCGTGGTCGGAGTTTACAAATGCCTCCCACTCAATAGCGGTAACATCCTGCACCTCGGCGCTTCACCTTTCTCTATTAGCGCTCGGCATTGGGCCGGGAGATGAGGTTATAGTCCCGGCATTTACCTGGATCTCTACTGCCAACGTTGTCGAACGTGTAGGTGCAACAGTCGTATTTGTAGATATAGACCTCGCCACCTTCAACATCGATTTGGGCCAGGTAGAAGAAAAAATTACCGCCAGAACGCGAGCGATAATGCCGGTTCATCTTTTTGGGTTGGCCGCTGACATGAATCCCCTGATGGCGATTGCTGAAAAGCACAATTTGCGTGTAGTTGAGGACGCGGCGTGTGGCTTTGGGGCCACCTATTTCGGACAACACGTCGGCACTTTCGGTGACACAGGAAGTTTCAGTTTTCATCCAAGGAAAGCCATAACCACAGGTGAGGGTGGCATGGTCACAACTGGGGATGACTTTTTGGCTACGAAAGTTCGAAGACTCCGCGACCATGGCGCCGAAATTACTGACTTGCAACGTCACCTTGGGCCGAAGCCGTACCTTCTGCCAGACTTCACCGATGCCGGCCTCAATCAGAGAATGACAGACATCCAGGCCGCGCTGGGACACGCTCAGATGATGCGAGCCGAAGCAATCGTCGCGGAGCGACGCTCCTTAGCGCACACGTATGACACGGCTTTCGCTTCCCTTGAATGGCTGCAAACACCGCCAAAAATCGAAGGTTACGGTCACAGCTACCAAAGCTATGCGTGCCTGTTCATGCCGGAAGATGCGCATCTTGCAGCCCGAAAGAGAGACACAAAGGCACTAGAGCAAATCAAGAACAAACGTAACTCGTGGATGGAGAAGTTGTATCGCGCCGGAGTCTCAACCAGACCGGCCACTCACGCTGTCCACATGCTCGATTACTACAAGTCGAAGTATTCCCTTACTCCTGATCGTTTTCCATCGGCGCACGCAGCAAATGAATGCAGTCTTTCGCTGCCCTTGTTCCATGGAATGGAAAAATTCGAACTACAGCACGTGATTGATGTGGTTTGTGAAGGAATAGCTTGATGTGTGGTGTTGCGGGCTTTATCAACTTTAATCAAGAACCAGCTTCTCCAGCTCTTTTGAAGAGAATGACTGATGCAGTTGCGCACCGCGGACCTGATGGGGAAGGCCAATGGACTCAGGGTGGTGTTGCGATTGGCCATCGTCGCCTTTCCGTTATTGACTTGAGTCCATTGGGCCGTCAGCCGATGAAAACTGCTGATGGCCGATTTATCTTGAGCTATAACGGTGAGGTATACAACTTCAAAGAAATCCGAGCCCAACTTGAAGGCCAAGGAATTCACTTTCGAAGCCAAACCGACTCAGAGGTTGTCCTCCAAGCGCTTGCGAAATGGGGGTCAGCGGCACTTCATATGTTCAATGGAATGTTCGCTTTGGCTTTTTGGGACACGGAGGAAGAAAGACTCCTTTTGGCCCGCGATCGCTACGGAATCAAGCCGATGTATTTTGCTCGACAAGGTGACCGTTTTTGGTTTGCTTCTGAGCAAAAAGCGATCGTAGCCGATTCAACATTTCGCCGAGATCTAAATTTGCCAGCTCTCCTTGAGTACATGACTTTTCAAAATATCCTCACCGACCAGACGTTGCTCCAGGACATTTCGTTGCTCCCGGCCGGCCATTACATGACTGTCTCCAAAAAAAGTCATGCAATCGAGCGCCACCTTTACTGGGATTTTCACTTCGAAGAGCCGTCCAAACCCTCTGACTCGAGAGAATACGAGGAAGAGCTAGAAAGGCTGTTTCGCCAGGCAGTTCGTCGTCAGCTGGTGAGTGATGTTGAAGTTGGAGCGTACTTGTCCGGTGGTGTCGACTCTGGATCGATCACTGCGATTGCCTCACGTGAGATACCTAACCTTAAGAGTTTCACGGTTGGTTTCGACTTGAGTTCGGCTTCCGGGATCGAATTAGCATTCGACGAAAGATCCAAGGCAGAAGCGATGTCTGCACTGTTCCAAACTGAGCATTATGAAATGGTGCTCAAGGCTGGCGACATGGAGCGATGTCTCTCTGATTTGGTGTGGGCCATAGAGGAACCCAGGGTGGGGCAAAGTTACCCAAACTTTTATGCCGCGAAGCTTGCAAGCAGATTTGTAAAGGTTGTGATGTCGGGAGCGGGCGGAGATGAGTTATTTGGGGGCTATCCCTGGCGCTATTACCGCGGGGCAAACAGCAATAATTTTGAGGAGTTTGTGGACTCGTACTACTTGTATTGGCAACGCCTCGCGGATAATTCTGAACTCAGAGAACTTTTCTCACCCGTATGGGCTGACGTTGAACATGTTTGGACGAGAGATATTTTTCGTGACGTTTTCCATAACCACTCGAACAAGTTGGAGAGTCCGGCCGACTACATTAACCATTCTATGTATTTTGAGGCAAAAACATTTCTACATGGTCTCCTTGTCGTTGAGGATAAGTTGTCGATGGCTCATGGGTTAGAGACTCGCCTTCCTTTTCTTGACAATGACCTTGTGGATTTCGCTATGGTCCTTCCCGTAGCGTCAAAACTCAAAAACTTATCAAGAGTTGTGTCAGTCAACGAGAATGACTTAAGCACGAAGTCTCTGTATTCCCATAAAAAATCAAACGACGGTAAGCAAATTCTTCGGGATGTAATGGGAACCTACGTTCCCGAGGGGGTCGCGAGAATGGAGAAGCAGGGTTTCTCGTCGCCGGACGCATCTTGGTTTCGGGGCCAAAGTGTTGGGTTTGTGCAGGCTATTTTGGGTGATCCGAATGCGGCGATAAAGTCCTGGCTAGAGAAAACATCGGTTGCAAGACTTGTAAGCGAACACGCGGAAGGCCTAATTAACCGAAGATTATTGGTATGGTCCTTTATCGTCCTGGAGCTCTGGTTTAGAAGTTGGTTGCCTAAGGAAGTAATTTCTAAGCGGACGCGGGAGTGAAGACTTGGAACGAGGTCTGGGAACCGGGTGTTGGCGCGGACACGAATTGACGCTTTCGACGCTATGTTCAGGCACTGACCACCAGAAATTTGGAATTTAGTGGTTTATCGGCTTGTCCACTAGTCTCGCCTTCAGCTCCATCGAGTTCATTAGGCTCGGGGAGAATTGAGGAGTTTTGAAGGTGGGAGGGTTAGAGCAGCTCATCCCGCCGAACGCTCAAGGTTTCCCCAGATGAATGATGATTTTCGGACTGCAAACGCTATTGTGGCTTTTCTGAACAGTGTTCGCAGTTGGGGCAATGGGTTGCTAGTTGGTGTGAGATGCTAATCCTCGATCGCCATCAGGCGAATGTAATCCCTGACCAATGGAACGCGCTTGCGCAATTCACGAAATCGGCCGATATCTTCAACTCTACCGTCAACCAAAACACAGACTCGGTCTGCTCGCTGCACAGTTGAAAGCCGATGTGCAATTACTATGCGGGTGGTCGATTGATCAGTCATTTGCTCTAGGCTCGCTGATATTTCCGCCTCGGTTTCTGCGTCCAAAGCGCTGGTTGCCTCATCGAGAACGAGTAAGCGAGGTCTTGAGTAGAGTGCTCTCGCAAGGCCTATTCTCTGGAGTTGACCACCACTCAAACTGTCGGAATGTTTTCCCAAGTTCGTCTCGATACCGTTCGGGAGTTGCTTCACTAAAGAGGTGAGTGCCGTACTCTGCAGCACCTTCTCAATTAGCCCCCAGTCCACGTCCCCAGCTGAAACCCCGAAGGCGATGTTCTCGAGAACACTGCCAGGGAGAACGCCTGGCTTTTGGGGAACGTATGCGATTCCTGATGGTGAGGTCTTAACGACCTCTCCTGCCGGTCTATCGTCTATTAGAACCGAACCCAAATCGGGAATTCTCAGACCTGTGATTATGTCTGCAAGAGTTGATTTTCCCGATCCAGAGGGCCCAATTATCGCAAAAAATTCTCCGGGTTCGATTGCGAGCGAAACATTGTGAAGCGCAGGAGCGTCCTCTTCAGAATGGGTAAAAGTTATTTCCGACACCTTGACCCGCGCCCCCTCGCTGGGGTGTGAGGATGATGAAGTTCGATACACCGAAGGGAAATCCTTAGTTTGAGCCGAAATTAGAACGTCCTGCGACATCCTCACCTGCTCCATCTGTTCCCTGAGGCCCGCGAAGGCAGCCTGTAGTGGAAGTAACGATCCCATCATGCGGGTTCCCCCGGTAAGAAAAACCCCGATGGTCGCGATACTTGAGCTCACGCCAGAGGAGGTTAACTGAAAAGCAATGAAGAGTAGGGCTCCCAGGATTAGTGCAGTCTCTACAATGTATCTGGGGACGTTATTTAAGAACTTCAGGTCGGCCGCAGCGTATGCTCTTTTTCGCCGGGCTTGGGAAAATGTGGACATCATGTAGTCCGTTTTCCCGAGGGTCGACATTTCACGATAGAGATCGACCATCGATAAAATGGAGGTACCTGTGGCGACTGTAGCGTCAGTTACTTCTCCGCCGAGTTTTCTCAATCCTCTGTTAACAATGAGCTGAAAAGCGACGATGATTACGGCAAAATAACTAATGATAAAGAGGGCAGAAATCAGGTCTATTGCGACAAAGAGAGACAGAATGGCAATTAGGAGAGCTGTCTCAGATACGAAGGTCATCAGGGAGGTTAGCTGTCCGCTAAATGTGACATGGGTTGAATGAACAATTGCCCAATCCAGTTCGGCACGTGAGTACCTCTTGAGGTCCGAAATTGAACCGTTGAATACACTCTGGGCGATTGTGCTGGAGGCCCGAACTTCAACTGAAGCCAGAAAGTTGACGGTGATTTTTAGCAAGACTGAGGAGAGTGCCGCCTTGGCCGAGAAAAAACCGAGGACAATGAAGAGAAGATTCAGTATTCCAAACTCGTTAATCGATGATATTTCAAATCCGAGAAAGCTACCGTCTGTTTGTCCTATGGCCGCACTTACCCCCCCGGTGGCCAAGAGTCCAATAGTTGCCACGCCGGCGACATCAAGAAGGTTTGCACACACCCTACCCAGAAGTAGCCAGAAAAATAACGCTACCTCCCTTCTGGTCAATAACCCTAAGGTTTGAATTAGAGTTGCGAGGCTCGAGTCACGTGAGAAGCGGCGCATACTTCTTTCTCCTAAACGCTTTTGCTTTTTGTCCGATCGAACTGGGGTTGATGCAAGGACTAAGCCTCGAAGACCAAAAAACAAACTGGTCCAAAACGACGAGCAGGCACTTTGGTGTACTACCTGCCGAAACAGTCATGCTTTCTTCCAATCCCACAACACCTGGTATTCGCATTGCAAACTTGTGACACGATTTAGTAACCGGAGGGCTTTTCCCAAGACTAGCGCCTTCAATTTGAGGCGATTCTTGAACCCGGGAGTCCGCGAGTAAGACCTCGTCGCTGAGTCTGGCAGGACGTCTTGGCTGAGAGACCAAACGTGGTGGTCCAAGACTGTTTCGGCTAGAAATTTTCTTTCGACTCTTTTTGAAAAGAGAGGACCCGCCCCGTAAATGCCCTGAAAGTCCTCATCGAATCCTCCAGTCTCCCAAAAATCTCCTCTATTGATGAGCATGGTGTCGTGATGGACAGAGCGGATCGAACCATCGAAATACCCAAATCGCGAAAAAGTGAAAACCTTCCCTCGCAGATTACCTCGAATAGCCAAGTTGAAAGCAAGGGAGGCTGTTTTCTCTGGGATTAGAATGTCCATGTCGTGAAGGAACAACCCTTCACCAGAAGCTTCATGAGCCCCTATGTTCCTTGCTGCGAGATGATTCCACGCTTTGTTCTCCAACACCCTAGCCAGGACAACTTTGAGACCATCAATTGGGAGCTGTTCGACGAGCAATGGCGATTCTTGAGAGCAATCGTCGACTATCACCAGCTCGATTGACTCACGCAGCTTTGGGGAAAAACTTTGAAAATTAGAGAGTTGCATCTTGAAGGTCTCTGGATTTTCGTAGTAAGTCAGGACAAATGAGACCAGAGGTTGCGCAAACTCTGAGGAACCCAAGTTCTATCCCACTCCTGAATTCACCTGGACGGTAGTGCCGGATTCGGCTGCTTCCAGCACAGCCTGAGCAACTCGAATAACTGCAACACCCTGGGCCAAGGTTGCTCCAACAGACGGCTTTCCAGCCACCCCCAAAGCGAAGTCTCTAAACTCGGCGAGTAAAGGTTCTACCTTTTCGAAGGCAAATGTTGTTTTTTCACTATCCACTGCTCCGCGGAGGTTTTTCATGTTTGACCATTCAATCTGTACCCCGCCGTGGGCTTTTATAAAAGTCAAGTCAGCTGTCAGAAGGTCTGCCGTCATCGTTCCGGTTTCCCCGGTTACCACCACCTGTCTAACTTTCTGCGGGCTCAACCAGCTGATGACATGAGACGTGACAATTCCTGTTGCGGTTCGACCGGTGCAGGAAACCGCCTGCTCGAACGGTTCGGAGCCGAGTTTAATCGTTTCTGCTGACACGCGCTCAAACTCGGTCTGCAGTAACCACATCACAAGGTCAAAGTCGTGAGAGCCGAGATCAGTTACGACGCCAACATCGGACACTCGCATCGGCAGGGAGCTTTCTCGGCGCGTAGAAACATGGTAAACCTTGCCTAACACTCCGCTATCGATTTTCTTTTTTAGCTCTATAAGTGCTGGGTTGAATCTTTCAATATGTCCCACTCGCCCAAAGGTATGTGAATTGCGAAAGGCCGTCTCTACGGCTTTAGCCGCTCGAACCGAGTTGGCAAGAGGTTTTTCAATTAAAGTAGGGACCCTTCTTTCGGCGAGAAACTTTCCGATTGACTGGTGAGTCGAAGTTGGGGCGCTCACTGTTGCGAAATCTGGTCTAAACGAATCTACTTCCCCAAGTTTCGTCAAGAGCCTCAGGCCTGGAATAGAGCTTTCAGGAATGTTGGGATCAAATACCGCCAGTTCAGAAATTTCTGACATGCTCTGGAGGGTCCGGTAATGGTTGTGTCCCATAACACCTAAGCCGAAAATTATCCCCCGCATATCAGGTTATGACCCCGCAGACCAGAGATGGTTGACTGCGGAAACGATGTGCTCAATTGCTCTGCCGGAAAGCCTTGGGTGGACTGGCAAAGAGAGAACTTCCTCAGTGGCTCTTTCGGTTTCGGATAAGTCTGAACCCTGCCTGCTCGCTCTCGCAAGCGCGGGTAAGCGGTGATTAGGCACGGGGTAGAAGACACTCGAAGGAACTGAGTATTCGGCAAGCAATGCGGCCGCAAAAGAATCCCGATCTTCTGGAATCCGAATTGTGTACTGGTGATACACGTGAACAGAATTTTCCTCCTTCATGGGCTTCTCGGTGGCGAGGAGATTGCGATTATAGAACTCCGCTATCTCTATACGTTTTGAGTTGCTTTTCTTGAGCCCTTTTAGTTGAACTCTGCCAATTGCGGCGTGAATGTCAGTCATCCGCATGTTGTACCCGATCATTTCGTTGCGATACCTTTCCTCCATTCCTTGGTTACGCATAATTCGGGCAAAACGCGCAAAAGTTGGATTTGAGGTGGTGAGCATTCCTCCTTCGCCACTCGACATGTTTTTTGTTGGATAAAAACTGAACGCTCCCACATCTCCCCAGGAACCAGAAGGCCTGCCGTTTTTTGACGCGCCGTGGGCTTGGGCGGCGTCTTCAACCAGAGGAATTCCGTGTATCTCGGACAGCCGCTTCAGGTCACTAATTCCAGCCGGGTTTCCGAAAAGCGGGACCGACACGATAGCGCCCGTCTTACTTGTGATGGAGTGCTTGACAATCTCAGGATCAAGGCAGAAAGAGGTGGCCGAGATATCGGTGTAAACGGGCTTATACCCGGCAAGTACTATTGCGTTAGAGGTGGCTGCGAATGTGAATGACGGGACAATTACCTCAGTACCTTTTGGCAGCCCCAAAGCTAAAAGTCCCAAGAGTAGCGATGATGTTCCTGAGTTAGTTGCTACAGACTCAACTCGATTCTTGAGAAGCGATGAAAATTCTTGCTCAAAAAGAGCAACTTCGGGGCCTTGTGTAACCTGACCATCTCGAAGCACACGGGTGACGGCTCTCTGTTCTTGAAGGCCGAACCGAGGTGCTGCGAAATCAATTGCCTTACGCCCTTTCATCAGAGACCACCCTTAGCGACTGAGGAGAGAGTTCCTGGTACCGCTCATTGCCATCTTCGGAAACCAGATATTCGCCGATTTTCATGAGTGGAATTCCGTTTTTGTCAACCCAATTAATTCTTTTCGCTGGGTTGCCGACGACCAGAGCATGGTCTGGAACATTTCGTGTGACAACAGAGCCAGCTCCCACCATCGCCCATTTGCCAACTCTCACCGGGGCGATACACACTGAGCCGGCACCAATTGAGGCGCCTTGATCAACAAAAACTCCCTGCTTCGTCCAATCTTTTGACGATTTTGGCGACATGTCTCGATTAGTTGCTCTAGGAATCCGATCATTGGTAAAGATGGTTCCCGGACCCAAAAACACTCCGTCCTCGATGATTGCAGGTTCGTATAACAAGACCCCATTCTGTATTTTGCATCTTTCACCAATTTGCACACCCGGACCAATGTATACATTCTCGCCGATCGTAGACCCCGCACCAACCGAAGCCCCGGATCGGATGTGGGTGAAGGCCCAAATGCTGCAATCACTTCCTATAAGCGCGCCGGCTTCGATTTTTGCTTCTGACGAAATCATCTACTGTTTCCTTGTTTTGGGCCGATTGCGCATCAGACTCGTGAAGTCTACTAAGTGATTTGCATCAATTTCTCCTTCAAACGTATCGGTATAATCGGGGTATGCGGGCAAAAGCTAGCAAGAGCAAGATTGCTGTTGTAGGGCTTGGAAAAATTGGCTTGCCCCTTGCTGTGCAGTTTGCTCGTTCAAAATTCAATGTTGTGGGTCTTGATGTACTTCCCTCTGTCGTCGACTCAGTCAACGCCGCAACTGAGCCATTCCCGGGAGAAAAAGACCTTGATTGGAAACTTAAGTCAGCGGTTCGCCGCGGCTGGCTCCGCGCGACAATCGACCCCAGCGAGGCAATTGCAGGAGCGGATCTGGTTGCAGTTGCGGTGCCCCTTTATATAGACCAGAGCAGTAATCCTGAATTCAGTGCGTTGGAAAATGCCATGAGGGGCATCGGGCGTGCCATGTCACCTGGTGTGGTTGTGTCACTTGAAACGACAGTCCCCGTTGGGACGACACGAGGCCTGGTTAGTCGTTGGCTCTCGGAGTCTTCAGGCCTAGTTCCAGAAAAGGATTTTTTCGTTGTCTTTTCACCCGAAAGGGTTTTTTCCGGGAGGGTTTTCCGCGACCTACGCCGGTATCCGAAGATTGTGGGGGGGGTCTCGAGTCAGGGAGCGATTAAAGCGGCAGAGTTCTATCGGAGTGCAATAAAATTTGATTCGCGAGCAGATCTCCCAATGGCGAACGGCGTATGGGTTGTCTCCTCAGCTGAAGCAGCTGAGCTCTTGAAGCTCGTCGAGACCACATACCGTGATGTGAACATCGGCTTGGCTAATCAGTTCGCGGTTTTTGCAGAGAATTCGGGAATCGACTTTCAAGAAGTAATTTCTGCTGCGAATACCCATCCTTATTCACACATCCACCAGCCGGGAATTGCTGTTGGAGGACATTGCATACCCGTGTATCCGGAACTTTACCTGAGTGGCGATCCGGAAGCATCAATAGTTCGAGTGGCTCGCGAGGTAAACCTGCGGACTCCAGAGCGATGCGTGCAAGTTGTTGAGAAGCACCTGGGTTCCTTGAAAGGACTTGATGCGGTTGTGCTAGGGGCGACTTACAGGGGCGGGGTTAAGGAGACCGCTTTTTCTGGGGTCTTTCCAATTGTTAGCGCCCTAAAGGCCCGTGGAGCTAATGTGCGGGTGCATGACAACTTACTGACCCATGAGGAGTTAGCCGCCCAGGGACTTAAGCCTTACGATCTAGGGGAGCACACAGATCTCGCGATTGTACACAGTGACGACGTGGCATATCGCTATTTGTCAAAAAAGGACCTCCCTGGCATTCGACTTATTTTCGATGGCCGAAATCTAACCAATGGGACTCTGTGGGATGAAGTTACCCGCCTCGTGATTGGGGTGGGAAGTCCCCCAAAAACTCTTGACGATCAGCGATAAGAAATAAGAACACCTTGGTTCCTCGCCTGAAAAATCAGCATACTTCCGGCGGCGGCAGCGCTCGCGCCCGCGGCCATCGCCTGGTTCACGTCGCCCATGCTTGCTGCACCGCCGTGAGCGATGACCGGTAATTCAACTAAATCGGAAATTCTTCTCACGGTTTCTAAGTCATAACCATTCCAAGTACCCTCTCTCTCGACGGAGGTGAGAAGTATTTCTCCGCAACCTAGGTCTTGGGCTCTTGTCGCTGCTAACTCAACTTTTGCCATTGTGTTGTGCCAAAATCGCCGATTTTTTCTGAAGACGTCCGTGAGGCGGAAAGTGTAATCGATACTTGCGATTACTGCTTGGGAACCAACTCGCTCAGCGATTTTCCGCACAGCAAGTGGGTCTTCTTCCAGCAATGTGTTCACCGCAATCTTCTCAAAACCGATTTCTAGAATTATTGAGGCATCTTCAGCACTTGAGATTCCTCCCCCGTAGACAATCGGCATGAAAGCCTCTCTGGCAATTTGCTCAAGCATTTTCCAGTTAGGGCCCCGCCCAGTTCGTGTGGCGTACATATCGATAAAGATGAGTTCGTCTGCTTCTAATTCGCTGAAGATCCGCACAGTATTTGGCGGGTCGCCAACATAGCTATGCCTCCCAAATTTATACGGTTTGATCAGTGAAACTCCATTACTGAGCAGTACCGGGATTAGTCTGCCACTCCTATAGCCCACCATTCATAACTCCAAAAAACTCTGCAGAAATTCTCGGCCAAAACGGTGACTCTTCTCTGGATGAAACTGCGCCCCTACTACATTTTCCTGCTTGACCACAGAGACAAAATCGACTCCGTGCGAGGAAAACCCGAACTCAAATGGTTTTCCGTGAGAAGGTAGATAGTAGGAGTGGGAAAAGTAAAACCGCCCGATCGTTCCGAGCTCAGTATGGTTTCCTTCCGGTTCATCATTTACGACACTCCAGCCGACGTGCGGGACCTTTAGGCCTCCAGAAATTGGGAATCGCTGAACGCCAAAATCAAGAATTCCTAATCCTTGCTCCTGGCCTTCATCGCTAGTTTTACCCAACAATTGCATTCCAAGGCAGATGCCTAGTAGCAAAACTGTTTTTCCCTCTCCTAGCTCGACGAGGCACTCTCTCAAACCGTCGATGCTATCGATCTTGCTGGCCGCTACGTCGAAAGGCCCGACCCCGGGCAAAACGACCCTTGAGGCTTTGCTGATTATGTCCGGATCAGAAGTAATTTGCACCCCTGCGCCCAGATATTCGAACATATTGCTCAGCGAACCCAAATTTCCGCAACCGTAATCTACGAGGGTAATCACTTCTTGGCCTCAACAGGGAAACAGTATTTGAGGTAAAAGCTATAAGTCACGATCTGAGCTTTTGCCAAGGCATAAAATAGCGGTTTCAGAGCTTCGAAAGTTTTCTTGTAGGTTGGAAATTCTTGCCAGTTTCGTTGGGGGCCCTTCATGATTTCCTCATACTCCTCCTTGGATAGTCCGAGACGACTCCTAACGTAATCTTCTAAACGTGGCTCAGCAGCAGGAGGTGCTGCATAGAGATCTAATCCCTCCTTTTGCGAAATCAGTCCCTGTCTAACTTGAGCAGCAATTGTGTTGTTTCGCATGTCCTGCCCGTACTTGCGGGGAAGGTACACACTGTGCAGAAACTGTGTGATCCGATTCTCGAGATGATGGCCTCCGTAGTAACGCCAACCGAACTCTTCTGTCAGAAACTTTTTTGCGTGGTCTTTTGAATACCTAAGAAACCAGTATGGACGTATGAATTTTGGCCTTACAAGAATTGAGTAATACAGGAACCTTGACAAGGTCATCAACGGGTAGGTCCTAAGCTTAGATACTCTGCCGAATTTTCTGTGAATTTCTCGAATGTACCGCCCATCAAAATAATTCCTACCCAGTGGCGTAATTCCCTCTTCTATGAAAGAGTGCCCCTCGAGTATGAAACGGACACGATATTTCTTGGCGGCCCGCCTCAGTGCGAGTGCGTAACCAAGATCGGTGGCGCCATCGAGTTCAGCTATTCCCGCCACAAATGCAGATCGTAGAAGATCGTCGGCTTCCGAATTATCTAAGACATGAGTTTGGAGGTCTATGCCCAACCCTGAGACGATTTTGTAAACGTTTTGAGTGGCGATAGCCGTGTTCCATGTGTTGTCGTAATGAAATGCAAGAGGTCGGAGGCCCCAAACGTTAACAGCTAAGTGCATTAGGTAGGAGGAATCCGTTCCTCCGCTAACCCCAATGATGCAGTCGTATCGTTTTTTCCTACCTTTTCTCTTGATCTCTGCGAGCAAACTCTCGAAAGCCTTCTCACCCTTGCTTTGTCCGGTACCCCAGGATCCTGCCAATTCTTCAACTTGGTGACAGTAATTGCACACGCCGGCTTCGTCGAACAATATGCCCGGAACTTCATTGCCATAAATACAAACCGAGCAAATCTGGTTTCCAAGCTTCGAGTCTTTTAGGTTCACGTTGAAATCATAGTTGCCGACTGAACCCCCGACGTCAGCAACAACACCGTCTTGCAAGTCTCGGATATCCGCCCTCGGCGCTTCCCAAATACGCCCAAAAGGAGCCTGGATTTTGCTGGAAAAACTCGAATCATTGCCTGTCAACCAGGCCAGTTCAAAGAACTTACTTGCTCAACCTCAGAACTCGTTCTTGAAGTGCAGGGTTATGTTCCAGACCGAGTGCCCCAACCCCATACTCTCGGACGATTCCGCGCACCAGGCCAGCGAGATGGGCCTTTGACGCAAAGCCTCCCATTTCTGAGTCAAGATTGAATGGGTTCAAATAAGCGTCGAGCGGGGGCTCATAGAAAATTGCTGACACCCATTTGGCTCCTAGTTTCTCCGGGCTGAAGTCAATGTTTGCGGCAGAGTGGAGGTGTGAGGCCAGCTCTGTTCTTTCTACAGGATTTTGGAGATAGTGCCGGAGGGACTGGACCAAGTCCCCGGGATCGATCAAGTAGCAGGGCTGAATTTTTGAGTGTCGATAGTGGTTCTTCAACCAATCTGCGTGGGGGCTACCTACGATGCACAGAACACCCGCAGAAATGCACTCCAGTGAAAATGCCGCACCAGGCCGATCGCAATAGAGCTGGTCGATTGCAATATCTGCTTGTGAGACAGCGGAACGCACGACGCTGTTTGGAACACCTTGGAGTTCTGAGTATTCGATGTCGAACCCTTCATCCTGGAGCTGCAAAATCGCCGCCCTGACAAATTCCGTTCCTTTGGCATTTGGATTTGATGGACTATGCAGAATGCGAGTGGTCAGAGGGAGGTTTTTTTCCGATTTCGTTGATTCGCTCTTCATCAAAGCGCTATCTGCGATGGGCATTCCAAGAAACTGCCAATCTACAAACGTTTCAGAAAAAAAATGTGAAATACCGGGATAGGCAAATATTTTTCCCCCGGTGCTTTCTACTTTCTCGACTAAGCGCTTGATTCTCTCAGTCTGATCTTTGATGCTTTCCCAATCCGCCGGCATCCCTTCTTTATGTCTTGCGCCATTTAGATAGGGGGGTCGAGCGTCTGATCCGTGGAAGAGAAAGTTGAGTCTCCTGTTGAGCAGTGCTTTCAGGATTTTTGGCTCCAAAAATGTCGTGGTCGGTGTGCTCCCAGAAATGTATAGAATTGCGTCTGCCCAAAAAAAAGAGAGCCAAATTGCCTTGGCGCGACGGAAAAGACTTCGAGCGGTCGCAACGAATAGGCCCATCGACTTAGAGGAGCCACGCGGATAGCCGGAATCAAGATGACCGTAGCGAAACTCGTTGGGCCCGACACTAACCACCTTGCACACATGACCAGAGGACGTCACTGCTTGATGAAGGCCGTGATTGAATCCGGATATTTCCGGGCCAAAAATGAGGAGTTTTTTACTGGTCACAAGGCTTTTCCTGAGGGTTAGAACGTGTCAAGACTACTGAAGGTCATCAGAAAGGGTCGCATTCGATGGACAGACCGGTGAGAGCGTTAAAGGTTGCATTCGTTGGGAACATCGCGAACAACTTTTTTCGCGAAGCTTATCTTTACAACGAGCCTTTCCAGATGGAGGCTCATCTCTACCTGAAAGACTTGGAGCTAATCCCAAATACTGAGCATCCGTCAAGTGACATCCCGGGTCTGCTCTTGAATGAGACTGATTGGATTCGCGAGCTTCCTGGACAGCCCGATCGAAAATGGTTCAGTTGGTTTAATTCTCTCAACTACGATCTGGTCGTGGTGTCTGGTCCGGAGACGCTCCTCGCACCGAAATTTCGGTCAAGAACGCTCTTCCGCGCCACAGGTACAGACCTTACCGCTTATCCAATCTTATCTCACTCCGACTGGGAGCAGTTCAGGCCCAAGAATTCCGCACTGCGCAGGAAAGTTTTGGAAGACTTTCGTAAATCATGGAAGCCCACTGTTGGAGGCTATTTGATTAGGGCGGCAAATTCGGTTGGCGATAGATTGAGGCTCCGACGACTTCTCGATCGGAGGCGTTGGAGGCGAGCAATCAAGTCATGTGACTTGGTCTCAGCGAGCGCAGAGGGACCATTTTTGAGAGCAATTCGCAGGTTGGGTCTAGAAGGAAAGCATTTAGATTCCCATCTCCGGCTCGTAATCGACATAGAGGTCTTCCGCCCCGCTGCAGAAAGTGAACGCCCCAACATTCTTAGGAGCTTCGGGTTCCAGCAGAGTGATTTCATCGTCCTGATGCCCTCAAGAGTAAATATGCGTAGAAACTACGCGACGCTTTCGACGGGTGGATACAAAGGCTCAGAGATGGTCCTAGACGGTTTTGGGCAATTCTTGAACTCGATAGATTTGAACCAGGCGAAGAGACGTGGACCAGTTTTGGTCATCCCAGACCGAGAATTGTCGGATGAGCTAGAAGATTTCAAAGAAATGGTTCGCCTGCGTGGGTTAGAGGCCAATGTGCGATTCGTGAAAGGTCTCGCCGAGGACGGTTTGACCCGACACGAACTAATTAGATTGTGGTCGATAGCTGCAGTCACTGTTGACGATGTAGGGTCTGCATGGTTTGGCAGCGCCGCCATCGAGGCGCTCGCAATGGAGAATCCCGTCATAACCTGCTCAGATCAGGCTTTCATGGCGAGCCACTACGGGGAGAACCCATTTCTGGAGGCATGCTCGGCAGAGGAGGTATGTTCCCAACTTCAATTAGTGTACGCTCGACCTCCTCACCTCGAATCATTACGAAAAAATGGACGCTCGTGGGTTGAACGCCATCATGCAGGCAGTGGAGTCCGTAATCACAATGTTGGGATTTTAAAAAAGGCAGTGAGGTAGAAATGTGGGGACAGTTTTAGGAGTTTGGAATGGAAATGACTCGGGAGCTGTCCTCGTTCGGGACGGGAAGGTAATTGCTGCGGTTGGAGAAGAGCGGTTCAACAGAGAAAAATTGACTCGAAGTTTTCCGGAACAAGCAATTGATTTCTGTTTGCAGCACGGTCAGGCCTCAGGTTCTCCGTCGCGATAAGAACCCGAGCTACCATTCGCTAGTAAGCAAGTTCTTTAGCCTCGAAGGGTTGCCGGCCCTTATCAACACAAGCTTCAATCTTCACGAAGAACCGATCGTCAATAGTCCAGCTGACGCGCTCAAGGCGATTGAGCGGGGGGCGATTGATGTTCTCCACATCGGGCCTTTTATTGTGACGGCCGCTACTGATTCAGATTTCTAGATCAGCGAACTCGCGCTGATTAGACAGTGTGGCAAAGCGAGTTATGCAAACTTCCTGTGTTGGGTCGACGATTCTATGGGAAGCGGTCAAACACTTTCAGTTTTGAATTTTGGTTCCTTGGCCACCGTGAAAAGGGTGAAGGTTTCGTATTGGAATGCGAAGCAGGCTAATGACGAACTGAATGAGATAGAAAAAAACTAACTTTGTCCGGCCTGCATCACCCAGCCATCGAATTATGCGCATCGAGAAAAAATCCTCTTTTTGAGTGGGGGGAGATTTCGCCAAGCTCTCAAGTCTCTGTGTGGCAAGCTCATCCAATATCTTCCGCGGAAGGGTTTTGTTCCATAGCTCAGCCTCAGCGTCAAACCAAAGACGCCAGGGGCAGCTATGTCGGTAGCAATGCGCGGCAAGTCGTCGATCAAGGTGCCATGGCTTGGATGGACCAGCAAAGTGCAAGATTTTCGGGAGGTTATCAGAATCGATTGACTCAACCCAAAAGCTCACTAAATTATACGAGACGGATACCCTCCAAGCTGTCTCACCGTAGAGAAGGTTGAAAAGACCCTGTTCGGCACTGAAACGTTCCTCCGGAAGGTCTCTAAGCGCCTGGACCCAAGACCTTCGGAGGCCTCGCGGCCATCCCAAGACTCCCGCGTTGAAGGATGTGGAAGATTGGTCTAGCTTTCTGGCAACCACAAGGCCATCAGCATCCGACGCCAAATTTACATCGGTAAATATGCTGTCCCAGCCTGCGAGGCCGATCGTGTCAAGGTCAATCCATAGATGGGGTGACGAAACCTCGTCGCTGATCCTGAATTTCAGGAAAGTAGTTGAAGTTAAGTGGCGGATGTCTTGAAAAAGATCATGTGATTCGTACTGCTTGAGAATGATGGTTACGTCAAGCGCATCACAGAATCTGACAACAAATTCTTGATTTTCTGTGGAGAGTTTTCCTGGCAAGAACCCGACTATAAGGTCAAAATTTGAAGATTTTGATGCCAAAAGGGAACTAAGCCAAACACAAAAGGGGTATACAAAGTTGTCGTCAAGGCCAGAGGCTACAAGGTGGTTTTTGCCCGATGGGCGAGCTGAGTCTTTACTACCTAGAAGGTTCATGTGCGGGTGTCCGTTTCAAGGTTTGACAGATTGTTGTTCAGATTTAGACCAATACCTATCGGGTTAAGGCTGAGACCGTTGCGCATGAATTCTGCTTAGGGCGCCGGAACAGAAATATGAGTGTTGAGGAAATTGACTACGCTCGGCTCTGGAAAGACGTGTCCCCCTTCATGGATCGTGCATTGAAAGTTTGGATTCTCGTCGAAAATGTCGCAGGTTTCAGAGGATGTTGCCTCCCAACCATAAACTCCCGATTCCAACAGGCCATAGGAAAAAAGAGTAGGGAAATCAATAGTGCTTTCTAGGTTCTGCGGATTGATTAGCTGGGAAATGCCGGGAAGCGTTATTTGCATTTCGTCAGCAAATTCCGTTCCTAATTGTGAGAGCGAGTAGCCGCTGGAAACGACGAGCGCGTCCGGCGCGGAAAGGCTCGAAGCAATCAGGGCGGCAGTTCCTCCCTGCGACAACCCGACTAGCGCAACATTCTTATTTTGGCTACCTAAATATTTCTTCAAAGCTATTGTCTCGGCGATGTATGAAGCAGAATACGATCCGCCATTGTTGATTTGCCACCTCAATATGTAGTCCCAGGAGATTTTGGAACCTGCCCCATCATGCCAAGCGCGTTGGTCCTGGTTAGGGAGTAACTGGACATAAGCGTCGTGGTTACCAAGAAGAGGAAACAGGCAACAATGGTAGTTTTCATCTGAACCTGCGTAGATTCCGCTGGATTGATTCTCGCCAGTACCTGGAATTACAAGTACCGCGCTCTCTGAGTTGGTTTCTTGGCCTAACGCGTATGCTTGGCGCTCGTGTCCACAAATCGTGAACTCAACGACCAGAACGGGAAAATGAGACTCTAGCTGTATAGTGTGAGCCTCTCCGACTTCCAAAATATCGTCAAGGTATAAGAGAGAATCGGAGGGCACAAAAATAGAGGTGTTTGCTCGGTACAAATCCAGATTGTTTCTCAAGGGATTCAGAAGCTGACGGCCCGCTGATTCCGCGTCGAAAGCCTCTTCTGGCAGAGGCAAAGATAGGTTTCCGACACTACCCTGTGGCGACTCCAATCCAGGGAACACGAGTCTTTCACATCCCGAATATCCAGAATTAGAAGTTGATTGAGGAACAATCCAATCGCGGTTGATTTCTAAAACGACAAATGTTGAAAGCGCAGCAACAATTCCTACAGACAGAAGCGCGAACATAAAGCCCTTCGTTCCTACCCGTTTCCGCTGCTTCCCCAGCAATCCTTGTCCTTTCGGCCTAATCCACCCAAATGATTGCGGGCTGCTTGGTACCCTGTCGAGGTGATGCTTCCAAACGCCGGCCTGGCAGTTTTGACTTGCTGGCTCGCGCTGTCCATAAGTCTACTTCTTGTTAGTCGATGGTTTCTTGCCAGGCGGGCGGTCGCTGATTTTGCCTTGTCAGACGATGACGCGGTAGTCCATTTGTCACTGGTCAAAGAGTTACGCCAAAAACCATTCAAACCGCCAGATTTTTCTGGAAGGTTTCTCTTTTCTGGGAAAGATTACCCATGGGGTTTTCACCTCTTGTTTGCCATTACCAAAATTCCACTTGGATTCCTGGGGAGGTATGGAACCGCAGTCGCCTTCTTTTTTGACAGCCTCACATTGCTTCTCATTGCTCTTTCAATCCAATATTTTGAGGGCGAATCTCTTTTCTGGCTGCTCCTTTTTCCACTACTGAGGCTTTTTTGGGGCAAGACAGGTCGAGCGCATAGTTTTTCAGAAAGGCCATTTGCGACCTTTTTCGGGAACCTTTACCTGCTTATGGTCTTTATTCTTAGCGAGATTCAGTTTTCACTATGGGCGCTAGCCACGGCAATTATCGCTGGGAGCGTAATCATATTTTCCTCCAAATTCGCGTTTCAAGCCATAGTTTTTTTCTCCCTCGGGTTCTCGATTTCTTTCTTGTCAGCAGAACCACTGGTCGTCCTTGGCTTGTCGTTAACATTTGCTGCAGTTATCACGAGGGGTCAATCAGTAAGAATCCTGATTTCGTCTATCCGGTGGAGTAGTTTCTACCGACAGTTTCTTCAAGCGCGAACTTCGAAAACTAACCGGAATTTCTACTCGGAATTATTGAATGGGCCAATAACTACTTGGTTATCACTGGCCAAGAGTAACCCGATTGTTGGCATAGTTTTGGACAACCCTTTTCTTCTGGTCGCCCTATTTGAGTCACTTTTTAGGGATAGCCGGAGTTCTTGGCACGCATGGCTAATGCTGGGGATCGTTTTGGTTTTGGCCACTTCTGCGCCCCCACTCACTTTTCTAGGTGAGCCAGGACGATACCTTGAGTTTTCCATCATTCCGATCTTTATAATCCTCGCAGAAGCTACCTCTGAAATCGGAATCGGGAATGGTGCTTTGCTGATTCTGGCAAGCGTTGCGACGCTGATTGTGTTTTTCCGCGAGCTCTGGAAAAAGCCAAGCAACGCTTCAAAGGAGCGAGTCGAGAGCATGCGCGACCTGCGGCACTGGATCAATGGGCTTACGAAAGGAGTGGTAGTTGCGAACCCTGGTCGCCTCAACTTGTTTCTTGGCTACAATAATCCGTCCCTCACATTCTTGTGGATTCATTCGGCGATTTCTAGCGGCGATAAGAGGAAGGCTTTTGAGAGGTTAGTCCCGGCACGGTATCCGAAAGCGACATTGGAAATCGGTTGGTTCGTGGAAAATTACGATTTGCAGTACCTGGTAATCGAGAAGAACGACTTCTCTGATGAGGAACTAAGCTTCCGAGATGCAGGAATTTCCTATTTGAAACGTTTTGAAAACGCGGATTTTCTTGTTTTTGAACTCAGACGTGCGTCGTGAATTCCGAGATTCATTATTTGCGCTCCCGAACCGCCAAATCACGTCGAAGGTTGACTGCAAGCCAAAGTCGGAAAACGATTAGCTTCGTTCTTCGGGATTACTGCTCAAACTTTCCTGAGTCACCGAGGGGTGATGGGCAATCAGACTATCTCAACAAGTAATTCCCCAGCTGAGACTGTATCCCCCATTTCCACACCAACGTGCATAATTTTTCCACTGCAAGGGGCGTGGATTGTTTGCTCCATCTTCATAGCCTCCAAGACACAAATACGGTCACCCTCGACGACTGACTCTCCGGTCTGAACCCATACTTTAACTACAGTCGCTTGCATGGGCGCCCTAATCTTTCCTTCACTGGGTCCTGAATCTAGTCTCTCTCGAGGCTTTCTTCGGGGTGCTCTGGAAAGGGCAGCTCTTTCCCCGGCCACGAAGATTCCCGCCGGGACCCCAACTCTTAGTCTGCGACCCTCGACCTCCACAACAATCGTCCTGAAAAGCTCATCTTCATCGAAGTTTTCGTCAATAGAGCCTTTCCAAGGCTCGATTCGTGAATCAAACTCTGTCTCTATCCAGCTGGTGTGGACTCCGAAGTCGGCACTGTTATCCGCGATAAAGGCATACTCTTCGAGTACAGCTCGGTGAAAGGGAATGACGGTCGGCAAACCGTTTATCTCAAACTCTTTGAGAGCTCTGCGGGCTTTTTCGATAGCATCCTTCCTAGTTGTGCCCGTAACGATGAGTTTCGCGAGAAGGGAGTCAAAAGCTCCGGTAATAACATCTCCGGAGGTGATACCGGAGTCTACCCGAACCCCGGGACCCCCAGGAAAGCGCACCGATTGAATAGGGCCGGGAGTGGGGAGAAAACCCTGGCCAGGATCTTCGCCGTTGATTCTAAACTCGATAGAATGCCCGTGATGTAGAGGGTCGTCGTAAGCGAGGTTACCCCCTTCTGCAATTCGAAACTGTTCGCGGACTAAATCGATACCTGTTATCTCCTCGGAGACAGGGTGTTCCACCTGCAGACGCGTATTCACCTCTAGAAACGAAACGGTTCCGTCGTTACCGATCAGGAACTCGCATGTTCCAGCACCCACATAGCCAGCCTCTTTGAGAATTGCTTTCGAGGATTCATATAGGGCTTTTTCTTGTTCTTCAGTAATGAACGGGGCGGGAGCCTCTTCAACTAACTTTTGATGGCGGCGCTGCAATGAGCAGTCACGGGTCGATATGACAACAACTTTCCCCTGTGAATCCGCAAGGCACTGGGTTTCTACATGTCGAGGTTTTTCCAGGTATTTCTCAACGAAGCATTCGCCACGTCCGAAGGCCGCAACCGCCTCCCTAGTGGCTGACTCAAAAGCGTCGGGAATCTCGTCGATGGTGCGAGCAACTTTGAGACCCCTGCCTCCGCCCCCGTGGGCGGCCTTAATGGCTACCGGAAGACCATGCTCTCGCGCGAAGGCAACAATTTCTTCTGCAGTGGTGACTGGATCTAGTGTTCCTGGAGCGAGGGGGGCATCGACCTCACGCGCAAGGTGTCGTGCTGAGACTTTGTCTCCTAGCAATCGAATTGACTCGGGGGGTGGGCCAATCCAAATGATTCCCGCTGCAATGACTTTCTCGGCAAAGTCAGCGTTTTCTGATAGGAACCCGTACCCCGGGTGAATTGCATTCGCGCCAGACCTTTTCGCGATTGACAGAATTTTCTCTTGTACCAGGTAGGTGTCTGCGCTGGTCTTCCCGTTGAGGGCGTAAGCCTCGTGGGCGAGGCGCACGAATCGGGCGTTTCTATCTTGGTCAGCGTAAACCGCCACCGTATTGATGCCCGCGTCCATTGCGGCTCGAATCACTCGCACGGCTATCTCACCGCGGTTAGCTATGAGGATTTTTGTTATTGATCTCACACCGAGAGTTTAGGCCCTCAGGGTTGGGTGCTCGAGAGTTGGGAGCAAACTAACCGCCGAAACGCGAGCCTTTTCCTAAAGTGGAATATTCCCGTGCTTTCCAGCAAAATCCCGTGACTTCTTGCTGCGAAGAGCCCGGAGGCCCTTGACTAAGGTTACTCGAGTCGCAGCAGGTTCAATCACACCGTCAATTTCTCCTCGTTCAGCTGCAAGAAAAGGGCTAGCGAGGTTGTAACTGTATTCATTGGCGAGGCGGGCTCGGACGGACGCCACGTCCTCTCCGGCCGCTTCGGCATCTTTGATTTCGTTACGGTACAAAATGTTCACAGCCCCCTGGCCGCCCATGACGGCAATTTCAGCTGTTGGCCAGGCGAAGTTGAGGTCAGCCCCCAGCTGTTTGGAGCCCATAACAATGTAAGCGCCACCATAGGCTTTGCGAGTAATGATTGTGATCAACGGAACACTGGCCTCCGCGTAGGCGTAGAGAAGCTTTGCACCCCGTCGGATAACTCCGGTCCATTCTTGGTCTGTTCCTGGCAGATAGCCAGGAACGTCAACCAAAGTGATGATGGGAATCCTAAACGCATCACAGAACCGGACAAATCGAGCGGACTTTTCCCCGGCGTCAATATTTAAGGTCCCGGCCATTGCGTTCGGCTGGGAAGCGATAACGCCCACCGAGCGACCTTCTACCCGGCCAAACCCAATCACAATGTTGGGCGCGAATAAAGGTTGTACCTCAAGGAAAGAGCCGAAATCCAAGATTCCCCCTATAACTTCGAGCATGTCATAGGGCACAGACGTACTATCTGGGATTATCGAGTTCAAGCGTCGATCGCGGTCAGTGATTTCTAGGTCAACCTCCGATGCATACACGGGAGGCTCCGCCTCGCAATTTATCGGAAGATAAGAGAGTAGGGTTCGCGTGTAGTCAAAAGCATCTTCTTCGTCACTGGCAAGGAAGTGTGAGACTCCCGAAACTGTATTGTGCGTGCGAGCTCCGCCCAGTTCTTCCATCTCGACTTCTTCGCCTGTTACGGCCTTGATGACATCGGGGCCTGTGACGAACATCTGGCTCGTCTTATCGACCATTATCACGAAGTCGGTCAAGGCCGGCGAATATACGGCTCCTCCGGCGGCGGGACCGCACACTATCGAAATTTGCGGGATGACGCCCGAAGCTTCGGTGTTGCGCTTAAAAATCTCACCATATTTACCCAACGCGATAACGCCTTCTTGGATTCGGGCACCCCCCGAATCCAAGATTCCGATTATGGGGACCCTGGTGGACAGGGCAAAGTCCATAATCTTGATGATTTTGTCACCGGCAACCTCCCCCAGCGAGCCTCCAAAAACAGTGAAATCCTGACTGAAGACTGCTACTTGGCGCCCATGGATAGTTCCGACGCCAGTAACAACTGAATCCCCGTAGGGCCGTTTGGCGTCCAAGCCAAAAGCATTGGTTCGGTGTCGAACAAACTCATCCAGTTCCACAAAAGAGCCGTGGTCAAGAAGCAAATCAATACGTTCCCTGGCTGATTTTTTTCCTTTCGCGTGTTGTTTTGACATGGCAAGCTCGCCAGCTACAGTCACTGCCTCGTGGTATTTTTCTTTCAACTTTTCGAGTTGAATTTGGGTTGAAGTCGGTTCTGACTTTTTGCGGTTTTTCTGCACGAAAGTGAGTTTACTCGTGGGAAGCAATCTCAAAACCCGGAAACATTGAACGCCCGTTGGAACGTCGTCACACTTTGGCCCCTTCGGGGGGTGCGCCGCTTTTCGTCAGATGGATTAAGTATTTGGCAAAGCGCGGTTCCGAGACATTTTTTTGCCACGGCGACGATTTACTGCCTTCGCAATTTCTAAAGCCACAAGGTGGGCTTTATGCCACAGGCTGTTCTTTACAAAGAGGTTTCCGATCTTGATTGCTGTTGAAGACTTCATTGAGTCCCATGTGGCCCAGTTCTCTTCTCCGAAGGTGAAGACTGAGTCCTGTTCCACCCAATAGCTAACAAATCGTTCCGCTCCGAGCGGATTAACTTTCCACGTTGAGAGTCTTTCCTCAGTGACATCCGAAGTTCGAAGCACCGGTCTGATATCGGCACTGGAGTCATACCGAGCCGCGGTGGTGGTCCACACGCACTTTCCGAGACAGCTTCCCTCAAGGCCCAAAGTTGATCTGCCAACGATCACGTACTCTGCGTGCTCAAGCAAATCGTACGAGTTGGTCGGGTCGGTATGAGCTATGACATGTAGTTTTGGGTGGGTTCTGATGAGATCATTGACGCGGTCAAGTTCTCCTCTAACAAAACTGAGGCTTTTGTTTTGCAAATTCGGGTGGATTCGAAGCACACAAGTGATGCCCTTTTTCTCGAGAATATTCATGATTGAACTAAAGGCCTCGTACTGGTCGGCCCATTCGTGAGTTTGCCAGCTAGCTCCATAGGAGGTGAATTCATCCACTGAAGAGGTAAAAAAAACGGCAAGCGGCTCCGTCGACCTGGGAATAGTACCGTCTGACTCCCGGGTCCAGTTCAAGTGATAGGGATGAATTGCGAGGCCAGTGGTCATTCGAGTTGAAAGCCAGGTTTTTGCGATATCTCGAATTTGAACATCAGAGAGATGAGCGGTGACTGACTCTACCTCTGATTGAGTTCCCTCCCTATCGTGAATTTGGTGTCGACCTGAGAAGTAGGAATTTTCTAGAGCTCTTCCGATTTCGAAGTACTCAATCTCGACTCCCGCTTTTTTGCACGCTGATAGGGACAAACGTGTTGTGCTGTCGCGGCCGTTTGGAACCATCACCTTTTCGAATTCTGACTCTTCTAAGAACTCTCTTAGAGAATGGTAAATCGGCTCAGATTCTTCACGAATCTTCCTTTCGGTGAAGCGGGTGAGTGGGTTCTTGAAGTTGGGTCGATTGGTTCGAAAATATGTGACCAATTCGGAAAAGACCGAATCGTCGAATTGTTTCATGACGTCAGGAGGTAACTTGTCTTTACACAGGGAAGGATTGAGCCGGTGAAAAGGGATTTGTTGGCTCTCGAGGACGCGCTCTAGAGCAGATGGATACACATCCTCTCCAACTATGCGAGCAAACCACCTGGGAGGCAGGTCCTGGTTCACGTAAGAGTAGGTGCTGATGTCAAGAACAGTGACGTCGTGGCCCATCTTTCTCTGATCTGTGGCTAGAGAAGCAATGACGGACCGAGGCCTTAGGGTGCTGCTTTGGGAATATAGAATAAGCGTTTTCATCGGATGCTCTCATAGAGCTCAATATATTTCTCGGCTGTGGACGAGGGGTGGGTGAGTTGTTGCACCCGGAGCGAGAGCTCTCCTCGGCGCTCCATACTGTGGCTTAGGCCACCAGACAAGAGTCTCACCAGCTCACTTGCGGAATTGTATATAAATCCGTCTTTAAACCTGTCTATCAATTCAGGGAGTCCTGCCGCATTATTTACAATCGGTATAACGCCCCGTGCCGCCGCTTCCCATGCGGCCAGCGGTGAGTTGTCAGCGCTGGACGGGATAATGAGGTAGTCAGTCTCATCCAGAACCCGAATCAGTTCGGCTGTCGAGAGAGAGCCCGCAATCCTTACACCCGGAATGTCTCTGAACCTTTTTCCACCATTTCCTATGAGTACGAGCCTCAAACCCGGGACTAATGAGTAGGCGGATCTGAATGCCTTCACTGCGGAGTCTACATTCTTGACTGGTGAATCTAATTGCGCGGCGACTACCGCGATGTTGACAGCCTTTTCACTGGTACCTACCGAAGAAACTGTGTCCATTGGTGGACTAAAAAAAAGGGGATCGAGCGATAGGGGAATCATGTGAATGGATACGTTCTTGAAAATCTCACTCCGAGCGGCCTCTGCAGCAAGCCAGTTGCTGGGCGTGACAACATTCAGTCTCGGCCAGGTCCGATAGAGCGCCGCTTTGTTTGCTAAGCGGGAAGTAACTTCTTTTCGGAAGAGTCTATTCACGGCTGGGCATCCGCTGCAGTCGGTTTTGAAATTCTCGCAACCCAATGTGTAGTGGCACCCTCCGGTGAACGGGTTCATGTCGTGCAAAGTCCACACAATCGGTTTTTGGACCAGAAAAGACTCTCTGGCCAAGTTTGCCAAGCCGTTAATCCAGTGAAGATGGTAGACGTCATAGTCGGTCGGTAGAGAACTAATGGCGCTTAGGTCGTCTCTTTTTAGGGAAAAGAGGGCTGAGAAGGCTTTCTTTTTGACTAGGAAATCATCGCTCGCTGCTGCCACGGAGTGAAGTGGGTGCTCGAATGGGGAGGTTCGCAGGTCACTAGAACTTGCCGTAAGCAGATCTGGTGACCACCCAAATTCCTTTTGGGCATCCGCAAGCCGGTGTGCAGCTCTTCCTGCGCCTCCCGAGCTCGAAAAGTTTAGGTGTAAGACGCGAGAAACCACATGCTCACACTACCGAAGTAGAGAGCTTCTCTAGCGTTTCGCTTTTTCTTGCCTTCGCACTTTCCAGCATTGATGAACTTGGTCTTCGAATCTCACATTTTTGCCTGTGATTCGTTAGCTCCGGGTGAGGTTGCCGCGCACCAAGACCCAGAATTTGTTGCCAAATTTGTTGACCAAATGTCACGAGTTCTTGTGGGCGATAGGGACGAATTCTCGGGAGACCTGATTTTTCTAACCTTTGAAAATTCGTCGTCGACGAGGAGCAATTTTTTGATTTCAACGAATGCGATACTTCAACATGCACTCCTAGTCTCTCGCTAGGCTGTGCCACATGTCCGCGATGACAGTTGGATCAGCGCCTATGGCTCCAAAACCACCGGTAACATTTTTCATTTTTAATCGGCCCGACAAAGCGGCCATTGTTTTTGAGAAAATTCGCGAAGCTAAAATCGCCAAGCTTTTCATCGTGAGTGATGGGCCCCGTGCTTCCAATTCGGGAGAAGCCGAGCTCGTCGAGCAGGGTCGCCGGATTGTTGACCAGGTGGATTGGCCATGTGAAGTCAAAACAAACTTTGCTCCCAGCAATATGGGTGCCAGGCGCCGTGTCGCCAGTGGACTTGACTGGGTTTTTTCCCAAGTGGAAGAAACAATCATTCTGGAAGACGACTGTGTTCCAGATCCTACTTTTTTCCGGTTTTGTGGAGAGTTGTTGGAGCGTTTTCGGGACGAAGACCGGATAGGTGTGATCAGTGGCAACAACCATCTGAAAGGGAAAAGGGTATCGCCGGAGTCCTACACTTTCTCAGGGACTGGCCACACCTGGGGTTGGGCGACTTGGAAACGCGTATGGGAGGGATTTGGAGGTGAACATGGGCTGAAAGACTCGTGGACGAAGGCCGAGCAGAAAGATATTTTGAGACGAATTCCCAGTCTGACCTGGCGGATCAGTTTTGGTCGTATGCTCAAGCATGCTCATCACTTAGACGCATGGGACATTCCTTTTTCGGTGTATTGCCAAGAACATGGCTACATGAGTGTGGTGCCAGAGGTGAACTTGGTGACCAATATCGGTTTTGGTGTGGGTTCAACCCACACCAAGTTTGAAAGTTTGACGCTACAAAGCCCGAGTGAGCCCATGGAGTTTCCTTTGAGGCACCCTCTGGACCTGCAAGTTAATCACTATCGAGACCGGGTGGAAACGAGGCTCTTTTTCTGGTTGCGCTTTTCCTACCCATTTAGGAACCCGGTCGAATTCGTGATGCGTTTTGTTCGCTATTTCCGCTTGCTGGTCCTCTCGAGAAGAGCCAGAGAAACGGGTTCCTTGCCGAAGCTCGATGCTTCGGATTCCGGGTAGGCTTCTATATATGTCAAAAACTTTCTCGTCGGTGCGCCAATTTGCCGTTGCCGACACTGTCATTACAGACGACACTCTTCCTTTTGTTATTGCAGAAATTGGCAATAACCACCAAGGGGATGTAGAAATCGCCAAGCAGATGATTAGGGCTGCAGCGTTTGCCGGTGCAAACGCGGTGAAGTTTCAAAAACGAGATAACAAAGCTTTGTTCACCAAGGACGCTTTCGATGCTCCATATACGAGCGAGAACGCGTTTGGGCCTACATATGGAGCACACCGTGAGGCACTTGAATTTGGTAAGGACGAGTATGTCGAGTGCATTGCAGAAGCCAAACGTAACAACGTCATTTTTTTTGCCACTCCATGGGATTTTCCGAGTGTTGACTTTTTGGTAGATCTCGATGTTCCGCTGTTCAAAATGTCGAGTTCGGATCTAAAGACCCCCCAGCTGCTCAAATACGTGGCATCTCACAAGAAGCCGATGATCATAAGCACTGGCGGTGGCACAATCGAAGATGTTGACCTCGCTGTCGAGACGGTTCTATCTGAAGGTGCTCCATTGGCTGTGATGCAGTGCACCGCTGGGTACCCCCCTAGGTTTGACGAACTTAACTTGAGAGTGATTACAACCTTCCGTGACCGCTACCCGGATGTCACCGTAGGTTATTCCGGCCACGACAGCGGCATCTCGATGGCAGTAGTTGCTTATGTGTTGGGTGCTCGAGTAATTGAAAAACACTTCACCATGAACCGCGCGATGCGCGGCACGGACCACGCTTTCTCCCTAGAGCCAGAAGGTATGCGCAAGATGATTCGAGACATCCACCGTGCTTCGGAGGCAATTGGTGATGGCGTAAAGCGCCCCTACGTCAGCGAAGAAGCGCCTCTGAAGAAGCTTGCCAAAATGATTGTTGCTGGCAGTGACTTGCCAGAGGGCCACGTTTTGACCATGGCGGATCTAGATTACCGAGCACCAGGAACTGGTTTGCCGCCGTCTCATGCCAACACTATTATCGGCAAAGCTTTGGTCTCTGAAGTGAGAAAAGGTCAGCCACTGTCAGAAAGTGACATTGTCGTTGGCTAGTCGCCTAAACGGCAAGACCGTCATCGTTGTGGGGGCGGGAGGCAACCTTGGCCCGGTGTGGGTGAGAGCGTTGCTGGCTGAGGGAGCTCACGTCATCGCGGTCGGATTGGACGCCAGCCGCGATAGCTCGCTCACCAAATTGATCAGTGCTCACGCAGATCTCTTAGAAATAGCGGATCTCGATATCTCCGACCCGGACGGAGTTGATGCGAAAGCTTTGGTGGGGGGCCACGGACTTGGAAGCATCAACGGCGTTGTGTTGAATGCCGGCATTGATTCCATTCCAGGGGCTGGAAAAGAAGCCCTTGCCGATTACTCCTTTTCGGATTGGCAACAAGTTTTTGACGTGAATGTTTTTGGGGTCGTGTCTGCGTTGAACGCGCTTGTCCCCTACCTATCGAATCCAAGTTCGGTTGTGACCCTGGGTTCGATGTACGGGGTAGTGTCACCCAGAGTGAACTTGTATGACCATTTTAACGACGGCGCTGGCTCCATTAAAAACCCGGCGTATGGCGCTTCCAAGGCCGCCTTGTTGGCCGCCACAAAACAATACGGAACACATCTAGCCCCGAAGGGGGTTCGGGTCAATATGTTAACCCTGGGCGGAGTCGCCGCTCACCAAGACCGAGAATTTGTTGCCAAATTCGTTCACCAAGTGCCACAGGCGCGCATGGTCGAAAGAGACGAACTCTCCGCAGCGCTGATATTTCTCATTTCTGATGATTCGTCGGCGATGGCAGGCCACAACTTAATTATTGATGGGGGCTACACGGTATGGTGACCCCAACCTTTGACAAAGTTTCCCCCTTGACTGGCCAAAAATTGGGCTCTTACCCACTCTCAACCAGAAGTGATGCAGCGTCTGCTGTGGCAGACGCCCGGAGAGCTTTTTGGTTGTGGAAATCAACAGCGATTGAATCTCGCGGTCGCCTGATTAGAAATGCAGCTCAAGCACTCGAGAAGCACCGGGATGAACTTGCTGAACTGGTGCGCCGAGAAACCGGCAAACCGTTAGGCGATTCGCATGGTGAAGTCGGTAGCGCCATAGAAATGGCTTACATGCTGGCAGCCCACGGTCGATTCCCCTCTGGAAATCTCTTGCCTAGTGCCATTCCGCTTCGGCAAACGAGACTGCAACGGGTACCACTGGGAGTTGCTGCGCTAATCATCACCTATAACGCCCCCATCCCAAACTTTGCATGGAAGGTTTTCCCCGCGCTGATGGCCGGGAATACTGCTATTGTCAAGCCCTCTCCCCACACGCCCGCGAGTGCCGAAATGTTTGTGGGGATACTGCATGAGGCTGGTGTTCCAGAAGATGTCCTTCGGGTTTTGCATGGTGGTGGCGAGGCAGCCGTCGGTATGATTGAGGCCGGGAGTGAATTAGTGAGCTTCACAGGCTCCTACTCGACTGGCGCGAAGGTCGCGCAAGCGGCAGCGAAAACGCTCGCCAAGACTGTGATTGAATTGGGCGGTTCAAACCCACTAGTGGTTTTTGCAGATGCGGCTTTAGCAGCGGCAGCGGTGACGGCAACTGAGAGTGCGTTTTCGAACGCTGGTCAGCGATGTGCTTCAGCGAGCCGGGTAATCGTGGAGAACGATGTTCTTGATGCTTTTCTAGACGAAGTTGCAGCTAGTTCACAGGGGCTTTTAGTCGGTACTAGTGATGACGCCCAGATAGGCACACTAATTGATGGCGCAAGCGCTCGGGCCTTTGAGGGCTTCTTGGCAGAGTGTGAAAAAGCAGGAGCCACTGTCACGCGCTTCGGCCACCTTAGGGGTGTGGCAGATACGGTTGCCCTACCAGCAGTGGTAACTGGACTTGACCCCTGGAGTGACTTGGGCAGTAAAGAAGTTTTTGGTCCAGTTATGCGCGTCTATGGGTTTGGAACGGAAGAACAAGGAATTGAGCTTGCAAACGCGACCGAGTTTGGGCTGACAGCGGCAGTTTGGAGCAGTGACATTGTTAGAGCTGAGCGCGTGGTTTCAAAGATCCACGCGGGAGTAATTAATATAAACGGTCCTACCCACGGGGCTGAAGTTAATTTCCCTTTCGGAGGTGTCAAGAACTCGGGCAACGGAAGTCGGGATGCAGGTGTTCAAGCAATTGACGCGTATTCCGATGTTCAAGTTGTTTCAAACTTTTTCGGGGTCTAAGCCATGGGCAAGGTCGTAGCGCTGATTCCTGCTCGCGGGGGTAGCAAGAGGATCCCTGGCAAGAACACCAAGCTTCTCCAAGGTCATCCTCTTCTGGCCTACAGCATTGCTTCAGCTTTAGAATCGGGTGTTGTCCACCGAGTGCTCTGCAGCACCGATAATTCTGCCATTGCGGATATTGCTCGCTCGTATGGAGCAGAAGTCCCGGGACTTCGACCTGCAAGCTTGGCAACCGATGGAGCCCACGATATTGGTTTTGTCAGACACGCTATAAACGAGTGGTTTGACTCCGATGTTGAGTTCTTGGTTTTGCTCAGACCACCCAACCCGCTGCGCCGGGGTGCGAGTATTGCAACAGCCTTAGCGACACTTAAGGCAACTAGCTGGGCTGATTCTGTCAGAGCATTGCGACCTGTTTCGGAGCACCCTGGCAAGATGTGGCGTGTGGATGAATTCGGTGAAGCGGTGACATACCTAGACCAAGGTGGGCCCTACAACGGTCCCACCCAGGATTTGGAAAAGCTTTATGTCCAGAGCTCGGCTTTGGAGATTGTCAGAACACGTGCAGTCGTCGCCAATGACTCAATCTCTGGGGCTAGAGTGTTGGCGCTGGAATTACCCGGTTATGAGGGGTTCGATGTGAACGCTGAGTTGGATTGGATAGTCATGGAAAGGCTTGTTGAAGACAATCCTGATCTCCTTCCGAGGCCCGAGAGAGCAAATTGTTGATGAGGCCCAGTGTCATGAAGGCCGTATCAGGTACCGACCTGTCGTTCTGGACTAGAGAGCAACTTCTCGAAGCATGGGCAGATTCTGAGAACTTGAAAATTCTGGCCGATGGTTGTCGCCTAAACGCTCTCTCTTCCATTCAGGCAGCGGGTTCTGGCCATATTGGCACAAGCTTCAGCTCCCTAGACATCATGGTCACAGTGCGAAAGTTTCTAGCAAACGAATCATTCCTGACCCCCCACCATAAAGAAAGCGGCGTGTTTTTTAGCTCTAAAGGCCATGATGCACCTGCGTTGTATGCAGTCATGCATCTCATTGGCCAACTAGACGACAGTGATCTGTTGAAACTTCGAAGATTGGGTGGTCTGCCGGGACATCCGGAAAATATCACGCCGGGGGTCCCAACCAACACTGGATCTTTGGGGATGGGCATTTCCAAGGCGAAAGGCTTCGTCAAAGCGCAGCGAATTGACAATCCGGAATCTCGTATTCCAGTAGTTGTATTGCTCGGTGACGGGGAGCTACAGGAAGGCCAAATTTGGGAGTCCATGCCGGGAGCTTCCCAGCACGCCTTTTCTGAACTCATCGCGATTGTCGATCAGAACGGTATCCAATCGGACACTTGGACGGAGTGCACGCTGCCGCTGGGTGACCTCCGAGCTCGAGTCGATGCACTGGGGTGGCACTACCTCGAATGCGAGGGAAACGACCCTGTTGATATCGGACGCGCGCTAAAAGACGCATCAGCCGACCCGAGACCCAGTTTTATTGTGGCTAAAACCTCCAAGGGTTCTGGGGTTACCTGGATGGAAGATTTTGATTCGACCGGTGATTATTACAAGTTCCACTCCGGAGTAATTGCCGAAGACCTCTACGACGACGCTGTTGAACAGCTCATAGGGTCATTCAACGGAGAGGTTTTGACGTCGGCGTTCAATCGAAGCGTGCAGAGAAACGAATTCGATTCCCGCACCCCCAAGCCCAGAGCAACTTCAATGCTGGTGCACTGGGAGACATTATTGCCAGAAGTGATGCAGAGACACAACGATGTAGTCATTTTGGATGGTGACTTGTCGTATGACACTGGCACGCATCTTGCGCGGAATAGCTATCCAGACCGTTACGTGCAGGCTGGAATTGCCGAACAAGACATGGTTTCGATGGCGGGAACTTTAGCGCTAGCGGGTAAAACCCCGATGGTACACAGCTTCGCTACCTTTCTCACCATGCGGGCGGCAGAGCAGATTTTTAATAATGCCACAGAATATTCGCGTGTCATGTACTTTGGTTTCCTAGCCGGGCTGGTCCCCAGCGCCCCGGGTTTTTCCCATCAAGCAGTCACTGATGTCGGACTAATGTCGTCTGTGCCTCGGATGGTTCTGATCGAGCCTTCATGTCGCGCTGAATTAGAAAAAGCAGTTTCCTGGGCTCTTGGGCAAGACAATCCCGTCTATTTCAGAATGGGGGGGCTAGCACCTCTTGAAAACGCAGCATCTCTTTCGAGCCCAGGAGGCCTAACCACCCGAGCCGCTGGTGAGAAGGTTGCTTTGGTCAGTTCTGGACCTTTGTTGTCTCACGAGGCGCTTAATGCTTCGGCTTTAACGGCCACTACACACGGTTTCACGCCAGCTGTGTTCACCATGCCTTGGATTTGCGCTGACCTTTCAGACGATTCTCTGACTGAGCTATCAGAGTTTGACCACATAGTGGTGCTCGAAAATCATAACGAGGCTTTAGCTAAATTTGAGGTTCTCTCGAGACAGTTGGGCGAGAATGTACCCGTTACGCGAATCGGACTTTCGGGGATTCCTGCAAATGGGCAACCCACAGAGGTGTTGGCACACCACAAGGTTGATGCATCTTCGATTTTTGCTTTTATTGAGGGGCTTGTTTCTTAGATGATTGACAGAGCTCGTAGTGGACCGATCACGGTGCTTGTTGAGAAGGCGGTGGAAAACTATGGCTAAGGGTGTCAAGAGAGCGGCCCTAATAACTGGAATTACTGGCCAAGACGGTAGCTACCTCGCGGAGTTCCTCCTAAGTATTGGGTACACTGTCCACGGTCTTCTGCGCAGGTCATCTAGCCCCAACACCTCTCGTATTGATCACCTGTTGGCATCTGATCGACTGACGCTACACCATGGCGATTTGTCTGACGGTTCACGCTTGGTGAGGCTGCTTGTGGATATCAGGCCCTCCGAGATCTACAATCTGGCCGCACAGTCCCACGTGATGAGGAGTTTTGGCGAGCCCGAATACACTGGCAATACCACCGGCCTCGGAACAATCCGCCTTCTCGAAGCGATGCGTATTGCACAGCTTGAAGCGAAGTATTATCAAGCGTCTAGTTCAGAAATGTTTGGGGCAACCCCGCCGCCACAATCCGAGGACACCCCCTTCCACCCGCGTTCCCCCTACGGGGTTGCTAAAGCGTATTCCTATTGGATAACCCGCAATTACCGAGAGGCATATGGGATGTTTGCCGTAAATGGCATCCTGTTCAACCACGAATCACCCAGGAGGGGAGAGGCTTTTGTTACCCGGAAAATAACGAAGGCTGTCGCCGAGATTTCTCTGGGGCTTCGCGATACCCTAGTGCTTGGAAACCTAGACGCTCGAAGGGATTGGGGCTACGCTCCAGAGTTTGTCCAAGCCATGTGGCTGATGCTCCAGGTCGATGAAGCCCAAGACTTTGTGGTTAGCACGGGAACTAGTTATTCAGTTAGAGAGTTTGTCTCAGCTGCCTTTGATTACAAGAACTTGAACTGGGAGGACTACGTTCAATTTGACCCGGCTCTCACGAGACCATCGGAAGTCGACGACCTGGTGGGTGATGCTGCAAAAGCCCGAGAAGTGCTCGGATGGGTGCCGCAGATTGCTGGAACCGATCTCGTTCCGATAATGTTGGACTCGGATGTTGTTGCACTGTCCTCTAATGGCTCTGCCTATGTTGATCAGCCGCAGTTCTTGAACGGTCTTGTTTCATAAGCGAACACGCTCCCAATCGGACAAGAGTTTTGCCGGACATCTGACTCCTGGTTTTCCTTCAGTTTGCCGTCTAACCTAAAAGTTTGTCGACATTGGTTCTGAGTCGTGCCTGGGTCGGTCCAGACGCGCGGAGTCGAAAACCTGATTAGGGAATTCGGCCTGATAGTTCCACGTTCTAGTCTCCAAGGCCCGATATTGCCGCGCCAGTGATTGAGCGAACAAAAACACAATGACGTTTGGATACCTGTCTCGCAGTTTTCGTTTGATGGACTTCGCGAACCGGTTTCCTGAAGGTTGAATAGACAGGATCAAGCTCAATGAATCTCTAGCCCGAGCCCAGAGATGTGCTTACGAGCACTTAAATTCTACGCACCATGAATTCCTGAGGATCTATGACTGGCGCGCTGAGGGTGGGTGAGCTGCTTGATTGGCCCTAGTTCCCGCTGGGTTTCTTCACATCTTCAATTTCGGCCCTCACTATGGCCAAAGCTCGAGCGAGTTCGGCAGTCACTTTTTGCTGCCAACGTTGTCGCCGGTACTGATGCACGATATGGAATAGCACGAATACCACGAGGGCATACAAGAGGAGGTCTGTACCTCTCCCAATTCCGAGAAAGGAGGCCAGTAGAGTTGTGAGGTTGGGAAATACAACAGCAACAAAACCAGTAGCAATTGCGATAATGATAAACAGGCGAACAATCGCTTGTTGTGAGGCACTGCGTTGCGCTCTTAGCAGGTAAAGCCCAACAAGTACGAGTGCGATAGCGAGAATCCATTGGCTAATCATCGCGTGACCTACTTCAGTAACAAATCTATGACGATGTTGACGGAATTCCAGAGAGATTGACCTTTGCTCCTGGAGTAGTCGGTATAGAGGATTTCCACTGGGTACTCACGCCACGCCAGTTTTGATTTGGCAATCTGGTTAACGATTTCTGTTGCATGCGACATTCCGCTTTGCTCTAATCGTATAAATCCCAATGCGTCCCTGCTGAGCACTCGCAAGCCGTTGTGGGCGTCGGTTAGTCGAAGGCCTGTGAATGCACGTGTGAACAGAACAGCAAGCTTAAGCACGACTCTCTTCCATAAGCCTGGATTGGTGCGTTTATCCAAGAACCGAGATCCGAAAATCACTGGAATTCTTTCACTCTTTGCTAACTCGAGCATCTCAAGTGCATCTCTGACCAGATGCTGACCGTCGGCGTCAAATGTAATGGCGTGGGTGGCATCTGGTTGTTGCATAACATAGTCAAATCCGGTTTGTAACGCTGCGCCTTGGCCTAGATTAATTGGGTGCTGAAGCACGCGAGCTCCAGCCTGTCGAGCAAGTTCGGCACCTTTGTCCGAGCTACCGTCATCGATACAGACAACATTTGCGAAGTGATGGGCAAGATTCTGAACTACGGGCCCAACCACTTCCCCTTCATTGAATATCGGAACTATGACCCACACGTCTCGCTCCGGGGGGCTTACAGCAGGGCTGCTTGAATTGCTGGGCATTCCTTTATTCTGGCAGAGTGTTGAGCCAAGGGGCGCCGAGAAGGCATCACATCCCCCAACATTAGGTTCCAGCGAGCTAAGACCTTTCATGTGATCGATCGTATTCAGCTCTCGGCTTCCGGAAGGTTAAGACAATCGAGAAAGTCAACTAGGACAACGAGCGAGTGTTAGTGCTTCGCTTGCTTCGAATAACCCAGTTAAAAATTGACCTAAACCCCGCGCCAGGCTTTTTATTCTTGATACGGTATCCTCAGTTTTTCTGCCAACCAAAGGGTCAGTTAAGCGCCTTTGGGATTTAGCTCAATAAGGAGGCGACGGTTGGTCGTCGGCAATTCGCTCCTACTTCCGCCCGACGACCACGGGAGGAAAGTCCCTTGAGTTTTTTGCTCCACAAGCTTGAGGACGTGGAATCGACTAACGGCTGGACCGTTGCCCGATACGCACAAATCCCGAGCAAGACACTTGTCTACACTCGGAATCAAACGGAAGGCAGGGGCCGAAACGGACGAGCGTGGGTTTCTCGTCCAGGTGAATCAGTTGCCTTTTCTTTAGTTGTAGATGGCCTTCCAAGTGGGACCTTGCTCACGTGGGTGCCACTCCTTGCGGGTGTTTCGGTCGTGGAGATCGTGAAAAACTTAGGAGTAACTGGTGTTTCCTTGAAGTGGCCAAATGATGTTTTGGTCGATGGTAAGAAACTGGCTGGGGTCCTCGTAGAGGTCTTGCCAGATTCGAGAATGGTTGTGGGAGTTGGGGTCAACATTGACTCCTCCCTTGATTCTTTGCCGCACGCAACTGCGACCTCCCTGGCGCTCCAGGGAATTGAAGTCAAGAGCATCGAGCGCGAGCTCTTAGAACCGATTGCTCTTCGCCTGGACGCTCACCTTAGGGTAGCTTTCCGAAACAATTCAGAATACGCTCACGTCGCGTGGAAAAAAGTAGTCGCTGACCACCTCTCCACACTCGGCCGAGAAGTTCAATGGGAGCCAGTTGGTCAAGCAAAAAAAATAGGTGTTGTGAGAGACCTAGCTTACGATGGTGGATTAGTTGTTCGGGAAGTTTCGAGCCTTGAGGATTGTGTTATCAGATCTGGAGACGTGTTCCACATTGAGCGCTCGTAGGGTTGTGGTGTGCTGAAACGTGTTGGTGTAATTGGGGGCGGCCAATTAGCCCGCATGATGATTCCACCCGCGATCGAGCTAGGCATTGACCTCGGTGTCTTGTGTGAAAACCCCGACACGTCCGCCCGCGAAGCTTGCGTTCTTGTGGGGGACTATCGAGATGTCGAGATTGCTCGACTTTTTGCCAACCAGTTTGATGTCGTTACCTTTGATCACGAGCTGGTTCCTCAAGAAGTCTTGCGCGAGTTGGAAGCTTCAGGTGTGTTTGTCCGGCCTGGACCTGATGCTCTTCTCTTCGCTCAAGACAAACTTGCCATGCGGGAGACACTCCAGCTGCTGGGCGCTCCTCAGCCGTTGTGGGCGGTTGCCCACAACGAGAATGATGTCGAGTTATTTCTTGCCAAAATTGAAGGCTCGGAAGTTGTGGCCAAAACGCCTCGGGGTGGCTATGACGGCAAAGGAGTCCGGTTGATTTCGGATAAAGCAGGGGTTCAGGACTGGTTAGCTCATGGACCTGTGTTGTTAGAAGAAAAGGTTGCTTTTGAGCGTGAAGTGGCGCAGTTGGTTGCGAGGAGACCTAGCGGGGACATTGCTGCCTGGCCGTTAGTCGAAACTGGGCAAAGCAACGGAGTGTGTACCACGGTGGTTGCACCAGCCGAAGTTGACGAGGCTGTGCATGTTGGCGCCGAGGGGTTAGCGACACTAATTGCTAAGAGCCTAGGGGTTACTGGGGTGCTCGCGGTAGAGATGTTTGTGCTGGATTCGGGGCAAATTATTGTCAATGAGCTCGCCATGCGCCCACATAACTCGGGGCATGTTTTTACAGAACTTTCCGTGACATCCCAGTTCGAACAACATCTCCGAGCGGTTCTTGATCTCCCGCTAGGGTCGACCAAGTTAGTAGCCAATCACGGTGTGATGGTGAACCTCTTTGGCGGAGTTGTGAGAGATTCACTTGAAGCTGCTTTGGCCTCAGACTCCTTGGTCAAAGTTCACGACTACGGCAAGTCAGCAAGACCCGGGCGAAAAGCAGGTCATGTGACTGTTATTGGCTCGGATGCAGCAGATTTGCTCAGAATTGCGAAGATGGCAGCTTCAGTAATGGCTTTGGACGGCTTAGCATAGAACTATGGCTTCCAAGCAGGTAGCAATCATCATGGGTTCAGATTCGGACTGGCCAATCATGGAACAGGCTGCTGAAGTACTTGATGACCTCGGTGTCACTTACGCCAAAGACATCGTTTCGGCTCACCGAACCCCCCAGAAAATGGCCGACTTTGCTTCCGCTGCGAGAGATAAAGGTTTCTCAGTCGTTATTGCCGGTGCCGGAGGGGCTGCCCACCTCCCCGGAATGGTGGCGTCTATGACGACTCTTCCCGTCATTGGAGTTCCTGTCCCTCTCGCCCACATGGGTGGCTTGGATTCTCTGCTTTCTATTGTCCAAATGCCTACTGGTGTCCCGGTTGCGACGGTTGCTATTGGAGGGGCTAAGAATGCGGCCTATTTGGCTGCTCGCATCATCGCGACATCCGACAAAAATGTCCAAGAAAAACTCGAGCAGTTTCACGCCCGACAAACCCAGAAAGTTCTCGAGATGAATCTGGGCTAAGTCGTATTGTTGTCAAACTTATTGGTTGCCCAAACGATTTTCACCAGAATTTGCCTGAGTGTTAGGCTGACGTTGAGCAAAAAGCGAAGTGGTATCCAACACACACCCGGATAGCGTTTCTTTAGGAACCTTTTCATACTGGTGTGGTGGGCTCTAGCCATTTCGCCTCTGTGGTCTTTTGTCTTGTGGCCAACCGTGTGGGTGGCTTTGGAACGTGGTACGTAGACGCTAGACCACCCGGCTTGCCCTAATCGCATCCCGAGATCCATATCCTCGACAAACATAAAGTATTCCGAGTCAAAGCCGCCTATCTCCGCAAAAGCGTCTCGATTTACCAAAAGGCACGCCCCCGAGAGCCATCCCACCTCACGAGAATCGAGAGAGTCGTAGGAGCCATGATACGACCTCGTCCAAGGGTTTGTGGGCCACAGGGAGGCAAACAGGCTATGTCCCATGCCTACTTTGATGCTAGGGAGTGCTCTGGCTGAAGGGTAGACACTGCCATCAATATTTAGGAGGGCTGGCCCCACGGCACCGCACCTGTCTCGACAAGTTGCTTCTTCAAGTAAAGTCTCTGTTGTAGCTTTCTCCAAAGTTACATCGGGGTTTGTTACCAGAACCCATCGAAGGCCTTCGGGGAGTGCTTCCACGCCGGCGTTGACGGCAGCCCCATAGCCCGGGTTGTCGGGCAAATGAACAAGCGTTGTGCCCCAGGCAGGTATTTCTGTTCGTTCCGGAAGGGTTGGTCCATTTTCTACAATGGCTACATGGTCGGGTGTCACGTCAGAGTGCTGAAGCGAGGATAGAAAAGAACCAAGTACTCTGTCTGAGCCAAAGGACACCACGACCACGCCATAGGTGATTGTTTTTTCTGAGCTCATGGTCCAGAACTCCTTTGGAGGCCCGTGTACTGGTTCGCGAACTCAGTGTTCCAAGCTTCCGCAAATGCAGCTTCCCATGAACGGGGTGCGATCATTCCGTGTTGGCCCCAGTCCGTATGGTCGAGAACTGACCAAGCTGGCCTCGGTGCGGGCCTCACAAAGTCCGCACTGGTTGTGCGAACAATTCTTTCTGGATTCAGACCAGCTGTCTCAAAAATTCTCCGGGCAAAATCCCACCAGCTGGCCTGGCCACCATTTGTTCCATGGAATATACCCGACCGGATCCGTAAGGTAACCAGGTTTTTGACCATGTTGGCTAGATCCTTCGACCAGGTGGGTTGGCCTACTTGGTCATCTACAACCTGAAGAGAGTCGCGGGTTTGGGACAGATTGAGGATGTTCGTGACAAAGTTGGGCCCATTTTGTCCATATAGCCAGGCTGTTCTAACAATCACTGACGAGTCGGGAAGTGTTTCTTGCACGTGCTTTTCGCCCTCTGCTTTAGATTCTCCGTACACCGACTGTGGATTCATTTGATGGCGCGTTTTGTAGGGGTTAGTGGCCTTCCCATCAAACACATAGTCGGTAGAAAGGTGAATGAGGCTCTGACCATGGAGTGCGCAGGTCTCTGCGATATTTTTTGGCCCAAGTGCATTCACAGCAAAGGCCAGGTCGCGCCGCGTCTCTGCGTCATCGACACGGGTATAAGCAGCGGCATTTATGACAACATCAAAGCCAACGAGAGCTTCGTTTACAGCTTTTCGATCAGTGATGTCGAGGCATGCTCTACTGAAACCAGCGGGGGAGAATAGCCTCAGGACATCCATCAGGTCTGTTCCGAGCAGGCCCCCGGCCCCGACCACGGCAATTCGTGTCATGGGGTTGCGCGAGCCTTTAGGGGCTCCCACCAAGCTCGGTGGTGTCGATACCACTCAATAACATCGGTTAGGCCTTGATCGAAAGGGACCTCTGGTTTGTAGCCGAGTTCCCCGGAGATTTTGTCGATATTGACGCAATAGCGACGATCATGGCCTTTTCGGTCTTCGACGTATTCGACCAAGTCCCAGGACATGCCAGTAGCGTTCAAAAGAAGACCGGTGAGTTGTTGGTTGGTGAGTTCGCTGCCACCACCGATGTTGTAAATCTCGCCTGAGCGGCCCTTGAGTAACGCTAAAGCAACTCCTCGGCAATGGTCATCGACGTGTAGCCAATCTCTCACGTTCGTGCCATCGCCATAAAGAGGAACTGGTTTTTTGTCGATCAGGTTTGTGACGAACAAAGGGATGAGTTTTTCCGGGAATTGGTGTGGACCATAGTTGTTGCTGCACCGCGTAATCACAGTGTCTAGGCCGTGAGTGTTGTGAAAACTTCGCACGAGCAAATCACTAGCTGCTTTGCTCGCGGCGTAGGGAGAATTGGGCAATAGAGGTTCCTCTTCGTCCCACTCGCCCTCGTCTAGGGACCCATAGACCTCATCGGTAGAGATGTGAACGAAGCGCTCTACTTTGCTGACCAACGCAGCGTCTAAAAGACGCTGCGTTCCCATGACGTTAGTTTCAACAAAGACGCCTGCATCTGTCACCGAACGATCTACGTGACTTTCTGCAGCAAAGTGGATTACTGCGTCGTGTCCGGGCATCAGGTCGCGAAGAAGACCTTCGTCGGTGATGGCCCCGTGAACAAATTCATACCGGGGCGACTTCGCAATAGATTCCAGGTTTGTGAGTGTTCCAGAATAGGTCAAAGCGTCGAGCACTGTGATGGAGGCGTCTGTGATGCCGTTCAAGTCACCGGCGAGAGCGCGTCTTACGAAGTTGGAACCGATAAAACCAGCACCGCCGGTGACCAATAGTTTCATCGAGGAGGCCTTTCATGATTTTGGCGCGAATCTTCATTTGCTGCCTTCTCCATCCTAGTTCCAGGCCACTTGGTAGGCTTTGCTGATGCTGATGACTCCACTGACAATCCCTGGATCGTGGAGTGTCGAGAACACTCTCCACGGAGACGACCGTGGTGATTTTGTCGAATGGTTCAAAGCACCACAGTTTGAGACGATTACAGGACGAAGCTTTGTTGTCGCCCAAGCCAACATGTCCAGATCCGCGAGGGGAACGCTCCGTGGTATTCATTTTGCTGATGTGCCCATTGGGCAAGCGAAATACATCACCTGTGTTGTGGGCAGCATTGTCGACTTTGTCATAGATATTCGTGTCGGATCGCCCACCTTCGGCATGTGGGACACCGTTGAGCTCGGTAGAGGTCAACGAAACGCTGTTTTCATCGAAGAAGGCCTCGGCCATGCATTCTTGGCTCTCGAAGATGACACGGTGGTGACCTATTTGGTAACTGATGTTTACAGGCCAGATAAAGAACATGGGATTAACCCCCTTGACCCTTCAATTGGTCTGACTTTTCCCCTTCCCACCACCGGACTTAAGTTGTCGGCTAAAGACCGGGAAGCACCAACACTTAAAGAAGCCAAGACAGCTGGCTTGCTTCCGCTTTGGTCAGGGCAGAGGGACAGATGAAAGGCATAATTCTGGCAGGGGGTTCGGGCACACGTTTGTGGCCGATTACCCTAGGCATTTCTAAGCAACTCATGCCTATCTATGACAAGCCGATGATTTACTACCCACTTGCCACCCTGATGCTGGCGGGTATTAGGGACGTTTTGATTATCTCAACGCCCGAATACAAGTCCTCTTTTCGACAGCTCTTAGGCGATGGTTCAAGTCTTGGAATGTCACTTTCATATGCCATCCAACCGGAGCCAGACGGCCTGGCCCAAGCTTTCATTATTGGCAGAGATTTTGTTGCTAACGACTCCGTTGCGCTTGCGCTCGGTGACAACATTTTGCACGGTACCGGTTTGGGGAGTTCCCTTCGCGCAAATACCGAGGTCCAGGGAGGGCTAATTTTTGCAAGCCGGGTCGCAGACCCAGCGAGATATGGTGTCGTCGAGTTTGACAACCAAATGCAAGCCTTGTCGATTGAAGAAAAGCCCGTAAACCCCAAGAGTAATTACGCGATTCCGGGGCTCTATTTTTATGACAACACCGTTCTAGACCTTGCTACTTCCCTCAAGCCAAGCGCTAGAGGAGAGCTTGAGATCACTGCAATTAATGAGCTCTACCTCAACCAAGGTGCTCTAACTGTCCAAGTACTCGACCGGGGTATTGCCTGGCTAGACACTGGAACTTTTGAATCCATGATGCATGCGTCAGAATATGTCCGCGTAATTGAACAACGCCAAGGCTTGAAAATTGGATGTATCGAAGAGATTGCGTGGCGGGCCGGCTGGATTGATGACCGTGGCCTCGAGCGTTTAGCAAAGACTTTTGAGAAGAGCGGCTATGGCAGTTACTTGAAGCGGCTTGCAGATGATGGAAAGTCTGGGTTGGCTTCGTGAGCTATCTCAGGTCTCTCGTGAACTCTCGAGAATTGTTGCTTAATCTCATTCAGCGCGAGGTCCGGGGCAAATACAAGCGCACAGCCCTCGGCCAGTTGTGGTCCCTAGCGAACCCAATCGCTGCGATCATCATTTACACATTCGTCTTTTCCTTTATTTTTGAGATCCAGTCACCGGTGGGGGACCCCAGTGGCCTGGAAAACTATGCATTGTTTTTGGTCTGCGGTTTGTTACCTTGGCTATTTTTTAGTCGCGTCTTAGGTCAGGGTGTGGAAGTGATCGTAGCCAATGCCGGGTTGGTCCAAAAAGTTTATTTCCCGAGAGTGGTGTTACCGCTTTCTTTGACAGCATCGATTTTTTTTAGTTGGGTGTTTGAAATGGGCGTCTTAGTCCTGGCGTTATTGATACTTCAAGCCTTTGGACTCGTACCCCTGCTTCCCCTGGTGCTGGTTTTTATGTTCTTGTTGGCCGTATTCGCTAGTGGTCTCGCCATGATTGCGTCCATCATCAACGTCTACTTCAGAGATATGTTTTATCTGCTGTCTATCGCTTTGCAGTTTTGGTTCTATCTCACCCCGATCCTTTACCCAGTTTCCCTCGTGGAAACCCAGTCAGAGAAACTCGGTTCCATTCCCGGGACCCAGATTGGTTTGATTGATTTCTATCAACTAAACCCCATGGAAACGTTCGTCGCCATTTTTAGAAACCTGCTCTATGACAACAGGCTTCCCTCTGCCGACGTTGTTTTTGTGGCTCTGCTGTGGACAGCTGTCACTGCAACAGTGGGTTTTGGATTGTTTGCCAAAAAAGAAAAGCAAATGGCGGAGTTATTGTGAGTGAGTTTGCTGTTGAAGTTAAGGATGTATGGAAGAAGTTTCGTCTCTACCACGAGAGAAACCAGAGCCTAAAGTCGGCATTTGTGCGTCGCCTAACGTCTGCGCATGAAGATTTTTGGGCGTTGCAAGGTGTTTCGCTAGAAGTCAGCCAGGGCACCACTCACGGCCTGATTGGCAGAAATGGGTCGGGCAAATCAACCTTGCTTAAGTGCCTTGCCAAAATATACTGGCCAACTTCTGGCGACATTCGCTACCACGGGAGCATGGCGTCTCTACTAGAAGTGGGTTCAGGCTTCCATTTGGAACTTTCAGGTCGCGAGAACATATACCTAAATGGCTCTATTTTGGGAATGTCCAAGAAAGTCATTGACAAAAAGTTTGACGAAATTGTTGAGTTAAGCGGAATAGGAAGGTTCTTGGACCAGCCGGTCAAGAACTACAGCTCCGGCATGTATGTCCGTTTGGGTTTTTCTATCGCCATCAACGTGGAGCCGGACATTTTGGTCGTGGACGAAGTGCTGTCTGTCGGCGACATTGATTTTCAAGAAAAGAGTATCAAGAAATTTGCTGACTTTAAAGAACAGGGTCGGACCATCATTTTGGTCAGTCACTCCATGTCACTAATGCGCGAACTATGCGACCGTGTAACCTGGATCGACTCTGGCAAAGTGATTGCGACTGGAAAATCTCCAGATGTGATTGAGAAATATTTGAAGGCTCAGAAATTGGACTGAAGTTTCACCGGTGTGTTTTCTCTACTGGGTTTTTCCGAAGGAGCATTCGCGTGACGTAGCAGAACCCACATGAGCCCTAGAAACGCCAGCGACCCAATCACCCAGGTGGCATTGGCGCTTAAGAAACCTGGTAGCGACATCCACCACCATTCACGCTGGTGGTCCAGGTCGATACCGCCCTGGATTGTTCCGGTGGTGTATCGCCGAAAGTTTGTGTGGAGAGCAATGGCGTTAGCAATTGACAACGAAAGAATGACAGCAATCTGGGCAGGTCGGCTGGTGATCAAAACCCGATTGCCCGTCTTTTGAATAAGTAGCACCCCGATGGCGACGATAAACAGAGGAAGGAGGTAACGAGGCTGGATTTGTTCGCCTGTTTTGTGACCGCCCAACTGGAGGGTCCACACTGGGATTCCCCACGCGAGAAAGATTATGAGTCCCGAGGCAACTAATTTCTGCCACCAGGCTCTCTGTAAAGCGATGAACGTGACTCCAAGAACTATCCAGGTAACCAAGAGCGTGACAGCTTGCGGCATAACGGTGTCTAGCCACCCCAGGGCCCCCCAAGGGTAGTCGCCAAACATGCCCAGCCAGAGACCGGGCACATCCCAAATGTTGTACCAAAGCAGAGCCCAGTCAAATCCCTCGGCGTCCGAAACACCGGCTCTCCACGGCAATTCGTCAGGATACGAGTGGCTGGCTCGCTCTCCAAAACCCTCGGCAATAACCCCGATCTGTCCGGGCCTAAATATGAGCCAAGCAATAACAAATAGACCGGCCACAGCTGGAAGGGGAAAACGCCGAATCAGCGTTTTCATATTGGCTTGCGTCATCAGCAACGTGACTATCGAAGTGGCGCCGACAAAGAGGGTCGAGTCGGAACGCGCGGCCGTGGCCATAGCGACCAACGCTAGGTATGCGCCACCAAGGGCGTACATTTGCCACCCATTCGCTTCGAAGTAGCCCAAAAGGGCTAGCCATGCCATGCCGACACCGATAATGGCCCAGCTGGTGGGGTTTGTTGAAGGAATCATAAAGGCTGCGAGGGGAATGAGAGTAAGTGACCACGACCACACGAGGGTTCTCTGCAGCCTCCTAGGAAGCGCAACCCAGAGAAGTCCTCCGAGCCCGACAAAAAGAGCCGCATTGAAGAGCCGCATGCTGATAATGCCCAATTCAATATTGGGGTTTTTCCAAAAATGGAGCACTGCATAAAAACCACCGGGATAAAGTTTTCCATCAACATTGCTACCTGGGTCGGGTTGAACCCGGGGGTCTGTGCCATTCATCAATGGTTGGCATCCAGCACTGGTGGAGGGTGAACCAAGAAAGCACGGTGCTTCCATGAGTGGTGATGGCAAAAGGTTTCTGCCATCATCATCTTTTTCGCAACTCTCTCCCATAGCCTGATTGCACCAAATACTGGCCAGGTGGTAGCGGTCATCGGGGGAGCTTCCTACGGGTGAACTTAGTGCCCATGCACCAAGACCGACGAAGGCGAGAAGTACTACCCCTACTCTTACCAGAGGCCGAAGAAGCCTCTCGCGATAGTTTGTGAATTTAGGAGATGGCTTCTGGTGAAGCTCGGTACTCATAGGGCAACTCCAGAGATTGTTTGCTCGATTGCAGTTAACTGGGCTGCTCCTGTGTAGGAGGCAAGGGCTGCCGTGTGGGCCGCCGTAGCGATAGTGTGGCGTTTTGTGGCAGGTAAATCACACACCTGCTCCAGGGTGCTCAACCACTCTGTGGCCGACGATAGAAATCCATTCACGCCGTCGTCAATTACCCGACGATAAACCGCAGTGGGACTGGCAATTGTAGGTGTTTGAACAATTCCCGCCTCAAAAAACTTGAGCTCTGATTTGGAGTCGGTAAATATGTTTTCTTGCAAGGGCGCAATGTTCACATCGACGAGTGACACTGCCACCTGGAGTGACACATAGTCCATTAAGGGTAAACGTGTGATTTGAGACTCATAATCTTGCAACACTTCGGGTATTTTGAGAAACCCGGCAACAACCAGTCTTGCGTCAGGATGACCCATCAAGAACTGCGCGATTCCTTGTGTCGCAATTTCAAAATCTCTCGCGTGGGATTTGCTTCCGCTGAAATAGCCAATAGTGAAACCAGGGTCTCTCGCGTTCGAGTGGTGATCTGCGAGCGACCCGGAAGCCTCCAATTGTTCAAGATTCAAGAAATTTGGAATCACAGTCGACGGCAGACCTTGTTTGGCCTGTATTTCTTCTGCCAGTGTATGTGTTGCGGTGATCGCCGCATCACATAGGGACAAGGTGTTGTGAAGGCGGGAGACCAAGGCATACCAGTTGTCTAACACCAGGCCAGGCTCTAGACCAAAATCCAGGCTTGCAGCCACAATGGGGGCGTGTTCGACGTCGAACAACAGGTCATCGATGTCGAACAACACCGGCTTATTCGCGGCCCTGAATTGGTCGATCAGACGACCCACGACTCCACTAAAACGAAAACGAACCAGAACGATTACGTCTAGGTAGTCGGTGAACTTCTCAACTAACGGAAGATCAGAAAGGAAGAAACAGGAGGCCGAGTGTGTTTGCGAGTAGCGATTGAGCGTTTGGGCCATATTGTGTGCTCGGTACCTAAAGCTTCCAGAGTCCAGCACTTCATAGAAGTAACCAATCCTTACGGTGCCGGGTCTGAGGTGTTGAAGACGAGACACCAAAGGCTGCTTCCACAATTCTTGAGAATCTGTGACCTGCATCGGGCCCATTATGCGAAGTGCATTCCAAGACGTCCGACAACCTGCTGGAATTCAGGTTTTTGCCCAGAACCGGCTACACCCTTTGCTGGCGTGGATTCCACGAGGGCCGCACTCAAGATGTCCCCGATTCGCTCCGGGCTCGACAAAACATCTGGATTAGAAAGTGTCCTCTTCCCAAGTGCGCGTGCGGACTCAGAAACAGGGTGTGCCCCAGCGCTGGTACCCAACGCAATGATTAGTGCTCCAGCGGCAATAAGTTCGATCTCCTCTTCGGGAGTTGCCGGTAACGTTGCTGATACTTCGTGGGAGCCCGCCAACAATAGCCTGGTTGCAGTGTCACCGGCGAGGACTACGGGATTTTTTGTGAGGTCGATAGCCCCCTCGGCTGCTGCCTTCTCAATACCAGCGAGGACACTTCTGGTTTTCGAGCTATCGAGGCTGTCTCCTGACCAAACAATAATTGGCGCCTGTGAGACAGCGTGATTGGCGACCTTCTTAACAAAGAATCCGAGACTGAGATGTTTTTCGTGGATAACATTTTTAGGACGTGTCTGAGGAGACCACAGTTCGGTCTGGTCGATTGGAGCGGCCAAAAGATATGTCACCCCAGTGAGCTTTAGCGCACTTTGAGCGAGTGAACTTGATTCACCATCGGGTAAGGCGGCTGGCTCGTTTTCTGAGACGAAGTAGATCAAGTGTTTGCCACCAATCGTGTTGTGCAAGGAATGGGCAGTCGTCCACGAGGTTGCGATAAATATCTCGTCGTCATACCGATCGATATCCGAGTACTCAGAGCCTGCGGGAATATGCCTCACCTGAGGTCTCAGGGAATCTGGCCAATAAAAGGTATCTCTGTCGATGCTTGGTACTTGGGGAGCACCGCTCCTCACGAGAAATCGCACATCTCGGCTAAGCGAATGCCCAAGCCAGCCTGCTGTGATCATCGCCAGCGCGACATCTCCCATCCAGCGTTTCGGGGTGTTCTCATCTAGCATGAGCGTCAGCCTTTTTCCGCCCCCGTGTGGGGCGATGTAGAACCTAATTGGGCTCGTTGCCTTGATATGGTCTGGCCACCACTGCGCCAGTGGTGAAATTGCAGGGCGACCCTCTGCTTCTCCGTAGTTAATAAAATGGTCAACTGGATTCACCCCGGCTTCGCGGACGTCTTTGTTCCACCCAAGATAAAATCGAGTGTCAAAACGAGGGGAGGGGTCCCACCCTCTTTGCCATCCGGCATTAATGAAATGCCATAGGGGGTCCTGAAGTTTTTCTAACCCAGAAAGGTATGTTTTTCGATACCACCTTGGATCAAAAAGTGTCGATCCCTTTAGCGTGTGATACACCGCTTGATTTCCCCTACCCGAAAGCCAGCCGCGGGGAGCAAACATTAGGTGTGTCCTTCCCAGGTCACTTACGTGACGTTACAGTCCCAATTATGGCAGAAAGGTCATTACTCCGAGCCAGACCTGGCGTCTACTAGCCTGGGACACGGTGGTTTTATCGAAGGAGGTCACTGTGGCTACACAACCTCTGGTGAGCGTTATCATCGTGAACTACCGGGGCGTCGAAGACACTCTCGATGCCGTTCAGAACCTGTGGGCCACGTCGTGGCCCAAAGATGCCTTAGAGGTAGTTGTTGTCGATAACGCATCGGGAGACGAGAGTGTCGCCAAGCTCTCCAAGCTTCCTGACGTTGTTTTAGTCGAATCCAAAAGTAACCTGGGTTTTGCCGGCGGGTGCAACTTGGGGGTATCTCAATCAAATGGTGAGATTGTTGCTTTTCTCAATAACGACGCAAAACCCGATGCGAACTGGATAACCAAAGCCGTAGAGGCTTTTGAAATCTCACCCAAGGTGGGCGCGGTAGCCAGCACAGTGCTCAATTGGGAGGGCGACATGATTGACTACCACGGGTCCGGAATGACCTGGTACGGCATGGGCTACCGACCCCTGACTGGAACAAAACACAGCCGGGGTAAAGGTCATTCGCGTCGAGAGGTGTTGTTTGGCACCGGCGCCGCCATGTTTGTCCGCCGCGACGTTTTTGATGCTCTGGGTGGTTTTGACGAACGCTATTTTATGTTTTTTGAGGATGTTGATTTTGGTTGGCGCTTGAATCTCGCTGGCGGGACTTTCTTGCATGAACCAGGGTCAATTGCTTTTCACAAATTTCATCAGTCCATGTCGAATGTTCCCAGCTTTCAAGAACAATTCTTGCTGGAGCGCAACGCACTTTATACGCTCATAAAAAATATTGGGGATGAAAAGCTGCATTCAGTACTGGCAGGTGCCCTGCTCGTCGCCAACAGACGCGCCCTCACATTAGCCGGAGTGGATTCGTCGCAGCTTGATTTGGCCAATGGGCGCTTGGAGGCCACTGAAATCACATTGCCGGCTGACGCCTTAGTCTCCTCGTTTGCGATGGACCAAGTTGTCGAGGCATTGCCTGGTTTGATGGCCTCTCGGGCAGAGATCCAGGCCAGTAGAAAGCAATCGGATGCTGCGGTGTGGCGTCTTTTTGGTCAAGTGGACGCGGCAATGTCAACCGATAGGAAGTACCTTCAAGGATATGACAAGGTTGTGGAGGCACTAAGCGTGACCGACGATCCAAAGGCACTCGCTATTCTCGTGATCACCGGCGACCCTCTTGGGGCAAATCTTTCCGGGCCTGGAATCCGGGCCTGGAATATTGCGCAAGCGCTTGCTAGAAACAACGAGGTTACGCTGATGACGCTCTCAGAACTGACAGCGGTGGTGTCAGATGGTTTTAAGCTCGTCAGTGTTAATCCCGGTGACGAAAAAACCTTCTCTGCCTGGGAAAAATGGGCCGATGTCATTGTGTTCCAAGGCCACGCGATGGATCTATTTGATGCACTTCGCACCAGCACAAAACATCTGGTGGTCGATGTTTATGACCCCATGCATTTTGAGCAACTCGAACAGTCTCGGCATTTAGGCAGAGACGAGTGGTCTGCCTCAGTTACGTCTGCGGCCCTCACGATGGAGAAGCAGTTTGCTCGGGGTGATTTCTTCCTTTGCGCGACCGAACGACAAAAGCATCTCTATTTGGGTCAGCTTATGACGTTAGGTCGCATAACGGTCGATACCTACAAAGATGACCCAAATTTGGAAAAGCTCATTGGGGTTGTGCCATTTGGCCTCCCTGAAGAACCCCCGGTCACAACATCCCCCGCGTTGCGGGGGGTCCATCCTGGTTTTGGGCCAGACTGCAAGCTTATCTTGTGGAGCGGTGGTCTTTATGACTGGTTTGACCCGATCACGCTTATTCATGCCGTCGCAGAACTAGCCATAAAACACGATAATGTCCGGCTGTATTTTCAGGGCACCAAACACCCACACCCAGGTGTTCCGGAGATGCAGGTGGTCAAAGAGGCCCGGGACTGTGCAAAAAACCTTGGAATTTTAGACACTCATGTTTTTTTTAATGACTCCTGGGTCGCCTACCATGAGCGGGCAAATTACCTACTCGAAGCCGACTGCGGTGTTAGCACCCACCGCGATCACATCGAGACAACTTATTCTTTTCGAACCAGAATCCTTGACTACTTGTGGGCAAAGCTTCCGATCGTGGTTACCGAGGGTGACTACTTCGGAGATCTAGTGAAAGAAAAAGGCTTGGGAATTTCTGTGCCGGCGGGTGATGTCCACGCCCTGGAAAATGCGCTAGAAAAAGTGCTCTATGAGGAACAAACAGCTACCCGTGCGAAAGAAGCGATTGAAAAGGTTCGAGACGACTTCTTTTGGTCTGAAGTACTGCAACCGTTGACGAACCATATCGATTTCTTTGCAAGGGGGGAAACCCCGCCCCCGCGCCTTCTGAACCGCCGAGTTCGCTACTCCCCCGAGCGGCCTAAACCGCCCAGATTTCGGCCACAAGATATTAGCCTAGCCTTTGACCGGCTCTCCCGTGGCGAGTTTGTTTCTATTTGGCGAGCATTGATCCGGCGGCTTAGGTCTTCTGGGCGCTGATAATGCAGCAGGCCAAACGAATCACTATTTCAGTTGCAATTGCAACCCACAACGGTGAAAAGTTCTTTTTTGAACAACTCGAGAGCATTCGACATCAAACCGTTCTACCCGATGAAATTGTGATCAGCGACGACAACTCATCGGACGGAACTCTCGATGTGGTGGACAAAGCCTTGCCACCCCAGTGGCGCAAGGAAAACGGTGTGGGATTAACGATTCTGCGTAACAGCCAAGCTCTTGGGTCTGGAAAGAATTTTCAGGCAGCGATGTCTGCATGTAAGAGTGATGTGATTGCGTGTGCGGATCAGGATGATCTATGGGTACCCGAAAAAATGGCTGTCTTTTCGGAGATTTTTGCGTGTAACCCTAAAGCCCTCCTGGTGCACTCGGATGCTGAGCTCGTGGATTTCAACGGGACGCCGATGGGCATGACCTTGTCACGGGCTTTGGCGATTAGCCCCAATGAATTCGTGGCCATGAACTCAGGGCAGTCACTGCGTGCCATCATCAATAGAAATTTGGTGACCGGTGCCACCATGATGGTTAGAAAAGATCTACTGGAGCTGGCGTTTCCGCTGCCACGGGAGAAGCTGCACGACGGCTGGCTTGCATTGGTTGCATCCCTTCTTGATGCGGTGGTTTTTGTTCCCCAAAAACTCCTACGCTATCGACAACACGACAGCAACCAAATTGGCGTCAAACCCCTGGGGATTCTTGACGCTGTGGTGGCCGTTCAAAAGAGCTGGATCAATATGGCTGCTGTTCTCAAATCGCACAATCAGGACCTCCAAGACTTGCTTGAGCGCCTGGGCGACCGAGTTTCTTTGGAGAACAAAAACATTGTTCGAAATTACATTGCCTACAACACTTGGCGAATAAGCTTGCCAAAAAGCAGAATTTTCCGAGTATGGCTGGTGTTGTGGGGGATTATCCGAGGTCGCTATGCCAGATTTGGGCGCCAACCTCAAGATGTATTGCGCGATCTATTAATGCCACCCTACGAACTTCTGCTTGATTTTTGTCGCAGGTTAGCCAATCGGAAACCGTGACTGCAGGGAGGCGTGTTATTGGGAGGTTGTGGGCCGACTAGGTCTTACTCTCAAAGAATGAACCGCTGGTTGAAGATTGCAATTTCCGCTTGCGCTGTCCTGGTGCTCGCGGCAGTTGGGGTAGTAGGTCCCGGTCTATCTACCAGTAAGTCATTCGCTAACGAGAACACCGCCATTGTGGTGGCGGCAGAGAACACTTCTGTTGCCGTCGGTGCAGACAGCTTGGGGCGGTTGTATTGGTCTGATGATTCCGGCGTAACCTGGACGGCATCGGGAGCGGCCCTGTCTGATCACGGGGTTAGCTCTATTGTTTGGAATGGTTCTCGTTTTCTTGCTTCATCCTTTTTCCAGGGTGCTACGAGCGTTGATGGAAGAGCTTGGAATACTTTCTTGTTGCCTGTAGGTTCGGCTTTTGACCCAGGTAACTTGATTTCAGACTCAGAATTCTTTACCAGAGGAACGATGTCAATCGATGACATTCAGGCTTTCTTGGATGACAAAGTACCCAACTGTCGCGCCGGTTATATCTGCATGAAAGATTACGCTGAGACCACGTTCTCGAGAGATATGACCGTACTGTGTGAGGAATATGCCGGAGCCGAAAACGAATCTGCAGCACAAATTGTTTACAAAGTTTCTAATGCGTGCGGGGTTTCGGTGGAAGCCTTGTTAGTCCTTATTCAAAAAGAACAGAGCCTGGTCACCCACACTTGGCCAAGCACGTGGCGATATGACAAAGCAACAGGATATGCGTGCCCAGACACGGCGCCGTGTGACGAGCGTTATTACGGCTTCTACAACCAGGTATACAACGCCGCTAAACAATTCAAACGTTATTCCAACCCACCGGGAACGAGTCGCTTCTTCACGTGGTTCCCCGTGGGCCAAACCGCTCAGGTTCGAATGCACCCTAACGCCGCATGTGGGACGGCACCGGTAGCCATCAAGAATCAAGCCACGGCTGGCCTTTATTACTACACCCCGTACACTCCCAACGCGTCCGCAATGGTGAACATATCGAGTGTTGGGGACTCTTGTAGCGCGTATGGCAATAGAAACTTTTGGCGCATCTACAACCTTTGGTTCAAGAAGCCCATCAGCTTTGGAACCATGGCGACCTCCACAAGGGGCGTCACGATGGTTGTTGACAAAGAAGGTGGGGTTGCTGTTTCAACTGACACTCAGAGCTGGACTAGGCCGTCAAGCATTCCCACTGTGTCGAATAGCAACGCGGTTCTAGAACTTGGCACCACCCCGGACGGTGACTTCGCGGTTTTGACGCAGGCAGGGACCGCCTTCCAGTCAGAAGACGGCGGTCTGACTTGGAAGATACTTCCAGTGCCCAGAATAGAACGGCAAGATAGGACCGTATTTTTACACACAGTTGAGTCTGGAGACACGGTGTGGAAAATCGCTCGGGACAATGGGGTGACAATATCTGCAGTCGTTGAGGAGAACAGCTTGCCGAACAACGGCGACACAATCGCTATCGGACAAGAACTGACCATCACCAGGGAGAGTATCGTTGCCGAAATCATAAGCCCTGTCATCCCAGACCCGAGCGTTATGGTTCTCGCTTCAGAGTCATCAGAAGGGTCTACAGGTGACTCTTCACAGACAGAGACTCCAATCGTGCCGGACTCTCCTTACCTACCCTTAGAGCCCCTAGTGGTCATAGATGGCCAGGTGGTCACGACGACCTATGTAGTGAAGCGTGGGGACACACTGTGGAGTATTGCGCGTGCTAACGGCACCAGCATTAATTCCCTGGCGAGTTTGAACTCAATTCCCAGAGTAGACAGGATTTTTGTCGGCCAACGATTGTTCATTCCGACCAAAGAAACAACCCAACAGTCTTTCCACCGGGTCCAATCCGGAGATACCCTTCCGGTAATCTCGATCCGCAGATCTATTGCACTGGCCGAACTTTTGCGCCTTAATCCTACAGCTCCGGCCAGTGGCGACTTACGAGATGGAACCCTCATTCGCGTAAGCTAGGCAAAGCGCTGGGGGCTTCATTGGTCCCTGGACAATCTTGTACGACAAGCACAATTTGTTGACCAGCTTAAGCGTGCGCCGTTTCTCCTAATGATAAGGTCTCACCTTCGATGTGGGCGCTGACTTTGTTAGCATTGGCAGGGACCTCGATTTTCGGACAAGCCAGCGACGCACGCTCTCATTTGTGGGGGTCTCCGCTACCTAACGGTCACAGATTGTGCACGGTCGTCGTAGGCTGGGCTCCGACATGTTGGTCGAACTCTCAAACACACCACGTCCATATGAATGGGGTGACTCTCATTCTCTGGCGACCTGGCAGGGTCGAAAACAAGGATCCCAGCCAGAAGCAGAATTATGGCTGGGTACCCACCCGGGCTCTGAAGCGCAGGTGATTTCTAAAAGACCCAACAAAATCCCAGTACCGCTCAGTTCATGGTTGACTCAGCAGAGCTTCGCCCCGGAACTTCCGTTTCTAGTTAAAATAATTGCCCCGGGTAAACCGCTGTCTATCCAGGTTCACCCTACGAAGGCCCAAGCCGCAGTCGGTTTTGCGCGAGAAGAGGCATCGTCAGTTGCATGGGATTCACTAGAGCGTAACTACCGAGATCGCTCAGACAAACCAGAGGTCTTGATTGCGTGGAGTCATGTTTTTGACGCACTAGTGGGATTTCAACACAGGGAGACTGCTGTTCGGACACTCGAAGCCGTCACAGAACTCGTTGGTGACATTGACAGTGTTGCCTCGGCTCGCGAAGCTCTTGCGGGAGGTATCAAGGGGCTCGTTGGGTGGCTTTTTTCCGGTGACGAATCGATTACCAGTCTCGCTCGTGCCATGACAGAATCCTTCCAGTCACGCCCCAGTATCAACGTTCCTTCTGGCCTCTATCAGACCTGGGAGGCCGTCATCCCGGTTTATCCGGGCGATCCAGGCATTTTGGCTGCGAGCTTTATGAATTTTGTGAGGCTTCAAGAAGGTGAGGCGTTATTTGTCCCAGCAGGGATAGTACACGCATATCTGGGCGGGTTTGGTTTAGAGGTCATGACGCCCAGTGACAACGTGTTGCGCGCTGGACTTACTGCCAAACGTGTTGATCTCACAGGATTCGCTTCCGTGGCAGAACGCATCCCTTTCACCGGAGCACGACTGGAGGCTAAGCCAACGGGTAATGATGGGCAAGAGTTTGCACCGCTTGGAGCACCTTTTCGAATCATTCACTGGAGGGGGGCATCAGGCGAGTCTCTGAGGTCCCAAGGCCCATCAGTCATTGTAGGCCACACAGGAACCAGCACCCTCACCGAGGGAACTGCCGTTTACGAAATAACTGCAGGTCACGCTTATCTCTGGGCGCCAGAGAGCTCTGAGGCAACGCTGTCGGGAAACGGCAGTGTCTATGTGATTAGTGGCAAGCAGGTTAGTTCAATCCCCAGATAGTCCTACCTAGATCTCAGGTTTTCAATATTGTGGATGAACCACTCATAGGTTAGAGCCAGGCCTTGTTCCAAGGGAATTTCAGCTGACCAACCGAGGTTGGACAGTCGGGCAGTGTCCAAGACTTTGCGGGGTGTGCCATCTGGCTTGGAGAGATCCTGCACAATCTCACCTTCGAAACCCACAACTGAGGCTACTAACTCAGCTAGACCACGAATCGAAATCTCTTGGCCCGAACCAATGTTGATAATTTCTGGACTGTCATAGTTTTCTAACAAGAAAATGACGGCATCGGCCAGGTCATCAATGAACAAGAATTCCCTAAGCGGCTTTCCGGTACCCCAAACAGTGACCTTTGAAGCTCTATTTTTCACCGCTTCGTGAAAACGGCGAATAAGTGCCGCGAGTACATGAGAGTTTTTGGGGTGAAAGTTATCGCCTGGACCATACAGGTTCGCGGGCATCACTGATATCCAACGCCGGCCGTGTTGTCGCCTAGAAGCTTGAACCTGCATTATTCCAGCAATCTTGGCGATGGCGTAAGCGTCATTGGTTTCTTCCAGTGCACCCGTCATTATCGAAGCCTCATTGATGGGTTGCTTGGCAAACTTGGGATAGATACACGAAGAACCCAGAAACAGCATGCGATCAACGCCTGCGGCGTTGGACGCATCCATTAGGTTGGTTTGGATCTGCAAGTTTTTGCTCAAAAAATCAGCGGGATAAGTGTTGTTGGCGTGGATACCCCCTACCCGGGCGGCTGCGTCAATTACGACATCTGGTTTGATGCCAGCCAAGGCATCAAACACTCGAGGTCGATCAGTGAGGTCTAATTCACTGGAATTCAATCCGACGAGGTTGGTAAAGCCTCTTTTTTCAAGAGCCCTCCAGATACCAGAACCAGCAAGACCGCGATGCCCGGCCACGTACACGGTGTCAGAGATTTTCATTCACTTGCCCATCCACGCTTACTTGATTGGTTAGCCTTAGAGTCCAAATCCTATAGAGCGAGAAGGTCAATGGCGAAGGCGCGCGTATTAGTGGTCCTGCCCACACTGGGTGAGCGCCAAGCATTCTTAGAGGACGCTCTCAAATCTTTCCAAGCTCAGGGCGAAATTGCTGACTGCGTTGTTGTAGCTCCTGATCGAGAAGAAATCAAGGCTCTAGCTCAACGATTCGGCGCAACTTGGCTCGAGGACCCGGCCACGGGTCTTCCCGCGGCAGTCAACGTGGGTCTGACTGCGCGGGTTGACCACGAGTTTTATGCTTGGCTGGGCGACGATGACCTTCTTCGGCCCCTCGGATTGCGGCGTCTCGCGTCGCTATTGGACCTTAACGAAGATGCCGTCTTAGCCTATGGCGGGTGTGACTACATTCTTCGGGATGGTCAGGTCGTGGCAGTCAGCAACGCGGGAAAAGTGGCACGATTTCTTCTGCCTTGGGGCCCAAACCTGATACCACATCCAGCAACGCTGATTCGTTTTGACGATTTAGAAGCAGTCGGCGGCTTTGACGAGTCATTGAAATTTGCCCTCGATTTGGATGCCTTTCTGAAACTGCGGAAACGAGGAAGGTTTCTGTCGACAACCCAGACGGTTGCGGCATTTCGCTGGCACTCCCAGTCTTTGACAGTGTCGAATCGCCGCGAGTCTAATGCTGAAGCCGTGGCGGTGAAGAAGAGGCACCTTCCACCATTCTTGCGACCACTTCACTTTATTTGGAACTACCCTGTGGCTTGGGCATCGGCGCTTGCAGCCGAGGCACTCGGTCAACGGGTTAAGCGAAAAGCTGAGAAAGCGGCGGATTCTAATTTGTCAGATAGTTAGGCTGGGACTTATGAAGTGGCTGGTCACCGGGGGCGCTGGATACATAGGGGCGCACACTGTACACACTCTTCTTCGGCGGGGTCACGACGTAATTATTCTTGATGATTTCTCGACAGGTCGAAAAGATTTTGTGCCAAACGGCGTCGATGTGTTTGAGGGTTCTTTACTGGACGAGAAACTTGTCAGCGAAGCTCTGGGCGTTCAAGGGCTGGATGGCGTAATTCATTTTGCGGGATTCAAATTTGCCGGGGAATCAGTCTTAGACCCGATTCGCGCATACCGGCAAAACGTGACTGGAATGATCAACATCCTAGGAGGAATGGTGGCTGCGGGTGTGGCCAACTTTATTTTTTCGTCCTCGTCTGCTGTCTATGGCGACAGCGGCGAGAATCAATTTGTTGAGTCGCAGGAGAAAAAGCCAATGTCGCCTTATGGTGAGTCGAAACTAATTGGTGAGTGGCTCCTCGCCAACGTCGAGACTGCTCACGCTATCCGGTCGACTTCTCTCCGATATTTCAACGTTGTTGGAACGCGGGAACCGGGCATCTATGATACGAGCCCGCACGGTCTATTCTCTCTCGTCTTTCAGGCACTCAGTGAGGGCAAAACTCCTAAAATCTTTGGGAACGACTACTCAACTCCCGATGGCACGTGTGTTCGGGATTTCATACATGTCGGGGACCTCGCGGACGTTCACGTTCTAGCAGCTGAGAGAATCTCTTCAGGCGCTTTTCTGGAGAAGGCGTACAACCTCGGCACTGGAACAGGACACTCTGTTGCTCAGGTGATGCGCGTGATTGCCGAAGAAACGGGCACTGACTTTGTGCCTCAGTATGAGAGTCGTCGCCCGGGAGATCCGGCAATTGTCGTTGCTTCCGGGGAACTGGCGAGGAGGGATTTGGAGTGGAACCCAAGTACCGACATGGGTGACATGGTGCGAAGTGCGTGGCAATCTTTTTGCCAGTCATAACTTTTTGACTGGGCTTTTTCCCTGGTTTGAGCAAAGTTACGCCAAACTGAATCACCTTTCAAACATGTGGAACCTAAACCAGCAGATGAGGGTTTTTGGATCTACGATTTGACGAGAACGTAATCACACCAGTGTAATTATCTTGTAGAAGGTGTTGGAACTTCGGGGAAGGAGTCCATGTGAGCCATTACCGGAACTCCGTTCCCGATAACTGGTCAGCTGACCCGGTAACGCTGGGTATTCCGCGAGTTCTGCCCACTGAGGATGACCAAGGTGCGCTTGCCTGGCAGGCCGATGCCCTCTGTTCACAGACTGACCCCGAAGCTTTCTTTCCGGAAAAGGGCGGCTCCACGAGGGATGCGAAGAAGATTTGTTCGGGGTGTGAGGTTAAGGCTGAGTGCTTGGAGTATGCGCTCAAGAATGACGAGCGCTTCGGTATCTGGGGCGGCTTGTCTGAACGCGAGCGGCGTCGTTTGCGCAGACGCGCCTAGCGAGCCCTATGCGCGCCAGCATCACGGCGATTCTCGTCATTCGCGAAGGCGGAGACCACCTTACAGAGTGCCTCACTGCGATCACCACCCAGACCAGAGCTCCCCACAAACTCGTTCTTGTTGACTCTTCTGCGGACTCGACGATTGCGTCCTCCGTGGAGCCGGCACTCCGTTCCACTCCATTTGTGTGGAGTCTGAAGCCCGTCCCCTACCAGGCATCATTTGCCGAGGCTGTGGTAGCGGGCATGGAAGTAGCCTTTGGCGACCAGGACGGCATACGAGAGGCTGATTGGGTCTGGTTGCTCAGAGATGATTCGGCACCAAGTGATACTGCCCTCGAGAGACTCGTCGAAGCGGTCGAAAGCGCACCGTTGATCAAAATCGCCGGCCCAAAGCAGCGCGCAAGGAATCACCCAGGCATTATTCGAGAAATGGGTGAAACCATGACCCGATTTGGTGAGCGGATGGCTCTAGCGGAGCGTGAGCGAGACCAAGCTCAGTATGACCGCCTGAGTGATGTTCTTGCAGTCGGAGAAGTTGGAATGCTGATTCAGGCCATGGTCCTCCGGGATCTTGGCGGCTTTGATAACGGCCTCAAACCTCTCGATGGCGGGCTGGATTTGTGTGTAAGGGCCAGGCTGGCCGGTCATCGAGTAGTTGTCGTGCCACGAGCTGTGCTTCATGTCGGGGCAGGACCTGCTGATTGGAGTGCGCGAAAAAGGGTTTCCGGGATCACGATTCATATACTCGCCAGGCGCTCGTGGCTCTATCGTCGGCTCGTCTATGCACCGCCGTGGTTGTTACCTCTGCTCTTGGTGTGGGTGGTGCCGTGGGGTCTTGTGCGAGCCTCGGCACAGCTGTTGCTCAAGCGACCGGACAAAATGGCCTCAGAAATTGTTGCTGCCGTTGGCGTTCTTCTAAAGCTCGCACCTATTGTTCGAGCCAGGCAGGTGCTCGCGTCCAATCAGATGACAACGTGGGCCACCATTGATTCCTTGAGGCTTGACCCGGTCGATGTTCGCAAGAGAAAGTCGATTGCTAGAGAAACCCTTCGTGCGAAGGAAGAAGAGCACGTCGCACGAAATCCGCTCCCGGCGCTCTTCCCCTCACTGCCTTGGTTGATTCTTGCTTTGACGGCGGCCTCGGGCATCGTGTTTGGGCGATGGTGGGGGGCTGACTACCTCCAGGGAGGGAGCCTAATCCCGCTTGTCGAGACGGCATCCAACGTGTGGGACGGCGCGTGGGTCCTTCCCTCACTGGATTATTCGTCCGGGTCAGAATTTGTCCCCGCAGATCCGGCAGGTTTTCTGTTCGCAGCGCTCGGCACGCTTACCTGGTGGAATCCCAATTTTTCCCTCACGGTTCTTTTCCTCACGGCCATTCCTCTCGCTGGGGCAGTTGCGTGGTGGGGTTTTTCACAGATTCTTACAAAGGCGTGGACTACCACGCTTGCGTCCTTCATCTGGGCCGTCAGCCCGTCTCTATTACTCGCGCTCTCGGAAGGACGAGTTGGCGCGGTTCTTGCTCTCATCGCTCTCCCGTGGTTGTTGGGAGCCTTGGTGAGCGCCCATGAGTCGTGGCAAAGAGTCGGCCAAGCAGCCCTTGCTACCGTGGTGGTGACCGCGTCGACGCCGACGCTATGGCCGTTGGTTGTTCTCGGAGCAGTCGTGACAGCGTTGTCTCGCTCGTTGTCGCACCCCCTTCGGATGGTCGTAGGGGTCATCCCCCTTGTTCTGGGCCCAGCCCTTCTGTTGTCCCTGCCGAGATTTTTGGCCTGGTGGGAGCTCGGGTCTGGCCGGTGGTGGGAAGGCTGGGGAGTTCTCTTTGCAGATCCCGGAAGTGCGACACCGTTTGATGCGGCACCCTGGTGGTTAGCTGTTGTCGGGTGGCCACAGGAGGTACCGGACTCTGCTTTTTCCCCAGGGGGCCTTCCTGCGGAAATCCTCACTCTCGTCGTGCCGGCAATGGGAGCAGTCTTGATAGTCCTTGCTCTGTCTTCTCTCCTGGTTGGCCAGTCCACAGCGAATCTTATTTTTGGTCTCTTGAGCGCTGCGGGGCTTGTGGCGGCCACTGTTTCTCCCACACTGTTTTCTGGTTATCAGGGCGCTGAGGCTGTCTTTGTGTGGCCGGGCGTCGCGGTAGGGGTCCTGCTGTTAGGTCTGATTGTGGGAGCTGGTTCAGCTCTTGACGGCGTCGAGTTCCATGATTCCCTCGGTAACCCGCGACGAGGCTTGGGGCCCCTGGCCGCGAGAGTAGCCGGTGGTGCCGTGCTGCTGACAGCACTTGTTGCGCCGGGCCTCATAGCGGTGCAGGCGTGGACGGGACAGGTGGGTGTCCAGGCTGTTTCTGCCTCGAGGACCCTGCCCGCTTTTGTCAGCGCTGAGGCAGCACAATCGCCCCAGGTTGGAACGCTCATCATTACTGCTCGCGACGAGTCCTATCTGGTAACACTCGAGCGTGGCGCAGGAGCGACACTCATGGAATCGTCCACACTCATTCGTGGAAGAGACATCGGTCTCGCCGAACGGGATGAGGATCTTGCCCGACTTGCAGCGATGTTGGTGCAGCCTAGCTCTGCTGATCCGGCTCCGATTCTTGGGAAATATGGAATCTCGTTCATCCTCTTGCGCGATGCCCCTGATTCGGCTGCTGCTCTCACCCTCGCACAGCGTCCTGAATCTGTCAGCGCAAGCGTTAGCGACTCTGGCCAGCTTTGGCAGGTTGTCACTCCCTCCGCTCTGACAGATCAGGGGGAATCGGGAAGAGTCGGACTAGCCGGTTACTGGTTCCTCGGCCTTCTCGCGATAGCGGCCATTTTGGCGGTGCCCACCGAGAGGCGCGCACGGGAATCGGTGCGACCCCTCGACGATGCCGTCCCAGCGCTAGGAGAAGAGACATCAGATGACCTCTGAACATATTCCCCAGCATGGCTCGAGAAACCTCGCCACGAGAACACTCTCTTCCGTTGTGGCCACTGTGTCACTCGTCCTGGGGGTAGTGCTTGCCGCAACAGGGGTTCCTGCCGGCATTGTTCGCACTCTCGATGGTCCGATTTCTGCGCTTCCCCTTGTTGACGTCATGCCCGCTGAGCCAGACCGGGTTCTCGTCTGCATGGGTCCTGGCTTGTCCTTTGGCTCGGCTAGCTTCGAGCCTGTGGCCTACGGGGCTGCTTCCGAAGTCGTAGCAGGAGCTAACCCGAGCCTTTCGAATCTCTCTGAAACGACTGTGCTCGATGGGCTGTCCCTCGAGGGGGCCCTCAGCAACGACTATCCAGTTGTGGTGTCCCAGCAGGCAGCGGATGGGCCACTTGCTGCTGTGAGCTATCAGAACCTGTCAAACCTCAATGTCCGGGGGCTTGCGGTATCAGAGTGCCAGGAACCTCGAACCGAGACCTGGCTTGTGGGTGGTGACACGACGATCGGTCGGCAAGCGGCTTTGTCGCTGTCTAACCCTGGGGATGTCCCGGCGACGGTCAGTATCGACCTTTGGGGTTCTACCGGTCCGCTGTCCTCGCCTTTGGGGCAGGGAGTACTCGTGCAACCAGGAGCACGGCGAGTGGTGTCCCTTGCTGGTCTTGCTCCTGGGGAATCATCTCCTGTGGTGCGGATCACGAGTACTGGAGTGGGTGTTGTAGCAGCTCTTCACGCGAGCATTGTGCGCGGACTCGAAGCGGATGGGATCTCGGTCGTAACTGGTCAACCACAACCCAGCACTCTGCGGGTCATCCCCGGTGTATTTCTCGCACCAGAAGACCTCCTCGGTCCGATTAAGGGGAAAGAGGGTTACATCGACGTGGGAGGAGCGCTGAGGCTTCTTGCCCCGGAGAGTGATTCGTCAGTCACAGTTCAGATCCTACGATCGGGCGGAGCGCCGACCACAACCAGAATCGAGCTGGTAGCAGGTCAGGTTGCCGACCTCACGCTCGATGAACTCGGCGGTGGTGATGTGGCCATTGTGCTAGAAGCTAGCGAACCGATCGTGGCAGGAATTCGCCAGAGTGTTGGAAATGATGATGCGACTGACACGAGCTGGGTCGGCAGCGCATATCCGCTTGTGGGCACGGCGGCGCTGGCGGTGCCACCGGTGGGAGAATCCAGAATTACGTTCGCAAATCCTGGACAGGATTCGGTGGCGGTGAGTTTCGATGGTCGGAATCTGGAGGTTCCAGCCGGAGGTATTGTGACGAGGCCGACGGCTGGTACGCACGACATCGTCGCACCAACCACGGTGTATGCAGCCGTGTCCACTCGTTCGGAGACCCTGATCGGAAATTTCCAGGTCCTCCCCACGCCAGCGCCGCAAGAATCAGTCAGGGTCATTGTTCGCTAATGCGGGTGAAAGCGCTCTGGCGCCAACTGCCAAGGGTCTGTCTCCAGTAGTTCCGCCACCGCGGAAAAAACCACGCTCTCGATGACAACCCGCTTGTGCCAACGGTCGTTGCGGTGGAGCTTCGTCAGGCGCTCTATGGGGTAGCGGTAGATTCGAATTGATCGCGATTCTCGATTGATAGTCCACCGTGGCACCCGAACTTTCTGACTTCCCGGAGGCATCCCCGCGACATCAACCCGGGCCGTTTCTAACTCAGTTGGCCATTGATTCTTGAGGTACGACACCGTCGCTTGGACGATGTGCGTGAATTCATCTCCTCGAAGGAGCCGAGATGGCGCCCAAGGGCCAAAAACTCGCGAGTCTCGGTCTCTGTGTTTCTCGTTGCGATGGTTGCCCATGGCTCGAGCGTAACTGTCCTTGTGCCCCTAGCCTGGAGGGGATATGCCATACCGTGAACCTCCCGCGAGACTGTGTTCGAAAAATTCGTGCCCGTCATCAGCTTCGGCAACCCTGACCTATGTTTACGCCGACCAAGAGGCGGTGGTGGGCCCGCTGGCGTCTCGAAAAGAACCCCACAGCTATGACCTGTGCGAGAAACACTCTGAACGACTCACGGCCCCGGTGGGGTGGAGAGTGGTTCGATACCGTCCCTACCCCGAAGCTTCCTAGCTCTCACTAGGGTTAAGCCGTGTCGGCAACACTTCTGTCCTCGATCGTCAAGTCGTATGACGTGCGGGGGCTTGTCGACTCGGAGCTCACACCCAAGGTCGTTAAAGCTCTAGGGGCGGGTTTTGTTGACGTCATTGTGGGCTCTGGCAACCAGCTTGTTCTGGGCCATGACATGAGGGAATCCTCGCCATTACTGGCCGAGGCCTTTATTGAGGGTGCTCATTGCGCAGGAGCAACCGTCACATCGATTGGACTGTGCTCCACGGACATGGTCTATTTCGCTTCGGGGACCGAAGACGTTCCCTCGGTGATGTTCACTGCCAGCCACAACCCGGCGACCTATAACGGACTCAAGTTTTCTCGGAGAAAGGCCCAGGGTGTGAGCATGAACACCGGTCTTGCCGAGATTCGAGACCGAGCGCTCCAGTATTTGTCCGGAGAGGCACAGTACGAGACCCACTCGGGCGAGGCCATCGTCTCTGACGTTCTCACTGAGTATGCGGAGTATTTGCGCAGCTTGGTGTCTCTCGAGTCGATTAGGCCCCTGAAAGTCGTGGTCGATGCGGCCAACGGGATGGCCGGCCACACAGTTCCGGCAGTCCTGGGAAATTCAGCGGGATTGTCAGACTTGCCAATCGAACTCATTCCGCTGTACTTCGAACTTGATGGAACATTTCCCAACCACGAAGCTAACCCCTTGGAGCCCGCCAACCTCGTTGACTTACAACGAGCCGTCATCGAACACGGTGCGGATATTGGCTTGGCCTTCGATGGGGATGCTGACCGTTGCTTTGTGGTGGATGATCTCGGCACGCCAGTCACGCCAAGCACAGTAGCGGCCATGGTTGCAAAGCGCGAGATTCGTCGTCGGAGAGAGGCTGGCGAACACGGTGAGATCACCGTCATTCACAACCTCATTTGCTCTCGCACAGTCTCCGAGGTCATCACGGAAAACGGTGGTGTGGCGCTTCGAACACAAGTTGGCCACTCGTTCATCAAGGACACCATGCGGGACTCAGGGGCGGTCTTTGGCGGGGAGCACTCTGCTCACTACTACTTTCGGGACTTCTGGGGCGCGGATAACGGCATGCTCGCAGCGCTCCACGTCCTTGCTGAGCTTGGTCATTCTGATCGCGCGCTTTCGGAGTTGGTTTCTGAGTATTCCCGTTACGCAGAATCGGGAGAGATCAATACCGTGGTGGCTGACCAGAGCGCGACTCAAGCTGCCGTGGAAGAAGCTTTCCGGAGTCGTGGTGACGTCGATCGATTGGATGGTCTCACTGTCCGAGGCGCCACGGACAACCAGTTCTGGTGGTTCAACGTCAGGGCTTCGAATACTGAACCTCTGCTCAGGCTCAATGTGGAAGCCGAGAGCGCAGAACTTATGGTCCAGATTCGAGACGAGGTCCTCGCCATCATTCGAGCGTGAAGTGCTCGATTAACTGCGTACCTCCCGGGAATTACCTGTCAGGATGGTTCCATGCTGACAGCCACCCCACTTCAATACCGTGTTGCCGACCTCGCGCTTGCTGAAGCAGGTCGCCACCAAATTCGTCTGGCCGAGCATGAGATGCCAGGTCTTATGGCTATTCGTGAAGAATTCGGCCCCCATCAGCCCCTGAAGGGTGCACGCATTGCCGGTTCGCTGCACATGACCGTGCAGACCGCGGTGTTGATCGAGACTCTTGTGGCACTCGGCGCGGACGTTCGTTGGGCGAGCTGCAACATTTTCTCCACCCAGGATGACGCTGCTGCGGCCATTGTGGTGGGTCGGGGTACTCCGGAGGAGCCGCAGGGAACTCCTGTCTTCGCCTGGAAGGGCGAAACCCTGGAGGAGTACTGGTGGTGCACCGAGCAGATTTTTGACTGGAGTGCACATGGTCATTCCGGGCCCAACATGATTCTTGATGACGGTGGTGACGCTACGCTGCTCGTTCACAAGGGTGTCGAGTTTGAGAAAGCAGGCTCTGTCCCTCAGCCCGAGGCCGGTGACCCAGCAGAATGGAAAGTCATTCTGGAAGTTCTCCGGAGCAATCTCTCCGAAAGCCCCGGGAAGTTCACCGAGATTGCCGCGGGTATCAAGGGTGTGACAGAGGAAACCACTACCGGTGTTCACCGCCTCTATGAGTTCTTCAAAGAAGGAAAGCTTCTCTTCCCCGCGATTAATGTCAACGACTCGGTGACCAAGTCCAAGTTCGACAATAAATATGGTGTCCGTCACTCGCTGATTGATGGTCTCAACCGCGCGACCGATACGTTCATGAGCGGCAAGATAGCTTTCGTTTGTGGCTACGGGGATGTCGGAAAAGGGTCCGCCGAATCATTACGTGGACAGGGCGCGAGGGTTATCGTCTCGGAAATCGACCCCATCCTTGCCCTCCAGGCAGCCATGGATGGTTACCAGGTAGCTCGACTGGAGTCTGTTATCGACTCAGTTGACATTCTCATCACCGCAACCGGAAATCTCGATGTGGTGACCGTTGACCACCTGCTCGCTCTGAAGCACCAGGCCATTGTCGCGAACGTCGGACACTTCGATAACGAGATCGACGTGGCTGGACTCGAGTCACTCCCTGGTGCAACTCGCGTGGAGATTAAGCCTCAAGTCCACGAGTGGATCATGCCCAATGGCCGTAGCGTGCTCATGCTGAGCGAAGGCCGTCTCATGAACCTCGGAAACGCCACCGGTCACCCCAGCTTCGTGATGAGTAACTCCTTCACCAACCAGGTGCTCGCCCAGATTGAAGTGTTCACCAAGTCAGATGAGTACCCCTTGGGTGTCCACATGTTGCCGAAGCATCTCGATGAGAAAGTGGCTCGGTTGCACCTCGACGCTCTCGGTGTAGAGCTGACCGAGCTCTCGGACAAGCAGGCGGCTTACATCGGTGTTCCGAAGCAGGGCCCCTACAAGGTGGACCACTACCGCTATTAGGCCCAATGGAACTCCAGTAGACTTAGGGCCCATCGGGAGACCTTTCGATACTTGCACGTATTGGGGGTGGCAATGACAGCTCGGATTCTGGTCGTCGACGACGACGTTGCGCTTGCCGAGATGATTTCGATTGTTCTCAAGGGCGAGGGTTACGTTCCCCACCAGGTTTTTGATGGAACAGAAGCTTTGGCCCAAATTACTGAGGTCAAGCCCGATCTCGTGCTCCTCGACGTCATGCTTCCAGGCCTCGATGGCATCGAGGTGTGCACGAGAATTCGGGAATTTAGCGGTGTACCGATCATTATGCTCACGGCTAAAGGAGACACTACTGACGTGGTGAAAGGCCTCGAGAGCGGGGCAGATGATTATGTGGTCAAGCCCTTCAACCCCAAAGAGTTGGTCGCTCGGATTCGCACTAGGCTGCGACCCACCTCCGAGGGAGCGACCAGCATCATCTCCGTGGGAGATGTCACCATCGATGTGCCCGCGCACGAGGTGAGGCGAGGGGAGAGCAGAATCAATCTAACCCCGCTCGAGTTTGATCTCCTACTTGCACTAGCGCTCAAGCCCCAGCAGGTTTTCACGAGGGAAATGCTGCTCGAGCAGGTGTGGGGATATCACTACAAAGCCGACACCCGGCTCGTGAACGTGCACGTGCAGCGCTTGCGCGCGAAGGTTGAAATCGATCCGGACAACCCGCTCATCGTGCAAACAGTTCGTGGGGTGGGGTATCGCGCTGGCGAATCTGTAGGTCAGGCTGACTCAGACTCATGATGCAGGCGGCCTGGCGGGCCTTTCTCCGCGGATTGTTGGCCCCGATCAGAGCGTGGCGGGTGTCCTTGCTCGCTCGCACGGTGGCGATTACCGTCACTCTCTCTGGCCTCGCGGTGACCCTAATCGGCGGCTACATGTCGTTGACCATCGCGGATAGTTTGTTCAGCAGTCGTAGTGACCAAATTCTCAGTGAAACCGCGAGAGCGGCGAGTACTGCGCAATCCTTGTTTGACAACTCCGTGACTCCCGCGGGAACTATCGATATTGAAACCGCGAACACGTCTGCACAGACTGCGATTCGCTCGGCACAATCGAGCCCAGGGAGTAGCGGGTTTGCCATTTTGCGCACTCCCGGTCAAATCACAGCTCAAACAATGACGTCGACCTCCACTGCGGGCCTGGACCTAACGGTGGTGACGACTGAACTTCGATCCAGACTTGTGACAGATCCCGACCAAATTCACTACCAATCGGTCTTGCTTGATGTCCAAGGTGAGCAGCGTCCAGGCCTGGTGAGTGCTGTAGCGCTCCAGGTTCCGAGTGCCGGTCAGTATGAGCTGTACCTGATTTACGACCTGGTGGATGTCCAGAGCACTCTCACCCTGATTCAGCAAACCTTGATAGCCGGTTCCTTGGCCTTGGTAGTGGCGATTGGGCTGGTGACATTCTTCGTCGTGAGGCTAGCAATCGGACCTGTCCGTCGAGCTGCGCAAACGGCAGAACGTCTGGCTCAGGGTTTCTTGGAAGAGCGTTTGTTTGAACAGGGTGAAGACGTGATTGCCGTTCTTGCCCGCTCGTTCAACAAAATGGCCGACAGCATGCAAAGCCAAATCGAGAAATTGGCCACTCTGTCCAAAGTCCAACAGCGTTTTGTGTCCGACGTTTCTCATGAACTGAGAACTCCTCTGACGACAATCCGGCTGGCGGGGGATGTTCTCTACGAGCAACGGGAGTCATTTAGTGCCGAGAATGCCCGCACCCTAGAGCTTCTCATCACTCAAATTGAGCGCTTTGAGATTATGCTGACCGACCTGCTCGAAATGAGTCGTTACGACGCAGGTGCGGTCGCACTCGAGGTCGACGAAGTCAACATAGTCGCTTTGGTCGAAGATTGTTTGGATCAGTTGGGATCGCTCGCGACCCAAAAAGGCTCCAACTTGGTCGTTGATGTTCGAGGCGGCTATGGAGAGAGTGAAGTGGATCAGCGCCGTATTCGCCGGATTATTTTGAACTTCGTGGGTAACGCGATTGATCACGGGGAAGGTCGACCCATTGTGGTGTTTGTCGATTCACATGAGGGCGCCGTCGCCATAGCTGTGCGTGACTGGGGTGTGGGGATGAAACCGGATCAAGTCGCCCGAGTGTTTGACAGGTTCTGGAGGGCCGACCCCTCCCGCCAAAGGACTACCGGAGGTACGGGGCTGGGCCTCGCCATCGCTAGTGAGGATGCTCTTGCACACGGCGGCCGGATTGACGTCTGGAGTAGGGAGGGTGAAGGAAGTTGTTTCCGACTGACCATTCCCCGAACCCCACTCGCTGAATGGCGAGAGTCACCACTTCCGCTACCTCCCGAGAGCGACGCTATCGACTCCTATCTCGCGGAGGAGGACACTGCCCGAGGTGCCCTGACATGAGACCGCTCCGCTGGCCGATCCTCGCACTCCTCGCAACATTCCTCATGGCTTGCACCTCGATACCGAGCTCTGGGCCTGTGAGCTCCCTTGCCCGCTCCAGTGGCGGTGATACCTCCAACGTTGACTTTCTCCCACCTGGCCCATCGACGGGGGCGACGCCTGAAGAGATAATTGCCGGCTTTATCGCCGCGGGCACAGCAGCTCAAGATAACTACAGAGTTGCGAGGAGCTATCTTTCGACGGATGCCAGAGAGGAGTGGAACCCCAACGCATCGGTGCTCATTCGTCGAGGAGAGGCCCTGGTGTCCCTCCTCTCCAGTACGCAGGCGAGTTACGTGGTGCCCGTCATCTCCAGTGTTGATGAACTTGGACGACTGTCCACGAGTCTCACGGTCAGTTCCCAAACTCTCGAATTCGGTTTAATTCTGGAGGACAACGAATGGAGGATCAGCGGTCTGGCCGATGGCATCGTGCTCACCGAGGCTGCCTTCGCTGAGGCGTTTGCCAGTTACCGGCTCTATTACTTCTCCGCCGGATATCGAGAGCTTGTGCCCGATCTTCGGTGGTTTGCCACGAGGGGAGAAGTGTCGTCCAAGATTGTGCGAGCGCTGCTCGAGCCTCCCACCTTCTGGCTCGACCAGGGGGCGACTGTTTCTGCGTTTCCGGAGGGCACCCAGCTCGCTCTCACCCCGATTCCTGTGGTCGATGGTGTGGCCAGCGTCGACCTCACGACTCGAGTTCTCAGTGCGGACGAGATAACACGATCTCGTATGCTCACACAACTTTCGGTGAGCTTGGCCCAGGTGCAAGGGATTTCTTCGGCACGAATTTCTGTCAATCAGAACGACCTGGTGATTAGTCCCCTCGGAGAAGAAGGGCCGACGCTCCTCAGCGCGAGAGATCCTCGCAGTGTGGTGTTGAGCAATCGACGTTTTGGATATATCCAAGGGGGAACTGTCCAAGAAATTGACGGTCTCTCCCGGGCTGTAGCGTCCTTGATCCCACAGAAGCTTTTCTACTCCGCCACCTTTGACCGGGCACTTGCCACGAGGAGCGATGGCCTGTGGAGTCTTGAGCCTGGACAAGACCCGGTCATTATCGATCCCAGAGAGAGCCTGGTGCGAGGGATTATTGACAACTGCGGTTTTGTGTGGTCGAGCACGAGCCAGTCGTCTTCCGAGATGGTTCAAATCATCACGCCACAACGCGATGTTCTGCCCCTGGCGCTGGAGGTTGGGAGCGATGCGTCCCTTGTTTCCTTCGAGTTGGCCCGCGATGACACCCGACTTTTGGCACTCGTTCAAACCGAGAGTGGAGTGAGAATATTACTCGGAGCAATCAGTCGCTCAGATGAGTGTGTTCCTGTCTCGATAGGTGAATTTGTGGAGCTCGGACCACTGTCGGGGGAGGGAGTGGATGCCGCCTGGATTGATGACTCCCGGATCGCGGTGGCGCTTGCCGGTGATGCGACCGGTCAGGGTGAGGTTGTTGTCTTTGATGTGAGTGGGCAATCGTCAACGCTAGGTCGACCCTTCCGACCGACCACCCTCGTAGGCGGAGTGGGTGGAATTTCTGGACTGCGCCTTTTGGCTGAAGACGGATTGATCTACCAGGCCCGCGGAAACGGGTGGCAAGCCACCGGAGAGCGGGCCACTGCTCTGGTGACCCAGCGTTAGGAATTCGGGAGAACGACAGTACCTTTTTCTGATGTGCTCAAGAGGTCTACGCTGAAGAGACACCTCATCACCATCGCTCCGCGCCTCAGATTTGAAGGAGGATCCTATGGACATCACACTCGCAGCTCATGGAGTCGCAATACCGGATCGGTTTAGGGATTACGTCGACGAAAAGGCAGACAAGGTATTTGCGCTCGCGGAGCGAGCGCAGAACTTTCAAGTCAAGGTTTCTCGTGAGAATTCGAGTCGTGGAGGCGCATCCGAGGACATTGTTGAGTTGACGGTGCTCGGCAAGGGCCCGGTGATCCGCGCCCAGGCTAAATCACCGGACAAGTACGTGGCCTTCGACCAGGCGTTAGATCACCTAATCAAACGCCTGCGCCGAGCGAAGGATAAGAAGATGGTCCATCACGGTCGTCAACGACCTGAATCGCTCAGCGAATTGAGTGCTGGTGGTTTCCCTGGCATCGACATCACTCCGGCGAGCGTTGAGGTCTTGCGCAGCGTTGCAACGGGCAGCATTGCGGTGATTTCCGATGATGAGGAGACTAATGACTCGGAGGCTACTGAAAGCCCGGTGGTGATTCGTAAGAAAGTGTTTGAGCCCCACGTCACAACCCCTGAGGACGCTGTGGACTACATGGAGGTCGTGGGGCACGACTTTTATCTGTTCATCGACAAGGAAACTTCCATGCCCAGCGTCGTCTATCGACGCAAAGGCTGGAACTACGGTGTCATCTCTTTAGGGGAGTGAGAGGCCTTAAGCGCTGATTGGTAGCATAAGTGGTCGAGTTTCCCGGGTCTTCTGTAGGCGAGGTTGTGTGTGGCTAACGTCGTAGAGCGTTTCCTTCGAATGGGTGAGGGTCGAACCGTTCGCAAGCTGGAGAGCCAAGCCAGGGCGATCAATCAACTCGAAGACTCTTTTTCTGACTTGAGTGATGATGAGCTCAAGCAGGAGACCGAGGAGCTTCGCTCGCGCTATTCCGCTGGGGAGTCTCTCGATGACTTGCTTCCCGAAGCGTTTGCGGCGGTGCGGGAGGCGTCTAAGCGCACGTTGGGGCTTAGGCACTTTGATGTTCAACTCATGGGAGGTGGCGCACTTCATCTGGGCAACATCGCTGAGATGAAGACTGGTGAGGGTAAGACTCTTGTCGCCACTCTCGCCGCTTACCTCAACGCCATTCCTGCTCGCGGAGTTCATATCGTCACCGTCAATGACTATCTAGCCTCCTACCAATCAGATCTCATGGGCCGGATCTTCCGCGCATTGGGCATGACCACGGGGTGCATTGTCTCTGGCCAGACCCCGGAGGAGCGTCGTCTTCAGTATCAAGCTGACATCACGTATGGGACCAACAACGAATTCGGGTTCGATTACCTTCGCGACAATATGGCCTTGCAAAAAACCGATCTGGTTCAACGTGGCCATTTCTTCGCCATCGTTGACGAGGTGGACTCCATCCTGATCGATGAGGCTCGAACACCGCTCATCATTTCGGGTCCAGCTTCTGGTGAAGCTAATCGGTGGTTTGGAGAGTTTGCGCGGATTGCCGGACGTCTCAACGAGGGTGAAGACTACGAAGTAGACATCAAGAAGAGAACAGTGGGTGTCCTCGAGCCCGGCATCGACAAGGTAGAGGACTACCTGGGAATCGACAACCTGTATGAGTCTGCCAATACCCCTCTGATTTCGTTCTTGAATAACGCCCTGAAGGCTCGGTCGCTCTTCAAGCGCGATAAAGATTACGTCGTGATGAACGGTGAGGTGCTGATCGTCGATGAGCACACCGGTCGTATTCTTTCGGGCCGCAGATACAACGAGGGAATCCACCAGGCTATTGAGGCCAAAGAGGGCGTCGAAATTAAGGCCGAGAATCAGACGCTCGCGACCATCACTCTTCAGAATTACTTCCGCCTCTACAAGAAGCTCGCGGGCATGACCGGAACCGCAGAGACAGAGGCTTCTGAGTTCATGAGCACATACAAGCTTGGCGTCGTCCCCATTCCCACGAACCGGCCGATGATTCGAATTGACCAGCCTGATCTGATTTATCGCGACGAGGACGCGAAGTTTCGCCAAGTCGTCGAAGACATCGTGGCTCGACACGAAAAAGGCCAGCCTGTCTTGGTGGGAACAACCAGTGTCGAGAAGAGTGAGAAGCTCTCTGGCATGTTGGGCAAGCGTGGCGTCAGGCACGAAGTCTTGAACGCTAAGAACCACGCACGGGAAGCAAGCATCATTGCCCAGGCTGGGCGCAAGGGTGCCGTCACGGTGGCAACCAATATGGCGGGTCGTGGAACCGACATCATGCTCGGCGGTAACGCAGAATTCATGGCCGTGAGCGCAATGGGGGACAAAGGGTTTGACGCCAATGAGAACCCTGAGGAATACGAGAGCGCATGGGATGCAGTTTTTCACTCCATGATGGAGCAGGTTGAGGAGGAAGCAGCCACCGTTCGGGAATTGGGTGGTCTCTATGTCCTCGGCACGGAGCGCCACGAGTCGAGGCGAATCGATAATCAGCTCCGAGGTCGCTCTGGTCGTCAAGGTGATCCGGGCGAGAGTCGCTTCTACTTATCGCTTCAGGATGACCTGATGCGAATGTTTAATGCAGGGGCCGCGGAGGCACTCATGGCGAGAACTTCCGCGGACGAAGAGGACATCGCGATCGAGTCGCGCCTGGTCAGCCGGGCAATCCACTCGGCACAAAGCCAGGTCGAGGCCCGAAACGCCGAGATCCGCAAGAACGTCCTCAAGTATGACGACGTGTTGAACCGCCAGCGCACAGCCATTTACGGCGATCGCCGCCACATTCTTGAAGGGGACGACATCGCCGACCGGGTCCG
>CAZPBS010000002.1:0-83971 GCA_964584925.1 uncultured Microbacteriaceae bacterium
TGCCCCAGGGCCGCTCGCCGATTGAATCTCACGTGGTCGCGCTGGCTGATCACCCGACCTGGTATCCCAGGGTCTGGTCTCGGGTTGCTGAAGAGGTGGCAACTGGGCAACAAGCCTTCGTGGTCACCTCTGCTATCTCCGCCAGTATTCAGGAGGAAGGCGAGCTGGGTGACGGGGAGCCAGGCGACCAGGAGACGGATGGCACTCCTTCTGTGCCAAGGGCCAGCGTGGAAGAAACACTGCCGATGATTCGAGCCCTCCCCGCCTTTGCGTCACTTCGAGTGGAGGCCATTCACGGCCGGATGCCCACTGCCGAGAAGGACGAGGTGATGCAGGCGTTTGCTGCAGGGGACATCGATGTTCTCGTCGCCACCACGGTGATTGAGGTCGGAATCGATGTCCCGAACGCGTCCATCATGGTGATTCTCGATGCTGATCGCTTTGGGGTGAGCCAGCTCCACCAGTTGCGCGGTCGTGTGGGTCGAGGCGGACACAAAGGGACGTGCTTACTGGTCACCCATGCCGAGGAGGGCAGCACTGCCCGGGCGCGGGTGGAAGCTGTTGCGAGCACGCTGGATGGTTTTGAGTTAGCGGCCAAAGATCTCGAGCTTCGCCGTGAGGGCGATGTGCTGGGGGCTAGCCAATCCGGTCGACGCTCCAGCCTGAGGCTGGTCCGGGTCACCAGTGATGGTGAGCTGATTGATCAGGCGAGGGAGTATGCCGAGGCGATTCTCGCCTCGGACCCCGACCTATCGGGTCATCCCCAGCTGTTATCCACGATCCAGGCGCGCTTGGATGAGAGCTCCGAGGATTATCTGGAAAAGAACTAGACATTGCCCTCGATGTCATTTCCCTGAAACATGGACCTCGCTAGGCTTATTCCATGAGCACTGTTGCTGTGGTTCCCGGGTCTTTTGACCCCGTGACGCTGGGCCATTTGGACGTCATTGAGCGTGCTGCTGGCCTGTTTGACGAAGTCCACGTGGTGGTGGTTCACAACCCCGGCAAAGAGGCCATGTTCCCCATTGCCCAGCGGGTGACACTGCTGGAGCAGGCCATTGCGCAGGCGGGGCTCACAGGAAAACTGGTCGTCACGTCGTGGAGTGTGGGATTGCTGGTGGATTACTGCACCGATGTGGGGGCGAGTGTCTTGGTGAAAGGCATTCGATCCCAAGTGGATGTTGCCTATGAACAGCCAATGGCCATCGTGAACCGAAACCTCGCCGGAGTGGAGACGGTCTTCCTTCTTCCTCACCCCGCAAACGCTCACGTGTCGAGCTCTCTGGTGCGCCAGGTGGCAGCACTCGGTGGAGATGTCTCCCCGTATGTTCCCCCTGCCGTGGCTGACTATCTGGCGAAGACAGAGTTGCCTTAGTCTGTTCTCACTACTCGTGGAGTGAAGGAGACCTGGTGGCTGCACCGAAGGACACCGCCGAGCTGAAGAAGCTCGATAAGGCCCACAATTTCTACTCGTGGTCAGTGCAGGGGACTCTTGCTCCGATGATGGTCTCGCACGCCAAGGGTATGTATGTCTATGACACCGAGGGCACCGAATTTCTCGATTTTTCCAGCCAATTGGTCAACACCAACATTGGCCACTCACACCCCGCCGTCGTGAAGGCTATTCAAGAGCAGGCGGAGACGCTTGCCACCGTTGGGCCTGCCTATTCATCCGAGCCCCGCGTCGAAGCCGCCACGCGCATTGTCGAGCTGGCCGGCAAAGATTTCCAGAAAGTGTTCTTCACCAATGGTGGCGCTGACGCGATAGAGAACGCGATTCGGGCTGCCCGGTTGTTCACGAAGAAGAACAAGGTGCTCTCCACCTATCGCAGCTACCACGGGAACACCGGAGCAGCGATTGTGGCCACTGGTGACTGGCGGCGCCAACCCAACGAGTACTCCACCCACCACGCCCACTTCTTTGGACCCTTCGCGTATCGCAGCGAGTTCTGGTCAGATTCTGAGGCGCAGGAGGGTGAGCGCGCCCTGCATCACCTCGAGCGGGTGATCCAATCAGAGGGCCCTGACACGATTGCCGCAATCCTGCTCGAGAGCGTGCCAGGAACGGCCGGCATCATGGTCCCGCCCCCTGGATACCTCCAGGGTGTTCGCGAACTCTGTGATCGCTACGGTCTGGTCATGATTCTCGATGAGGTCATGGCGGGGTTTGGTCGGACCGGTCACTGGTTTGCTTTCCACGCTCACGATGTGGTGCCGGATCTCATCACCTTCGCGAAAGGTGTGAACTCTGGTTATGTGCCAGTGGGTGGCGTGATTTTCCACCAGCGCATCGCTGATTTCTTTGAGGACACGATGTTCCCGGGGGGTTTGACCTACTCCGGCCACCCCCTCGCCATGGCGTCCATCAATGCAGCCCTCCAGGCCATGACCGACGAGGGGATGGTCGAGAACGCGAAGGCAATGGGGGAGGATCACCTGCGTCCGGGCCTTCTCGCCCTCCAGGCGAAGCACCCCGTCATCGGCGATGTCCGGGGACTGGGATGCTTCTTTGCCCTGGACTTGGTGGCGGACCCCGTCACCAAGGCTCCGCTCGATGCGGGCGCCATGGGTCGCCTGAAGGGTGAAATGGTGGCCAGGAAGCTTCTGCCCTTTGTGGTGGATAACCGTATTCACGTGGTTCCCCCGTTGATTGTGACGCCCGAGCAGATCGAGACCGCGCTTCACATCTACGACGAAGCTCTCACGGCCGCAGGCTTCTAGACTGGGGGCATGGCCACCAGTAAGAATCCCCTCGTCGTAGGGGTCAAAGACCTTGTCCACCAGGCAGGGGAGATGCGCGAGCTCTCGCTCGAGCTCGTGGCACCCGAAAAATACGGTGAGGCGATGGCCACTGTTCCCCAGGGAACACCCATGAATCTCGAGCTACGCCTCGAGGGCCTGCACGAGGGAATTCTGGCCACCGCGGATGTCGTGGTGGAGGCTCACGCCGAGTGTGTGCGGTGTCTTGACCCCTTCAGCTTCGAGCTCCGGGTCGATTTTCAGGAGCTTTTCGCGTATTCTTCTAGCGATTCCGATTCGTACACGGTGGTGGATGACTCCCTCAATCTTGAGGACATCATTCGGGATGCGGTGGTTCTTGAACTTCCCTTCCAACCTGTGTGCAAAGAGGACTGCTACGGATTAGACCCGGCCTCTGGCGAGAAGCGCACAGAACCACCGGGTGAGAACGTGGCGGATGAGATTGACCCGAGATGGCAGGAACTCAGTAAGCTTCTCGAGTCTGATCCTGAGAAACCCTAAGACCCCTACGAAAGCAGAAGATCATGGCTGTACCCAAGCGGAAAATGTCGCGCTCGAACACTCGTCACCGTCGTTCGGCGTGGAAGGCTGAGGTACCCACCCTGGTCAAGAGCGTTGAGAACGGCAAGACCGTCTACAGCCTCCCCCACCGCGCCCGCGTGGTCGAGGACTCTGCCGGCACCCCGCTGTTCATGGAATACAAGGGCCGCAAGGTCGCCGACGTCTAACGTGCCAGAGGGTATCGACGAAGCCCCCGAGGCTTTGGACCCCAGCACACTGCTCACCGCGGTGGGCGTAGATGTGTCGCCGGAGATTCTCCAGCAATCTCTGACCCACTCCTCGTACGCGTATGAGCAGGGGGGACTCGATAACGAGCGCCTTGAATTTTTGGGCGACGCCGTCGTGGGCCAGGCGATTACCGCTGCTCTCTATCACCACTACCCTGACCTTCCCGAGGGGGAGCTCGCTAAGCGACGCGCGAGCATTGTGTCTACCGGTGCTCTCGCCGAGGTGGCAAGGGGCATCAGCCTCGGTGGTTACCTGCGCCTGGGCCGCGGGGAAGAACTCACCGGTGGTCGCGAGAAGCCCTCTCTGTTGGCAGACGCCCTGGAAGCCCTTGTAGGCGCGATCTTTTTGGATAAGGGCCATCAGGCCGCCCACGATGCCGTGCACCGTCTGATGGGGGATTTGGTCAAGCGCGCCGACGAGTTGCGCGAATCCAGTGATCCCAAAACTGCGCTGCAGGAGTGGGCCGCCGCCCACAATCACGGGGTCCCGAAATACAACATCTCCGATTCGGGCCCGGATCACCAGAAAGTGTTCACCGCCGATGTGTTCCTGGATGGTCATGACCGCTCCAGCACCGCCGTGGGGCATGGCACTGGCAGTTCTAAGAAAGCTGCTGAGCTAGCAGCCGCCCAAGCAGCGTTGAACTCTCTCCGCGGGCCACGCGCCAGCAATGCCTGAACTTCCCGAAGTTGAGGTGGTGCGAGCAGGGCTCGCGCCAGCGCTCCGGGGCGCGAGGATTGACCGGGTCGACGTTGTGGAGCCTCGGAGCCTGAAGCGTCACCCGGGTCCCCCGGAGGACTTTATCGAGCGACTCGAAGGTCAGGTCGTGGAGGCGGCGATTCGTCGGGGCAAGTTCCTGTGGTTTCCGCTGCACGGCACCCAGGAAGCCCTCGTCGTCCACCTGGGGATGAGCGGTCAAGTGCTCTTGGGTGATGAGAGCTCCGATTTTGGGTCACTGCTGCGTATCCGATTCGACATCACCACTGCTCAGGGTGATCCGATGGTCGTGGGGTTCGTCGATCAACGCATTTTTGGCTCCATGGCGATTGATGACCTGATTCCCACGCGGGATGGCGCCCCCGCAGGCAGGGGCTCTGATGACTCTCGTATTCCTCGGTCGGTGGCCCACATCCAGAGGGACCCTCTGGACCCGCATTTTGATGACCGTGCGTTCTCGCGGGCACTGCGAGCCAAGAACACCGACATCAAGCGCGCCCTGTTGGATCAGAATCTGATGAGTGGCATCGGCAATATTTATGCGGACGAGGCGCTGTGGGGAGCAAAGCTGCACTACCTGACCCCCACGAAGCGGCTCACGCCTGCCAGAGTTCGAGAACTGCTCAGCGAAGTACGAGCAGTGCTGCGGAAGGCGCTGGCAGAGGGCGGGACAAGTTTTGATAGCCAATACGTGAACGTGAATGGTCAAGCCGGATACTTTGCGCACTCCTTGCACGCCTATGGGCGTCAGGGAACACCGTGTGATCGGTGTGGAGGAATTATTCGCCGTGAACCGTTCATGAACCGCTCCTCCCACCGGTGTCCCTCCTGCCAAAGGACCCCCAGAAACCGGTAGGTTTGAGGGTGCGAAGTGCACACTTTCTTCGCGTCATCTCGGAAGGTTGGTGGGCAGGTGCATCTGAAATCCCTCACCCTTAAGGGATTTAAGTCCTTCGCTCAACCCACCACCTTCGACTTTGAACCCGGTGTCACCTGTGTGGTGGGGCCCAATGGTTCCGGGAAATCCAATGTCGTGGACGCTCTCGCCTGGGTTATGGGTGAGCAGGGTGCAAAAACGCTTCGCGGTGGGTCCATGGAGGACGTCATCTTCGCGGGAACCGCGAACAAAGCGCCTCTCGGTCGCGCCGAAGTGATTCTCACCATCGACAACTCTGATGGCGCGCTGCCCATTGACTACACCGAGGTCACCATCTCCCGAACCCTGTTTCGTAACGGGGGGAGCGAATATGCGATCAACAAGGAACCCTGTCGACTTCTCGACGTCCAAGAGCTCCTGAGTGACAGTGGTCTGGGTCGAGAGATGCACGTCATCGTGGGTCAGGGTCAACTCGATCAGATCCTGCACGCGAGCCCTGAAGACCGTCGACGCTTCATCGAAGAGGCTGCCGGAATTCTCAAGCACCGCCGTCGCAAAGAGAAGACGGTGCGCAAACTCGAATCCATGCAGGCGAACCTCACCCGGTTAAACGACCTCGCCGGTGAAATTCGCCGCCAACTGACCCCTTTGGGCCGCCAAGCGGAAATTGCGAAGCAGGCACAAACCATTCAAGCCATCGTGCGAGATGCCAAAGCTCGTGTCCTCGCCGATGATCTGGTGTCCCTCACCCACGCCCTGGAATCCTTCCACCAGAGCGAGCAAGAGCGTGGCACGGAGCGAGCCACGCTCCAGGAGCAGCTCGATGGTTACCGACGCCGCATCGCCCAGCTCGAGTCGGGCATCAACGACGTGGAGCTCGACACTGCTCGGAGTATCGACTTCTCCCTGCGTCGGGTGCATGAGCGCTTGCAGGCCCTGCATTCGTTGGCCACCGAGCGATCTGGAGCAGTCGCGGAGGGTGATGGCGAAGAGGTTGTCTCCTCCGGGGTCACTCCCCAGATGATCGCCGACAAAGAATCCGAGCGCGACCAGGCCATTGCAGCGATGGCAACCCAGGAGAGCACGGTGGGAGAAATTTCGTCCCGGCTCGCCACAGCACGTGCATCGCTGGCGGCTCTCGATCAGGATGTGTTGGCAGCAACAGCTGCAGTAGAAGAGTGGGACCAGGCACTTCGCACCGCCCAGTCCCAGGTCGAGGTTCACAGCTCCCGGGTTGACACCGCCGTGGCAGATGTGGAGCGTCAGAAGACTGCTTTGCGAAACGCTACCGACCGCGCACGCGATGCCGAGGAAGCCCTTCAGGAAGTCCAGGCTTCCAAGGATCAGGCCCCCGACGCTGTGGCGGAAGCGTTCGAGAAAGCTCTCGCAGAAGCGGAAGAGGTGTTGGCTGCTGCCGAGGAGAAAGAAGCAGCGACCCGTAACGCCCTCCACGCGACCGAGCGTGAGCGTGAGGCTTTGGCCGCCACGGTGTCCGCACTGGAGCTCGCTTTGCGGAGCGACTCCGAGGGCGCTGACGTCGGCTCCCTGCCCGGTGTCACTGGCAGTGTGTCCGACGCGCTGAGCGTCCAGAAGGGCTTCGAAACGGCAATCGCCCGAGCACTGGGGTCCCTCGCGGACGCTCACTTGGTCAGTAGCAAGAAAGATGCCCTTTCGGTGGTCTCCTCCAGGGCTGGCACTGATCACCGGATGGAGCTCGTCATTGCGGATGGATCTAGCGTCTCCGCGAAAGACATCCCGGGGCTCACCCCAGCGACCAGCGTGGTGAGCGGCCCCAGTGGTGTTTTGGCGCTCCTGGCGGACACCTATGTTGCCGATGACTTCGCCGCAGTGGAAAAAGCCTGGGGCAGTGTTCCCGCCGGCGTGACCGTGGTCACCCGGGAGGGCGATGTCTTTGGTGAGCACGTTGTCCGCACGGGCTCCGGTGAGGCGCAGAGTCGCCTTGAGCTCGCGGCTGAGCGCGATGCCACCAAGACCACCCTGGAGGCGCTCTCCACCGAGCTTGAGAGACTGGCTTTTGATGCAGAGCAGGCGCAGGCAAAGCGCACCCAGGCTGCTGAGGCGGTGAAGGCAGCTCTGGCCGATCTTCGCCAAGCGGACGCATCGAGAGCAGAGTTCGGCGAGCAGGTGTCGAGGGTTCGAGCGTCACTCGATGCCGCGCAGCAGGAAATCACGCGACTGGGACAGTCACTGGCTGATTCTGAAGCGGCGCTGGTGGCTGCCCGGGAGCACCACCAGACCAGCATTGTTGCGCTGGAGGAGTTCGAGAAGACACCCCGCCCTGGTGTGGACGAGTCGAAGCGTCTTGAAGCGCGTGCACTGGTGGATGCGATTGCCGCTGAAGAGGTGGAGGCGCGCATCGCTCTCGAGGCTGCGCGTCAGCGCGCCGCAGCATTGGGCGATCAGGTGGAAGCTCTTGTTGCTCGGGTGAAGCAGGAGGAGCTCGCGCGGGAGCGCGAACAGGCCCGCCACCTTGAGCGGGTGCGCAGAGCCAAGAGAGCCTCCCAGGTTCTCGCTCTCCTTCCCGCAGCCCTCCAGGTTGCTGCCGCGAGTGTCGAAGAGTCAGGCACCGCGCTGGTTGCCGCGGAGGCGGCTCGCCAGGCCTCCCATCAGGAACTGTTGGCTCTGCGCCAGAGCGAGACGTCCGTGCGCGAGCGCCTGACCACGATTACGGATTCGGTGCACTCTCTGGAGATGCAGGTGTATGAAAAGAAGCTCCAGCGCACCACCCTGTTGGAGCGCGCCCTGGAGGAGCTCGGCCTCGATGAGGAAGCGCTACTCTCCGAATACTCGCCAGACCAGATGGTGCCCCCGGATGGTACCGAGGAGGGTGCCCAAGAGATGCCCTTCGTGCGAGGCCAACAGGAGGCCAGGCTCAAAAAAGCAGAGCGGACTCTCGACCAGCTGGGTCGTGTGAACCCGCTGGCGCTCGAAGAGTTTGAGGCTCTGGAGTCTCGTCACACCTTCCTGACGGAACAGCTGGCAGATCTCAAGAAAACCCGATCAGATCTTGAGGCCATCATGGCTGAGCTCGATGAGACGATGCACACGATCTTTGCCGAAGCGTTTGCCGACACCCAGAAGGCATTTGATGAGGTCTTCCCGATTCTCTTCCCCGGAGGCACCGGATCACTGAAGCTGACCGACCCAGAAGACCTGCTCGCCACCGGTATCGATGTTGCGGTGAAGCCTGCCGGCAAGAAGATTGAACGCCTGTCACTTCTCTCCGGTGGGGAGCGCTCGCTGGCGGCGGTGGCGCTGTTGATCGCCATCTTCAAGGCGCGCCCCAGCCCGTTCTACATCCTCGATGAGGTGGAGGCGGCGCTCGATGACTCCAACCTGGGACGCCTGCTGGCCGTGATCCAGACGCTTCGCGATGACTCACAGTTGATCATCATCACCCACCAGAAGCGCACGATGGAGATCGCCGACGCCCTCTATGGAGTCTCTATGCGCAAGGACGGTGTGAGCGCTGTGGTGGGTCAACGAGTGAAGGATTCTGAGGCTCCCGCCGCATAGGGGCGAGAGGTACTCTGGGCCTATGGGCAACAATCAACGCATCGGATGGGCACTGATCGCCCTCGCGGGAGCCCTCAGCGTCGGAATTGTCTCGCTGGAGATCTACTCTCTGGCTACCCAGGAAAGTCCAGAATCCTCAGAGACTTTGCCGGCGCTGGAGTTTGAACCAGCGGGCGAGGACTAGGTCATGGCCTGGGGGAGTGGCAAGTGGTCACTCGGGAAAGCACTTCGGAACCTGGTGTCTCAGCCAGAGATCACCGAGCAGACCTGGGAAGACTTAGAAGACACTCTTCTGGGTGCCGATTTCGGCCCCGACGTCACCGATGCCCTTATTTCTTCGGTGCGAGCCGAAGTGGACCGTATTGGGACGACCAAGCCCGATGACGTTCAGGCCATCCTTAAGGACTCACTCGAAGCTCAACTCGCGGAGTATGACCCGACTTTGCGCCTGACCGAGCGACCCGCCGTGGTGATGGTCGTCGGCGTGAATGGCGTGGGGAAAACCACGACCATCGGGAAGTTCGCCAAGTTCTTGACTAATGCAGGTCGCACCGTCGTGATCGCCGCCGCGGACACGTTCCGTGCCGCTGCGGTGGAGCAGTTGACCACCTGGGCGGATCGAGCCGGTGTTCCCCTGGTAGGGCCGGACAAAGAGGGTCAAGACCCGGCATCCGTCGCTTTTCAGGCTGTCACGAAGGCCAAAGAGGAGGGAATCGACATTGTCATCGTCGATACCGCCGGACGTTTACACACCAAATCGGGACTGATGGATGAGCTCACCAAGATTCGTCGCGTCGTGGAGAAGGTTGCCCCGGTCTCGGAAGTGCTTCTGGTGCTGGACGCGACGACCGGTCAAAACGGGGTAGTCCAGGCTCAAGCCTTCCTCGAGCACGCCGGTGTGACGGGACTTGTGCTCACCAAAGTGGATGGCAGCGCCAAAGGTGGTTTTGTGTTGAGCGTCCAGGAGAAGACGGGGCTTCCCATCAAATTGCTCGGACAGGGCGAAGGGATTGGCGATATGACTGGTTTCGCCCCGGCCTCGTTTGCGAAGTCTCTCGTCGAGGACTAGACGCCGCGATAGGAGCGACCCAGCTCCTGGTAGGTCAGAGCATTTCGTTGAATCGCGTCACGCTCGTCTGCGGTGAGTTCCCGGCGGACTTTTCCGGGAACGCCGGCGACGAGGGAACCAGGAGGGATGATCTGACCTTCCAACACCACGGAACCTGCTGCCACTAGCGATCCCCGGCCAATCACGCTGCCGTTGAGCACTGTGGCATTCATGCCAATCAGGCAGTCATCCTCCACCGTGGCGCCATGCACCACCGCTGAGTGCCCCACACTGACGCCAGCGCCAATGCGGGCCGGAAACCCGGGATCACCATGGACCACCACGTTGTCTTGGAGGTTGCTTCCTTCGCCGAGCGTGATGGCATCACGATCGGCTCGCAGTACCGCACCAAACATCACCACACTGTTCTCGCCCAGGGTGACTTGACCCACCAGGGTGGCCGACTCGGCCACAAAGGCGGTGGGGTGAACCTGGGGTTCATGGGACTCAAAGGGCACCAGGGGCATGCCTCCAGGATAGGTGGCAGCACAGTTTTGTCAGCTAATCTTGAGGACCATGGCTGCCTTTGGTTCTCTCTCCGAGCGTTTAACAGCCACCTTCTCCTCGCTGAGGCAAAAGGGCAAACTTTCTCCCGCCGATGTTGATGGAACGGTGCGCGACATTCGTCGCGCTCTCCTGGAATCGGATGTGGCGCTCGATGTCGTGAAGGATTTCACCGCAAAAGTACGAGAGCGTGCGCTCTCCGATGATGTCAACAAGGCTTTGAACCCTGCCCAGCAGGTTGTGACCATCGTCAACGAGGAATTGGTTGCCATCCTGGGTGGAGAAACCAGGGGACTTGCCTTTGCCAAGACTGGCCCCACCGTCATCATGCTGGCGGGCCTTCAAGGTTCGGGTAAGACCACGCTGGCAGGAAAGCTGTCCAAGTGGCTCGTCGATCAGGGTCATACTCCGGTTCTGGTGGCCTGCGACTTGCAGCGCCCTGGCGCTGTCAAGCAGCTGGGGATCGTGGCGGAAAATGCCGGAGCAGCGTTCTTTGCTCCTGAGCCCGGAGATGGTGTGGGCGACCCGGTCAGTGTCGCCAAAGCCGGTGTGAAGTATGCCAATGACAAAGCCCACGACGTGGTCATCATCGACACTGCGGGTCGTTTGGGTGTGGACCAGGAGTTGATGGCGCAAGCGTCGAACATCCGCAGGGTGAGCGACCCCGACGAAGTTCTCTTTGTGATCGATTCCATGAGCGGTCAGGACGCCGTCCAGACCGCGAAAGCGTTCCAGGAGGGTGTGGACTTCACCGGTGTCGTGCTCACCAAACTTGATGGTGATGCCAAGGGTGGAGCGGCACTGAGTGTGACCGGTGTCACCGGTCGGCCCATCCTGTTTGCCTCGACTGGCGAAAAGATCGACGAGTTTGAGGTTTTCCATCCCGACCGTATGGCGTCTCGCATCCTCGATTTGGGTGACATTCTCACGCTGATTGAGCAGGCTCAGAAAGCTTTCGACGAGGAGGAAGCCAAAGAGCTGGAAGAGAAATTCCGCTCGGAGACGTTCACTCTGGAGGATTTCCTCTCCCAGCTCCAGCAACTGAAAAAGATGGGCTCGCTCGGGGGAATGCTCAGCATGTTGCCCGGCGCACGGGGTATGCAAGATCAGATCGACAACATCGACGAGGGTGAGCTGGTCCGCACCGAAGCGATCATTCAGTCGATGACGCCGAAGGAGCGCCTCACCCCCAAGATTTTGAACGGTTCAAGGCGTATGCGTATCGCGAACGGTTCTGGCACCACGGTCACCGAGGTCAACCAGCTGGTCACCCGCTTTGACCAGGCTGCCAAGATGATGAAAACCGTGGCCAAGGGTGGCGTTCCCCAGATTCCCGGTATGGGGCCGATTCCCGGCGGCGCAGGTCGTGGCAAAAAGAAGAACGTCAAAAAGAAAGCCTCGTCACGCTCGGGAAACCCGGCGAAGCGGGCCCAGGAAGCTCTGGGAAAAAGCTCTTCGAGTGGAGCGGGATCGAGCTTCGGTTTGCCTAGTTCGCCGACCGAATAAGCCAGAAGCCCTTCGCGGTCACCACGGTGCGAGAAAATCTGACAGAATAAGCACTCGAGCACTTCGCCCGACCCTCTATCTGGCGCTTGAGCTCCCCCTTAGACGTCCTGTCGATTGTGTCCCCACGTAATCGTCGGCTGTTATGACTACTCATCTACTTGGAGAAACGTGGCTGTAAAAATCCGTTTGAAGCGCATGGGAAAAATCCGTGCGCCGTACTACCGCATCGTTGTCGCTGACTCACGCACCAAGCGTGATGGTCGTGTCATTGAAGAAATTGGCAAGTATCACCCGACCGAGAACCCGTCGGTCATTGAGGTCAACTCTGAGCGCGCTCAGTACTGGCTCGGCGTGGGTGCACAGCCCACCGAGCAGGTCGCAGCGATCCTCAAGCTGACCGGTGACTGGGGCCAGTTCAAGGGTGAGAAGGGCGCAAAGAGCACCGTTCAGGTTGCCGAGCCCAAGCCCGAGTTCAAGCCTGACACCAAGAAGAAGCCTGTTCTTCGCCCTAAGACGGTCAAGCCCGTCGAGGAAGCTCCCGTAGCTGAGGCGCCAGCCGCCGACGCTCCCGCAGCTGACGCAGCATCTGACGCTCCTGTTGAAGCCACTGAGGCTCCAGCCGCCGAGGCACCCGCGGAAGCCGCTGCACCTGCTGAGGACGCAGCTCCTGCTGCTGAAGAAGCCCCTGCTGACGAGGCTCCCGTGGCGGAGGAAGCTCCCGCAGCCGAAGAAGCACCTGCGGAGGAATCCCCTGCAGCTGAAGAGGCACCTGCTGACGAGGCTCCCGCTGAGGAGACCAAGTAGCAATGTTGGATCGCGCGCTGAATCACCTCGTCCGGGAAATCGTTGATAACCCGGACGAGGTGAGCGTCAGCGTGGTCGACACCCCACGAGGTGAGCTCATCGAGGTTCGCGTTCACCCGGATGATTTGGGTCGCGTAATCGGGCGTCAAGGACGCACCGCCAAGGCGCTCCGCACCGTCATCAACGCGTTGGCCGGTGGCCGTAAGGTCAGGGTCGACGTCGTCGACACAGACTCCTAATGTCTGAGACCTCCAAGCCCACGGCGCCCAAGCCGGAGCGGGTGGAGCTGAGGGTTGCCCGTCTCGTTAAGGCCCATGGTCTGAAGGGCGGTCTCAAGCTCGAGGTCTACACCGATGACCCAGAGCTTCGGTTTGCTCCCGGTAACCAGTTCACTCTTCAGGTTCCCGAGGATTCCAGCTGGTTTGGCAAGAAAATCACCCTGTCCAGTATTCGCGAAGTGAACGCCTCACCTGTCGCATTTTTTGAGGGCGTGGAGGATCGAACGGCCGCGGAGTCTCTCGTGAAGGCCATTTTGTGGGTCGAGCACGACCCCTCGACCAGGCCCACCGAAAGTGACGCGTGGTTTGATCATGAGCTGGTGGGCTTGAGAGTTGTCCGAGACGGTGTCGATGTCGGTACCGTGGCGCGTGTGGAGCATTTTCCCGCTCAGGATCTTCTGGTGATCACCACGGAAGATTCTGAGGTGCTGTTGCCTTTTGTGAAGGACTTTGTCCCCGAGGTCAACATCGAGGCCGGTGTGGTGCAGATCACTCCACCGGGAGGTCTCTTCGAGAGTGTTCCTGACGAGTCATGAAAATCGACATCGTCAGCATCTTTCCCGGCTACTTCGATGTGCTGGAGCTCTCCCTGCTGGGGAAAGCGGCGAAGAGCAAACTTGTCGATGTCGCAGTGCATGACCTCCGCGATGCCACCACCGACGTCCACAGGAGCGTCGATGACACTCCCTATGGCGGGGGTGCGGGAATGGTGATGAGTCCTGAGCCGTGGGGAACGATGCTCGATGGTCTGCTGCAGGAAGATTCGTGGCTGATTGTGCCAAGTCCGGCAGGTCAACTCTTCACCCAGGGCCTTGCCACAGAGCTCTCGGGTGCCTCGCACCTGGTGTTCGCGTGTGGACGATACGAAGGTATTGATCAGAGAGTGATCGAGCACTACAGCTCCACACACCGTGTTCTGGAGGTGAGTCTTGGCGACTATGTCCTGAACGGTGGAGAGGTCGCCGTATTGGCGATGATTGAAGCCACAGTGCGCTTGCTCCCGGGTTTTATGGGCAACCCTGACTCACTCGTGGAGGAGAGCCACGAAAAAGGGCTCCTGGAGTATCCCTCCTATACGAAACCGCGCTCCTGGAGGGGACTCGAGGTCCCTGAGGTTCTCCTCTCTGGCAACCACGAGGCGATTCGTTCCTGGCGCGAAGCACAAGCTCTAGAGCGCACCCAGCGTGTGCGCCCAGACCTCCTCGAGGACTAGGACCGCTCGGTCAACACGAGAGGGCCATCCTTCGTGATCGCTACCGTGTGTTCGACATGGGCGGAGCGTGAGCCATCTGCGCTCATCAGGGTCCAGCCATCCTCCGCGGTATAAATCTCATCGGTGGTGTGCATCAGCCAGGGTTCAATGGCAAACACCATCCCGGGCTTCAGCACTGGCCCAGTGCGAGGTTGGCCGTCATTGGGTATCGAGGGATCCTCGTGCATGGTTTTGCCCACCCCGTGTCCGCCAAAGTCAGTGTTCACGGTGTAACCAGCCGCTTTTGATACCGCGCCAATAGCTGCGGAAATGTCGCCTAAACGATTTCCAGGAGTGGCTGCAGCAATTCCCGCAGCCAGGGCCTTCTCGCAGGTGTCAATCAGGCGCTGGTCACGGGGGTCACCTTCGCCCCCCACGATCATGCTGAGGGCGGAGTCAGCTACCCATCCCTCCAGGCTCACCGCGAAATCGAGAGAGAGAAGATCACCGGACTCGAGGGTGTAGTCGTGGGGGAGACCATGGAGTGCTGCGTCATTGACGGAGGTGCAGATCACTTTCCCAAAGGGTGAGCCACCGAAGGAGGGGTGGTAGTCGATGTAGCAGGAGGTTGCGCCCGCCTGACGGATGAGATCGTGGGCGAGGGCGTCAAGCTCCAGAAGGTTGACGCCGGGCTTGGCGGCCTGGGAAACCTGGGTGAGTACGCCGGCGACGAAAGCGCCCACGGGGCGCATTCGCTCGAGCGTTCCCGAAGAATGCCGGGGAATCACGAAGGAGAGAGGGGGACGTAGGTGCGGAGGTAGTTGCCGATGAACTCGCGCGCGTGCTCGATGAAGCGTTTCTCGCCTGTGGAGTCAAACATGAACGCTCGGTGAAGGATGGCGGATCCCATCTCCACACCAACCTCCAAGTGGAAGAGCAAGTCTTGAGTAACAGGGATGCTGTGTGTTTCGGAGACTTGCTCAGCGAATGCCCGCGCAATCACGCTGTTGTTGGATTGCTCGGAATCGAGAAAGCGATCGGAGATAATGTCACCAAAGCGCAACCCTCGAAAGCCTGGCTCGTGGCGGCACATGTGCACATAGGAGTCGAGCGTGTTGTCCCAGGAAGACCAGGGGATATCGGGCGTCCGGTCAGAACCCTCGGACACCATCTCGAGGTAGCGCTGCATGTTGCGCTGAGCGAGCGCTTTGAGCAACGAATCGATGTTCGGAAAGTAGCGATAGAGGACGCCGACAGAAGATCGCGAGCGATAGGCCACCGCGGTAGTGGTGACACCGTCGATGCCTTCCTCGTCAATCAGGAGCGCTGCAGCGTCCAAGAGTGCGTTCATCCGGTCCGCACTGCGACGCTGCACCGGAATAGTGCGCAATTCCGAGTTCTCGCTGAGGGTGGTGGGGGTCTCGCTCATGCTCGCATTCTGGTTCCGTGGGTGCGCCCTAGCCTATGGCTTTCTGGTGGAATCTGAGCCGTTTTTGTGGCAGACTTAGCGCTTGTGCCACCTGGCGCCTCTGCCACAGGGGAGTAGCGCACCACCATCCGGTGGACAGGCACGACACCAGCATTAGTGCGCGTGAGCCTGTGGTCAGCGCAGAGAGTGACACCATCATGCAGACGCTTGATTTTCTTGACCAAGCCTCCCTCAAGTCCGACATCCCCGACTTCCGCCCCGGAGACTCCCTCAAAGTTCACGTGAACATTGTGGAAGGTAACCGCTCGCGTATTCAGGTCTTCCAGGGTGTCGTTATTGGTCGCTCTGGCCACGGTGTGAAAGAAACCTTCACCGTGCGCAAGATCAGTTTCCAGGTCGGTGTGGAGCGTACGTTCCCGCTGCACTCCCCGGTCATCGACCACATTGAGGTCGTCTCCCGCGGTGACGTGCGTCGTGCGAAGCTCTACTACTTGCGCTCCTTGCGCGGTAAGAAGGCCAAGATTCGCGAGAAGCGCGAATCCTAAGCACCCCTCTCGGGCACTCCGCCTACACTGACAATCGTGACGTGTGAGTGAGAGAGCAGGGCTCTAGGGTGCACCAGGTCAAAGCTCGTGGCTGATTCCAGGCGTTCCGTGGGGCGCATGCTGGGGGTATTCCTGCGCGATGCCGTCATCATTGTGGTCGCGGCTCTCGTGGTGTCTTTCCTGATCAAGACGTTCCTGATTCGCTCGTTCTTTATCCCCACGGACTCCATGGACTCCACACTCATCCGGGATGACCGCATCATCGTCTCGCAGCTTCATGGAGGGCCTCTGGAGCTGAGCCGAGGGGATGTGATCGTGTTCGTGGATCCCGGAGGCTGGCTCTCGATTCAAAGCGGTGTGAGTGAGGACGACCCCTTGACCCGACTTCTCGATGGTCTGTCAGTTTTTGTGGGGTTGTCTGGCCCCGATGACAACGAGCACTTGGTGAAGAGGCTGATCGGCCTTCCCGGTGACACTGTCGTGTGTTGTGATGCGTTGGGTGCGATGAGTATCAATGGTGTTCCTCTGGCGGAGCCCTATGTCTCTCTGCCCGAGGGCGTGACCAAGGTGAGCTCCAATGATTTCGAAGTGGTTGTCCCAGATGGTGCGCTCTGGGTGATGGGGGATAACCGCTATAACTCTGCTGATTCTCGGCGCAACATGGACAAGCCTGGTGGTGGCTTCGTCCCCCTGGAGAACGTGGTGGGACGAGCCATTGTGATCTCCTGGCCGCAGGAGCGCTGGACCTGGCTTTCCAACTACCCTGAGACGTTCATTGGGGTGACGCTGAAAGAGGCTGTGCCATTCCTCGAGTAGAACCCAGCCTCGAGCTGGAGCACCAGCTGGTGGCACAGGGTTTCACCAGTGTGATCGGCTGTGACGAGGTGGGTCGTGGCCCTCTGGCGGGTCCGGTCGTGGCGGGGCTCGTCGTGTGGACTGCCGATATTCTCACCTGGCCAGAGGGCCTTTATGACTCCAAAACAGTGACCGAGAAACGTCGTGGACCCCTCGCGGAAGCCCTACGGGAGACGTTTCCTCAGCACGCGCTAGGGGAGTCCTCCGCTGAGATTGTTGACCAGGAGGGAATCCAGAGGGCGCTGGCCCTTGCGGTGGTGGAGGGATTGCTCGCACTGGCTCAGCAGGGAGTGGCGGTAGGGAGGGCGGTTCTTCTGCTGGATGGATCCCACGATTTTGTTACCCCCCACTTACCGCATCCTCTCCGAGTGGTGACGAGGGTCAAGGGCGATCGAGACTGCGTCTCGGTTGCGGCAGCGTCAGTGCTCGCAAAGGTCTACCGTGATGAGGCGATGATTGCCCACCACGAGACGTATCCCGAGTATGGATTTGCGAGCAACAAGGGTTATGGCTCGAGGAGCCATATGGACGCCATTGCCCAGCACGGCATTACCCCCTTGCACCGGGCGTCGTGGATAAAGAAATAGCCGGGACAGCTTTCCCCTTTAGACTCGGGTGCAATGGACTCTGACGACTTTGACGACTATGACCGGGAAGCCGAGCTTGCCCTGTATCGGGAGTACCGGGACATCGTGTCCCAGTTCCGCTACGTCGTGGAGACCGAGCGTCGCTTTTATCTGGCAAACGAGGTGACCCGCGAGGTCAGGGAACGCGGCAATGATTTCTACTTCGAGCTCACCCTGAACGACGTATGGGTGTGGGACATTTACCGCTCTGATCGCTTCGTGAGCTCAGTTACAGTGCTGACTTTCAAAGATATCAACGTCGAGGAGCTCGGCAGCAAAGACCTCAAGCTTCCCCAGGAACTCGCCCTAGACGAGTAACTGTCCACAGCATCTGACCTCAGGCCTTGATGCCCTGGTTGAGTGCGCAAGAGATGTCTGCTGTCATAGCTCTGTCAGCCTGTGGCCATGGATGCTCACGAGTTGCGCGCGAGGACTGCGTGGGGGCTGATCGCAGACCCAGCGGATACTCTCGCGTGGCGCTTGCAGCGCGAGTTCGGCCCCATCGAGGCACTGGGCCAAGTACTCGGCTCACACAACATTCGGGCACTCAGTAAGCGTCTTTCTGCCACTCTCACGGACGGAGAAGTGTCACTGGAGTCACTGCGCACTTATCGATCCCGGTACTCGCCCGATCGTGTGCGGCGAGCGCTCGATGTTCAGCTCGAGCAGGGCATCACCGCCATATCTCCAGAGCATCCGTGGTGGCCACCGCGGCTTAGTGATCTCGGCGAGCGCGCTCCCACAACCTTGTGGGTGAAGGGAAGTCTGCATCAGGCTTCTGGCACACAGGGTGTGGCCATTGTGGGGAGCTCGAGGCCCACCCGGTCCGGTCGACAAGCGGCCATCGCCTGCTCTGAGGGGGCGCTGGAGAAGGGCCTCACAATTCTCAGCGGTGGAACACGGGGCATCTCCACTGACGCCCACCGGCGTGCGGTCAACGGTGGAGGAATCAGTGTTGCGGTGGTCGCAGGAGGGCTGGAGAGTACTTACCCACCTGACAACGGGTCCCTCTTTGGTCGTGTCCTGCAGCGTGGGGCGATGGTCTCAGAAGTTCCCGCAACCGTGGCACCAACAATTGGAGGGTTATTGGCTCGCAATCGAGTGGTAGCAGCCCTCGCGGATGGGGTTGTCGCAGTGCAGGCGGAATATCGCTCGGGAGCTATCAGTGTTGCCTATCACGCCGCAGCCCTAGGTCGCCATGTGGGAGTTGTTCCTGGGCCCTGGAATGACACACGCTCGGCCGGGTGTTGGCGAATCTACCGAGAGTGTGGTGCGATTGTCCTGACTGAACCGGCAGACCTCTCGCTGGTTATTCCAGGAGTCACCCATCCCACAACAATCTAGAAGTCAGAGAACACCATGACCGCCTTCAGTCAACACCCTGGGGCTGAGCACCTGATCGTTCACCTCAGTGACACTCACTTCTTGGGTTCTGGCCGGAAACTCTATGACCAGATTGATTCCGATAGCCCGCTCGAGCGTTTGATGGAGCGGTTGCATGCGAGCGAGATGAGTGTCGACGCTTTGGTTTTCACCGGAGACCTCGCCGATCGCGCTGAAGTGGATGCCTATCAACGCCTGCGTGACCTCATTGAGCCGTGGGCTGCAAAACTCGAGGCAGAGCTTGTGTGGGTGATGGGGAACCACGACGAGCGCGAGCCGTTCACAGAAGTGCTTTTGCGCGAAGAACCCACGGTGGAGCCGAGGGACCGAGTTGTCATGCTGGGGGGCCTGAGGCTTATTGTTCTGGACTCTTCCGTTCCCGGTTACCACCACGGTGAAATAACGGAAGGCCAGCGATCCTGGTTGCGTGATCGACTGGCACAACCTGCTCCACATGGGACTGTGCTCGCCCTCCACCATCCCCCCATTCCTACCCCAATTGATTTGATGGGTCTGATTGAGCTTGATGATCAGGCTGCGCTTGCCGAAGTGGTGAGTGGCAGTGATGTGAGGGGAGTCCTCGCAGGTCACCTGCACTACTCCACGTTTTCGACTTTTGCCGGTGTCCCGGTCTCAGTCTCTGCTGCGTCCTGTTACAACATCGATTTGGTGGCGGATTCTTCCAAAATCTTGTCGGCCAAAGCCAACTCTCTCTCGGCATCGCTCGTCCATGTGTATCCCGACCAGGTCGTGTTCTCCCAAGTGCCCATGGATGAAGAGCCCGAGCTCACCTCTTACGAGTCCAGTTACCGACCCATGATCGAGGCGATGACTCCCGACGAGCGTCGGGAAATGTTTAGCAACAAGAATTCCGACTTCAATCGACAATCCGATCAGCAACAATCTGGTTTCTGAGGCATGAGCCTGCTCCGGGTTGCTCACTCCTACCTCGATCACCTCGAGCGCTCTCGGTTGCTCTCGGATAACTCGCTGTCTGCCTACGGGAAAGACATTCTCCAGTTCGCCGCCTTCGCGAGTGACCAGCGAGTGGAGAGCCTCGACGAAGTGGATGCGGAGCTCGCCCGCTCGTGGGTGTGGTCATTGGCCGAAGGGGGGATGGCCGGGTCTTCGTTGCGTCGCAAAGTCTCTGCTCTGAAAGGCTTTACCGCTTGGATGGCCCGTGAGGGTCACACCGATGGTGATGTGGGAATTCGACTGCGTGCTCCGGGAGCCTCTCGATCGCTTCCTCGGGTATTAACCAGGCGCCACATGGAGGAGATTTTCCAGTCTTTGCAGACCCACGCCGACACGGGGGATCCCGTCGCAATTCGAGATCTCGCCATAGTGGAAGTCCTCTACGCCAGCGCTATCCGAGTCAGCGAACTTGTCGGGCTCATGCTCGAAGGCGTCGATCTTGAGTCCCGCACATTGCGAGTGGTGGGCAAGGGAAACAAAGAGCGGATGGTGCCCCTCGGCGCACCCGCTGTGTCAGCACTGCGTCGCTACCTCGATCATGCGAGGGGGACACTCCTGGGCGAGGGGCAGAGCTCCGTGATGTTTCTCTCGACCCGAGGAAAGCCCCTTGGTCAGCGCAGTGTGTACCAGGTAGTGGCCACGCTTCTGGCTGATATTCCGGGTGTGGGACCGCTGGGCCCTCACACCCTGCGCCACACTGCTGCCACCCACCTCCTCGATGGTGGCGCTGATTTGCGCAGCGTCCAGGAGCTACTGGGGCACGCGTCACTGGGAACCACGCAGATCTATACCCACGTCTCCAACGAGCGTCTCACTGAGGCCTACCAGCAAGCTCACCCTCGGGCGTAGTCGCCCAGAGGCAGCAAGACACTGCGCTGGAGAATCCCTAACTCGCGCCTGGCGGAGCGATACTCGCCACCCTCTCGGAGCCCGAGGTGCAGGCACAGTTGGGGGCAATGTCCGGGTTGGACGGTGGCAATCAGGTCACCGGCCTTCACCCGATCTCCCAGCGTCACCAGAGACTCCACCGGTTCCATGCTGATGAGGATTCCCTCCGGAGTTCGAAGGGTCAACACACCTCGGGTGGCGACCAGCCCGCTAAAGCTCACCACACCTGTCGCGGGGGCAACAATGTTGGCTCCAGAGGCTGCGAGGTCGAGACCGCGGTGGCCTGGACCCCAGGGAGTGCTGGGCGCGCGGAAATCTCGCAAGACTTTCTGGTCGCCTTCGGTGGGCCACTCCCAGATCGCATCAGGGATGGGAGGGAGTAGCACAAGAAGGACAAGCAGCAAGGCGCCAGGAATCATCCCTGCAGTGTGAGGCATGCTGTGGGGTTGCGTCAGCGCCCCGGAGTGTGTGGTGGATTTTCGGGGTGGAGCGAGGGAGCTGGACAACTGCGCTGATACTGTCAGAACACCATGGAATCTGCGGTCCTCTTTGCCTTTCTCGTGACCCTCGGCGCTGGTCTTGCCACCGCTGTGGGTGCTGGTGTGGGCCTGTTTGCCAAGCACACAAATCGGCACTTTTTGGCAGTTGCCCTGGGTTTTTCTGCCGGAGTGATGATCTACGTCTCGTTCGTCGAGATTCTTCCCAAAGCAGGGGACTACATCGCCCAGAGCTCGGGAGATTTCGCGGGGGCGATGACGACAGCGGGAGCATTTCTCGCCGGCCTGGCAGGGATGGCGCTGATGTATCGGCTCATCCCCGACCTCGAGCACCCTGAGCTGACGAACCCACAGACCAAGCTTCCAGGGGAAGAAGGACCCGTGCTTGTCGCCGATAGGCTGCTGTTCAAAGCGGGCCTCGGGGTTGCCCTGGCGGTGACGTTGCACAACTTTCCGGAAGGAATGGCCACGTTCTTCCTCACCCTTGATGATCCTCAGGTGGGAATCTCGGTCGCCTTAGCGATTGCGATTCACAACATCCCTGAGGGAATTGCGGTAGTCGTCCCGATCTACTACGCGACGCGGAATCGTAAGCTCGCGTTTGGTTTTGGTGCGCTCTCCGGCCTTGCGGAGCCACTGGGAGCCATCATTGGCTACGCGATTCTCCGGCCGTTCATCACGGACCAAGTATTGGGAATCGTGTTTGCGGTGGTGGCGGGCATCATGGTCTACATCTCGATTGACAGTCTTCTCCCCGCTGCACGGCAATATGGCAATGCCCACCTTGCCATCTACGGCATGATTGCCGGCATGGCGGTGATGGCAGCCTCTCTCGTGCTGTTCATGGTCTAGAGCATCGAGTGCGGAAGAAGGGACTTGAACCCTTACGCCCGAAGGCACAGGAACCTAAATCCTGCGTGTCTGCCAATTTCACCACTCCCGCTGGCGTCTCCCAGTGTACTGAGGCTAGGCGCGAAGCCAGGCTTCGATTTCGCTGGCGGTGCGAGGAATCGCTGCCGAGAGGTTGAGCGCTCCGGTCTCAGTAACAAGGATGTTGTCCTCGAGGCGAACGCCAATACCCCTCCACTCGGGGGGAACGCTTTCATCATCGGGCTGGAAATACAGGCCCGGCTCAATGGTGAACACCATGCCAGGCTCCAGCACACCCTCGAGATACATCTCGCGTCTCGCCTGGGCGCAATCGTGCACATCCAGGCCTAGGTGGTGGCTGGTGCCATGAATCATGTAGCGACGGTGGTGTTGGCCCTCCGGAGCCAGAGCCTCGTCGAGCCCCACCGGGAGGAACCCCCACTCGTACACCTTCGCAGCGATGACCGCCATTGCGGCCTGGTGAATCTCTCGGAATATCGCACCCGGCGTGACGACCTGGAACGCGGCATCCGCCGCCTCCACCACTGCGTCATAGACAAGACGTTGTGTCGGGGTGAACGTTCCTGACACCGGGAGGGTGCGGGTGATGTCTGCGGTGTAGAGAGAGTCTCTCTCGACACCGGCATCGATGAGCAGAAGGTCCCCGGGGCTCACCGGGCCATCATTGGTCACCCAGTGCAAGATGCAGGCGTGAGAGCCACTGGCGGCAATGGTGCCATACCCGACATCGTTGCCCTCGAGTCTTGCTCGTGCATGGAAAGCGCCCTCAACGATGCGCTCTCCTCGAGGATGTCCGATGGCAGCGGGAAGCGCGTCAATGATGTCCTGAAAGCCCCGATGGGTTCCCGCAACGGCCTCTTGGAGCTCTTTAATCTCGTAGTCATCTTTGACCAGTCGCATTTCGCTGATGACCTCGGCGAGGCGATCATCAGCGCTCGAGTCCTCGGTGCCGCGTCGGTCTCTGAGTTCTCGGGTGAGCTGCTCCTCGGCGTCGGCGGTGATGGCACTGCTTTCCAGATCGAGATCCGCCAGTGACCACTCCGCCACGTCACGGGTGCCAAGGCCGAGCCAGATTCCTACGTCACGCAGGCCCGGACGCCGACCGGTCCAAAATTCACCGAGAGCCGGGTTGGCATAAAACTCGTCGCTGGTGCGAGGGGCGGGTGGCAACACAAAGAGTTGCCAATGGTGAGCATCACCGTCGGGAGTTCCCAGCAAAATGCTGCCGGGTGTAGTCCTCGACCCCCACCCGGTGAGGTAGGCGAAAGCAGTATGGGGGCGGTAGGGGTAATCCGTATCGTTGGAGCGCACTCGGGTTGACCCTGCGGGGATGATGAGCGTCACCCCCGGGAATTCTGCACTGAGCTTCTCTCGTCTCTGTGCCACACGGGGAGCGTGCTCGAGAGGGTGTGGGGTGGGCGAATCGGGAGCACTCCAGCCGGTGTGAATAAAGTCACGAAAAGCCTCTGAGATGGGGGTAGTGGAGCGATTCTCCCGGGGTTCTGAAGAGGAAGGCTCGGCCATATCTCTAGTCTGGCACCTAGCATGGAGGCGTGCCAGCAGTTATCGACCTCCACGCTCACACCACTGCTTCCGATGGTGATGACCGGCCCGCAGAGTTGATAGCTCACGCCATAGCGTCGGGTATTGATGTTCTTGCCCTGACCGATCACGACACCATGAGCGGGCTTCCAGAAGCCGCGGAAGCGGTGTCTGGCTCGGGCATGATGCTGATTCCAGGGATTGAGCTGAGCGCCCAAGTCATTGATGAGGAAGCGGGAGCGATTCCCCGCAGCGTCCACCTCCTGGGGTATGGAGTGGATGCGACCAATGCTGTCCTGGCGGGCGAAATGGAGAAGATTCGCTCCCACCGCGATGACCGCCTGAGGTTGATGGTGGAGAAGCTTGCCAGCGATTATGACCTGAGTTGGGAAGAGGTGAGCCAGGCGATGCCGCCTGGGGCGACCCCCGGTCGACCCCATATTGCTCAGGTGCTGATCGACAAAGGATATTTTCCAGACACCAGTGCAGCGTTTGCCGGGCCCCTGCGTGCTGATGGCCCCTACCACGTCCCCCATTACGCCCCGAGACTGCATCGCGCCCTTCAGGTGATTGTGGAGGCGGGCGGTGTTCCGGTGCTTGCTCACCCGTATACGGGTGCCCGCTCTGGCGCAGTACGACACGACCAAGCACTCTCTCGAGTCTTGGAGGATTATCAGGTGTTTGTGGAATCCGGCCTCGCGGGGCTAGAGATCAACCACCGAGAGAACACGGACGAGGGCAAAGAGGTCTTGCGGGCGGTCGCGTCCGAGTACTCGCTCATTGTCACCGGGTCCAGTGATTATCACGGCACCAGAAAGCCCAACCAGCTGGGGGAGAACACCACGGAGGAATCTCAGCTCGAGCGTATCCTCGAGCAGGCCACCGGGATCGCGCCGATTAGCTAGAGGTCGTGCGGCGACGCTGACGGGTCCGAGCTCGGCCCCGGGTGTCACCCTGGTCGGAGGGATCGTGGGCGCGGGGGTTCTTCTGCGGCTCCCGGGGAGTTCGCGGGGGCTGCCCCGCACGCTTTTCCTTCTGGGGGATGGGTGTCGGTTTGAGGCGACCCTTGGTCCCCGGTGCGATCTTGAGATCCTCAAACAGGTGAGGGGAGGAGGAGTAGGTCTCCACGGGTTCCGGAATACCCATCTCCAGAGCTTTGTTGATGAGCGCCCACTTGTGGAGGTCATCCCAATCCACGAACGTCACCGCGATACCGGTTTTTCCGGCGCGACCGGTGCGGCCCACGCGGTGCAAATACGCTTTGTCGTCCTCGGGGATGGTGTGGTTGATGACGTGGGTGACATCATCCACATCGATACCGCGGGCAGCGACATCGGTGGCGATGAGGACATCTTTCTTGCCCGCTTTGAAACCGGCCATGGAACGCTCACGAGCGTCCTGACTCATGTCACCGTGGACCGAGCCAGCGGAGAAACCGCGGTCGTTGAGCTCCTCCATGAGGCGCGCTGCGGCGCGCTTGGTGCGGGTGAAGATGACGGTCTTGCCGCGACCCTCGGACTGGAGGATGCGGCCAATGACCTCGTCCTTGTCCATTTGGTGAGCGCGATAGACAAAGTGCTCAATGTTGGCCTGGGTCAGGCTCTCATCGGGGTCCGAGGCGCGGATGTGGATGGGCTTCTGCATGAAACGCCTCGCCAGTGTCACCACAGGACCCGGCATGGTGGCCGAGAAGAGCATGGTGTGACGAGTGGCCGGTGTTTGCGAGAACAACTTCTCTACATCGGGGAGGAAACCCAGATCCAACATCTTGTCGGCTTCGTCCAAGACCATCACCTGGATGTCCTTGAACGAAATCAACCGTTGGGACGCCAAATCCAAAAGGCGACCGGGTGTTCCCACCACAATCTGGGCGCCCGCTTGAATCTGCTCAATCTGGCCCTCATACGCTTTGCCGCCATAAATCGAGACCACGGTGGTGGAACGATTCTTGGTCGCCAATTCCATGTCCTCGGTGACCTGGACGGCGAGTTCCCTCGTGGGAACCACGATCAGGGCCTTGACGCCCTTCTCGGGGTCAAGACCTAAGCGTTGAATGAGAGGGAGGCCAAAACCGAAGGTTTTGCCTGTTCCCGTCTTGGCCTGACCAATAATGTCTTGGCCAGTGAGGGCAATGGGGATGGTTTGTTCCTGAATAGGAAAAGGTTCGATGATGCTTTTGCTAGCAAGCGCCTCGACCAGGTCGGCTTCGATACCGAGGTCGGAAAAATTCACGTGTAAGGGGATCCTTTTGTTCTCTAATGTCTCCCCAGTCTAGAGGGTGGAGACTATGAGCGAACAGTCTGCTGGTAGCTAAGCTGGGTCAATGCCGTGGTGGTCGTGGAAAAAGAAAAAGGCCGATCGGCCTGCGTTCTCCATTACCCCACGCGATGACGAGAGTGCCGCGTCCAAAGTCGATCTGGGAGCTCTAGCACCCCCGTTGGCGGACTATCTTGCGGGAGCATGTGTCCTGCAGCAGGCTCTCGCCTCGAAACTTTCGGTGCTCGCGGGTGGGGCATGGGGGTCCGAGGACGCCGATGATCTGGGGCTCGCCTCCGGTCGCGCGATGGACCGCTATCGACGTCTTCGCACGATGCTCGAGGACTATGTGGAAGACGTGGCTGCCGCTCTTTCGGGTCCCCGGGACCGGCTTGCTGCGCACCTGGATCGCCTAGAGAGCACCCGCTGGTACGAAGGAGTGGGCACCGCTTACGTGGTGACCGGCTTCACGAGAGATTTTTGGCACCGCCTTGCGACGGGTTTCGACCCTGAGGTGACGACAGTGCTCCAGGACATCCTGAAGGACGAGGGCGATGAGGACTTGATGGCCGGCGTGCTAGAGCGGTTTCTCGCCGTTGACGGGCGGTATTCCTCGCGGTTGAGCCTGTGGTGTCGTCGTTTGGTGGGGGACACCATGTTGATCTGCCGTGATGCTCTCTCAGAGGCCGCCATGTCTCACGTGGACGCGGAGGTCCGACTAGAACCGGTGCTCACCGATGTGGTGGCGCTGCACACGAGGCGATTGGATCGCCTCGGTCTCACCGCTTAGGAGCGGGTCAGCTCCGCCCAGAGGGCTTCATCTGCCGCTTTCCGGCGCTTCGGGAGAACAATCCCGAGCGCTGTGGTGCCCACTAGGGCAAGGCCCAAGGCAATAATCCAGCCCCAGGGTCCTTCGGCGTCGATACCCACCCAGATGGCGATCAACCACCCGAGAGATCCCAGAATGACACCAGCGGAGGGCATCACGGCAAGACCGTGGAGGTCCCTGCCGGGGACGATGTAGCGCAGTGCGAGGCCAAGCAAGCCTGCGAAGGTGACGACGAGGACGAGTTCCATGGCTTAGGGCGCGAAGCCGACCTTGCGGGCTTTCTCTTGCCCGATCTCCACGAATGCCAGGTTTTTGGCGGGTACCACATAGATGTGGCCCTTCTCGTCTTCCAGGCGCAGCGTTCCGCTGTCCGAACCCACCGAGTCAGCGATCGCTTTCTCAATCTCGGCAGCAGACTGCGTGGTCTGGAACATCAGTTCCCGGGCAGTGTTCACAATTCCAATGCGTATATCCACGGTGTCTAGCGTACGACACGTCAGCTGTGTGGATTAGCCTCCAGGGGATGGCATCCCACACCGACCCACTCCTTGGAGCACCTCCCGCGCAGTGTGCTCTGGTACTGGGTGCTCCGGGAAGTGGTAAGACCACACTCCTCGTGGATCGGCTGGTGGCCCTCCATGCCCAGGGTGTGTCTCCGGACAACCTTCTCATCGTGACTCCCACCCGTGCCCACGCGAGCCGGGTTCGCGACCAGGTGGGTCTCGCCCTGGGTGTAACCACAGCAGGTCCGAGGGCTCGCTCGCTTCAAGCTTTCGCGTTTGCCATTGTGCAGGAGCATCATCGAGAACACTCGCTCGCTCCTCCCGAGTTGGTGAAAGCCCGAGTGCTCGATGGCGACATCCAAGACCTTCTCGAGGGTCACCTCGAGGACGCCTCAGGACCGCACTGGCCTGAGCCTTTGGGGGATATGGCGCGCTCGTCACCCCGTTTTCGCACCGAACTGAGGGAATGGCTCTCGCGGGCGAGCGAACACTCGCTCACCCGCGAGCGGATTGAAGAACTGGCAACGCTCCACGCACGCCCAGAATGGGCAGCCGCGGCAGAGTTCCGGGACGAACTGCGCACCGTCATGGCCAGTGCACGACCCGGTGCGTATTCCAGCGCTGACACTCTGCGCCGGGCTGAAGCGATCGTGCGAGAAGGTCTACCCGCTGTTTTCCGCGACCTTGCTCACGTGGGTGTTGATGATGCTCACGATCTCACGGTCGCTGGCCTCGAGCTTCTCGATGCCCTCCGGTCCGCCGGTGTGGGAGTGACCGTGACAGCGGAGCCCGACCTGTCGGGGGGAACCTTCCGGGGCAGTGAACCCCGCGGGCTCCTCCACCTGCAGGGCCTCTGGGGAACGCCACCGACAGTGTTACCGGAGGTACACCGTCACGGTCCAGAAATCCGTCAGGTGGTTCGCCTCATCACGGAGCGCATCGGAACAGCGGGTGCTGGTTCTCAGCGACAAGCCCCTGGTCGCGGTAACCCCGGCCGAGTAGAGAGCCTGCTGGCACCCAGTTATGCGCGGGAGGCCTCCGACATTGCGCGCATCATCCTCGATGCGCACCACCACGACGGTGTTCCTTTTGACCATATTGCGGTGATTGCCCGACGGGGATCCCGGGTCAGCGCACTCTCCGCGTCTCTTTCCGCCCAGGGAATCCCGGCTCGCACCGCGATGGTCGGGATGACGCTCGTAGAGGAGCCTGCCGCGAGGGCACTGGTTGACATGGTCGCGCTCGGCCGAGGAGTAACACCGCTCACCGCCTCGAGTGCGGTGAGTGCTCTGACCGGGCTCTATGGAGGAATGACCCAGCAGGAGCTTCGCGCACTGCGCTTTGCGCTTCGAGTCGCTGCGGAACCGGGCGAGCCCTACCAACCCGCTGATCAGATGATTGCCCAAGCGTTAGGACACCGAGGGGGCTTCGCCATGCTGTCGGGCTCGGTCTCGAAGAAGGCCGCCCGGGTCGCTGAAGTATTGGATGACATCAGGCGCGCGCCGGCTGACACTCCGGTCACCGATCTGCTGTGGAGGGCCTGGGATGGCTCACCTGCCGCCGCTTTCTGGGTCGAGGGCGCCAGCCAGGGGGCACCACTGCCCTCAGCGGAGCGCGCACTTGATGCCGTGGTGGCACTGTTCCGACAGGCCTCTGACTTTGTCGAGAGTCAACCAGGGGCAAACCCTGAGCTTTTCCTTGATGCTGTAGTGGGTGCCGAGATTCCCGATGATGTGCTCGTTCCTGAACCCTCATGGCCCTGTGTGGTGGTGTCCACACCACCGGGAGTTGCTGGCCGAGAATTCGAGATGGTCATTGTCGCGGGACTTGAGGAGGGTGTGTGGCCGGACCTTCGGCCACGAGAGTCGCTGATCGGCGCCCACCAGATGGTCTACGCCCATCAAGGTCTTTCGGACGCCATCCTTGATGAACGACGAGCGGTTCTCGATGATGAGCTGCGCGTCTGCGCTCTTGCCCTCTCCCGGGCCACCCAGCGCGTGGTGGTCACCGCCACCATGGACGAAGAGTCAGGTCCTAGTCCCCTGTTTTCGCTGATCGAACGCCACGCGACATCGCTGGAATCCTCCGAAGAGGGTGCCTCCTCGAGCGCCACCGTGGTCGGGGGTCTCCGGCGCGCTCTGGTGAGAGCGCTGGAGCAGGGCGCGAATCCGCACCCCCTCGCCCATGACCTCGCCGTGTTGGCAGCTCGCGGACTTCCGGGCGCTGATCCCTCGACCTGGTGGGGACTGCTCCCACCCTCCACGGTTGCGCCGCTCTATCCCGAAGGCCCTATTCCGGTGTCGCCCTCCGCGCTGGACACCCTCGAATCATCACCCGTGGAGTGGTTCCTGGGGACTATTGCGCGGCATGACCCGACTCCCCAGCGCGGATTGGGGTCCCTGATTCACTCCGCGCTGGAGGAGCACCCTGCGGGAGACACTGAGACCCTGTGGGCGAGTGTTGAGGCGCGGTTTGCGGAGCTGGAATATGACGCGGGCTGGATTGAGCAATATCAGCGCCGTCTTGCTCAGTCGATGGTGTCGGCGCTTGCCGAGTATCTGCGTGACCACGAGAAGGACGGGTGGACGGTGCTCGCCAGCGAGCAACGTTTTCAGTTCACCCATGGTCGCGCCACCATGACCGGATATATCGATCGAGTCGAGATGACCCCCGAGGGTCACGTCATGGTGGTCGACCTCAAGACCGGCTCGTCACGAACGGAAAGCCAGGTTGTGGAAGACCCCCAGCTCCTGGCGTACCAGCTGGCACTCACCTCCGACGATCTCAGTGCTGTCCTCCCCGAGAATCTCGTCTCTGCGGGGGCGTCGCTGCTTTTCGTCAAGGAAGGCATTAGGGGGAAGGCGTATCGCCTGACCACTCAACCCCCGGTCGATGAGCAGGGTGTGGCAGATTTCCTCGCTCGAGTGGAACAGGCCGCTGCTCTGATGGCGTCTCATGAGTTCACCGGGGGGCCCTTGAGCTTCGGACCGGCTGGCACACCGTCGAGGCACCGCTGGCACTTTGTGGGGGAGGTGTGTGGCGATGCATAGCGCGAGAGATATTTCTGCGGCACTGGAGCTTCCCGAGCCCACGGCAGAGCAGATTGCGGTCATTGAAGCGCCCCCAGAGGGTGCTGCGCGGGTAATTGCCGGGGCAGGCTCGGGAAAGACCGAGACCATGGCACTCCGAGTGCTCTGGCTCGTCGCAAACAACTATGTCGAGCCCGATGCGGTTCTGGGTCTCACCTTTACCCGCAAAGCCGCGGGGGAGCTGTCCGTGCGCATTCTCTCCCGCCTTCGCGCACTGCATGAGCGCGGGCTAGCCCCCACCACAGATGAGTTCCACACCCCCAGTGTTTCCACCTATAACTCTTTTGCGGCATCGCTCTATCGAGATCACGCCGTGGTGCTCGGTCGAGACCCTGATGCGAGGGTTCTCTCGGAGGCCAGCGCATGGTCACTCGCCACCCGGGTGGTGTCGACGAGCACGCTGCCCGAGCTTTCCCAGTGGGACATTACGGTTCCGACTTTGGTGCGCATTGTCCGCACCTTGGGTTCACGCCTTCAGGAGAACCGGGTCGCGCCGGGTGACATGGAGGGTTTTGTCCGGGAGTTTCATGCCGTGGTGGACTTACCCGCTGGGGGCACGGGGACGTATAAGCAGGTGGAGGAGTGGGCAGCGCGGATTGACTCGCTCACCACCCTGATGGCGCTCGTCGAGGAATTCCAGGAGGCTAAGCGCCTCCGCGGAGTTTTGGAATTTTCCGATCAGATTGCTCTGGCTCTCGAGATTGTGCAGCGCTTCCCGCACGCCATCGAGCAGGTGCGCTCTCGTCATCAGGTGGTGCTCTTGGATGAATACCAGGACACCAGTGTCGCCCAGACGACGCTCCTGACAGAGCTGTTTCGCGGGCACCCGGTGATGGCCGTGGGGGATCCCCACCAGGCCATTTATGGCTGGCGAGGAGCAAGTAGTAGCAACCTGGCTGACTTTGTGACCGGCTTTGGTGAGTCCATTGCCACCTACAGCTTGTCGACCTCGTGGCGCAATGGAGCCCGCATTCTTGATGCGGCCAACACCATTGCTGCACCTCTTCGAGAACTCCCCGGACCCGAAGTAGAGACCCTGAAACCCTCGCCCACGGCCAGTGATCACGCCCTGGAGGTGGTCTATCCCGAAACACTGGCGGAGGAGGCCGAGCAGGTGGCGTCGTGGCTTGCCGATCGCCTGGGTGAGTCGAATCCGCCGCCCAGTGCTGCCATCATCGTGCGAGCCCGAGCGCACCAGGGAGTGTTTGTTGACGCACTCAGCCAGCGGGGGGTTCCCGTCCATGTCTTGGGAATTGGCGGGTTGCTGGATGACCCAGCAATCGCCGACATCGTCTGCATGCTGCGGGTTCTTGCTCAGACCTCAGCCGAATCGGAACTGATCCGACTGCTTGCCGGAGCTAAGTGGCGACTCGGTGTTGCTGATCTCCACGCGCTCGCCGGAACAGTCCGCTGGCTCCAGGGCCGGGACTACCACGGTGTTGCTCTCCCCGAAGATGTCCAGGCGCGGCTCAAGAACTCCGTGTCAGCTCACGACGCTCCGGGGTTGTTTGATGCGCTGCGGTTCATGGCTCAGGCTCCCGAGGACCACACCCAGTGGCGGGACTATTCCGCCGAAGCACCCGCTCGCTTGAGGGATGCGTGGGAGACCTTCGTAGCTCTCTCGCGGATGCAGGTGGGAGACCTGGACTCACTGGTGAGCGCTATCGAGTCAACGCTCGGACTCGATGTCGAGGTTGCGGCCAATCCCGTCAGGGTCACCTCGCGGGCCGCCAAGGAAGCCTTCCACGATGCGCTTCACACCTATGTGGGTGTTGCCGAGGATTCGAGCGTGCAGGGTTTTGTTCAGTGGCTGGAGGATGCCGAGCGACGTGACAACCTGACCCCGCGGGCCGAACCACCGGAGGCGGGGTGTGTCCAGGTCCTTACTATCCACGGTGCAAAAGGCCTCGAGTGGGACCATGTGGTGATTCCCCGAGTAGTACACGACGAGGTTCCCGCCAAACCCCGGGAGACGTCCGCGTGGCTGGGAATGGGCGAACTTCCGTATCACTTCCGAGGAGATAGGGACTCTCTTCCCGTGTTTTCCTGGCGCACCGCCACAACTCGAAAAGAGCTAGTGGATGCTCAGAAGGCGTTTGTGGAGGACGTCAAAAAGCATCGGGGTGCGGAAGAGCGCCGCCTCATGTATGTCGCGATCACGCGTGCGAGGCATCGAGTACTCCTTAGTGGGTCGTTTTGGGCTCACCACACCACCTCTCGTCCACCTTCGGTGTTCCTGAGGGACCTGGAGGAGGCGGGGATTGTCGACGCATTGCCCACCCACTCGCAGAACGAGAATCCTCCCGAGGCTGAAGCATCCGAAGAGAAGGTCTGGCCCTCTGACCCCTTGGGGTCCAGGCGAGCTATCGTGGAGCAGGCAGCTGCGAGCGTCCGCGAGGCTCAGGCCGGCGAGATGGGAGATCCTGTGACCCCTGCCACTTCGGGACTCATCACCCGCCTCGATCGAGCCCGCTCATCCTCGAGCGGTGTCGAGGTGAGAATTCCGCGGAGGATTCCGGCGTCCTCACTGGAGCGGTGGTTTCTCGACCCCGACTCTCAACGAGCTGCACTTCGCCGCCCCCTCCCGCAGAAGCCCTATCGCCAGGCACTGCGAGGAACCCTGTTCCACAGCTATGTCGAGGAGCATTTTGAGCAGAAGCCCCTGCATCCACTCAGTGGACTGGAGAGCGATGACGACGGCGACACTCTGGGCATGGAGGAGTGGATTCAGGCCTTTGAGTCCTCGCCTTTTGCAACCCTGACCCCACTCGCCATTGAACAGGAGTTACACCTGCCCGTGGCTGGACACCTCGTGGTGTGCAAGCTGGACGCGGTGTTCCCGGGAGACACAGGCCCCCACATTGTGGACTGGAAGACCGGTGCGAAGCCCTCCGAGCCCCGGGAAATCGAGGCAAAGGCGCTCCAGCTGGCTGCCTACCGGGCAGCGTGGTCTCAGTGGACTGGGGTTTCCCAGGAGAGCGTCACCGCAAGTTTTTGGTATGCCGGAGATTCAACACTGCTGACCCCTGAGGTGCTGCCCACGCTGGTCGAACTCGAGGATATTTTCCGGCCACTCTGGAGTGACTAGTTCTCCAGTGGGTGTTTAGCCTGCGAGATGGGCTGGGTGAGAGCCTGATCCATATCCCCGGATACTCGGTCATGGAGTGCTGAGAGCATTTCGGTGGCGTCCTCGGTGATCGTCTCGTTGTGAGAGTCCATGCCATGGAGGAGCCACTTGGCGACATCGAGTTCAGCGTAGAAGCGTGCACGCTGCAAGACCCAACGATCGGCACTGGCGCGAGCACTGCGGTAGGAGGTCACTACAGCCATGTGGAAGCCGCTTGCAGCCGGAGTGGTGAGCCAGGCGAGGTCCCTCGCAGGGTCGCCCACCCGGAAATCTCGCCACTGGTCCACCGCGACAACGTTCTCGTTCTCCACCAGGAGGTGGCCCAGCTGCATCAGCCCATGAATCACCGTGGGTTCAAACTGCCACAAGCTTGAGTCCTCGCAGGCTGTTTCCCATCGGCGCAGCAGAGCCTGGGGGATGAGCCCGGTAGCGGCGGCGCGGTCCACAATTCCTGCGCACTCCCTCAGGGAGTCGATCGCACTCTCTGCCGGGCGGTCAAAATCTTGGACGCTACTGGTGGGCAGTGAGTGGATCTGGGCGAGCGCAGTGCCAATCGACGCCGCAAGAAGGGGCGTCACCTTGTGGGCGGAGGGAGCTTGTCCGGGAAGGTATTCGCACACGCTGAGGGTGTGCTGTCCGACTTCGGTCGTTCCTGCCAGCCGGGGGACACGGAAGGAGAGCCTTGAGCGCAGCCCCTCGCTGAGCGCCCGCAGAGCCCGAAGGGTCTCTGCGTGTGCTGCTTCTGCTGAGGCTGAGGTGGGAAGCTCGACCAACCAGGGAACCTGGTTGACGTCATAGACGAGTGCGGCGTCTTTCTCCGCGCTCGAGAGTGTTTGCGTGCTCACAGCTTGGAAACCGGGGACAGCGCTGGTGGCCAGCGCCGATAGCATGAGAGCAGTGTGGCCCATGGCTCCAGGGTAAGCGCGAAGACCTGCCAAGCCCTCCTGCCACACCGAAGCTTCTGCCACACAGGCAGGTCATGACGAAGGAGAGTGGCGGATGTCGTTAACCCCCCAGTTGCCGCTCTCGCGCACTCGCATTAACCGCGATGCCATTTCGCGGAAAATTCCCGGCTTTCTGCAGCAGATCATGGGGGAGGACACCACCCGAGTTGTGCTGATTTGGCGGGGTGAGGCTCTCCTAGCGGAGGACTCTCGCACGCGCATCGAGTTGGTTGTGCCTGAAGAGGTCCCGGCAGGCTCCCTCTTGATTTACCTGGGGGTGACGACGCAGGGTGTTCGTGACATTCCCGAGGGAACGCGCATTGTTGCTGCCGTGCTGGATGATGAGGGCGGGCCCCTCGTGTCGAAAGACATGGCTCGCTGGGTGTCGGCTCGGACCATGGCGCACGCGCTGGATGATCTCGACTCGGGCATCGTGGTGGAGGCACTCGCCATGGCGAACTGGCACCACGCTCACACGTTCTCCCCGATCACCGGAGCTCCAGCCGAGTCTGACCAAGCGGGGTGGACTCGTGTGGATCAATCCACCGGAAAAGACCTGTTCCCCCGCACCGATGCTGCCGTGATTGCGCTCGTGACCGACCAGCACGATCGGATTGTTCTGGGCAGTAATGCGCTGTGGGAAGCCAGACGCTATTCGTTGCTGGCCGGGTTTGTTGAGCCCGGTGAATCGCTCGAAGCGGCCGTCATCCGAGAGGTGTTCGAGGAATCCGGTTTGGTGGTGACCAACCCCGTGTATGTGGGATCACAACCGTGGCCATTCCCCGCCTCGCTGATGGTCGGGTTTAGAGCAGAAATAGACGAAGCGTCACTCGCCGACATTCGACCCGATGGCACCGAAATCATTGACCTGCGCTGGTTCTCGCGCGAGGAGCTCCTAGCCTCACTCGGTGAGGTTCTCCTGCCTGGTCGCCCCTCCATCGCGCGCGCCATGATTGAGAGCTGGCTGGGGCAGGAACTTCCCGAGGGCTCCTAGTGGTGGACACACTCTCCGGTCTGGATGACGCACAACGCGTGGTCGCCACCACATGGGGTGGACCACTGTGTGTGTTGGCGGGAGCAGGCACTGGCAAAACGAGGGCGCTGACGCATCGGATAGCCCACGGTGTTGCCGAAGGAAAGTACCAGCCAGAGCAGGTGCTGGCGTTGACCTTCACCACTAAAGCGGCCTCAGAGATGGGTCAGCGCTTGCGGGCACTCGGTGTCTCTGGCGTTGCGGCGAGAACCTTTCACTCTGCTGCGCTTCGCCAATTGCAGCATTTTTGGCCAAGCATCACCGGGGGCAGGTTGCCCGACATCGCCTCCTCAAAGGCTCCTCTCATTGCCAAGACTTTGGACCAGTTGTCTCTGTCGGTGGACACTGCCGTCATTCGTGATTTGGCGGGAGATATCGAGTGGAGGAAGGTCCAGGCCTACACACTCGATGACTATCGCGACAAGCGCGCGACGCTGGGCAAAAGTCTCCCCGGAGGTTTGTCGCTGGAAGTCGTCGCCAGCATTCATGAGCGATACGAACAGGTCAAGGATGAACAAGGTCGCATTGACTTTGAGGACGTCCTCCTCGCGACACTGGGAATGTTGGAGAGCGAATCTCGCGTAGCGGAGCGGGTTCGAGCGCAATACAGCGTATTTCTGGTGGATGAGTACCAGGACGTGTCCCCGCTCCAGCAGAAGCTTCTCGATGTGTGGCTTGGGGGTCGAGAAGACCTCGTGGTTGTAGGTGATGCTAGCCAGACGATTTATAGCTTCGCGGGGGCCTCGAGCTCCTACCTCTTGGAATTCCCCGAGCGTTTCCCGTCGGGAACGGTGGTGAAGTTGGAGCGCAACTATCGCTCAGGCGAGCACATTGTTCGGGCGGCGAACCACGTCATGCTGGGTCGCCCCGGTGCTCTCACACTCGAAGCCCAGGGTGGCTCGCTGGAGCCCATCCATCGTCATATCGCGCGCACTGACGAGGCCGAAGCGCAATATGTGGCGCGCACCATCAAGAGCCTCATCGAGCAGGGCACACCCCCGGATGGAATTGCGGTTCTGATTCGGTTTGGCGCGCAGTCCTTAGAGCTTGAGTCAGCATTACGGGCTGAGGGCGTGGGTGTCAGAGTTCACGGGTCCACTCCGTTCTTTGAAGAGTCCCATGTCAAGCGTGCCCTGATGGAAATCCGCGGCGCTGCTGTGGCAGGAGTGGCGGGTTCGCTCACCCAGGTCGTGGACGACATTCTCTTTGGGCTGGGGTTGCAAGGAGAGGCCCCCGATCACCAGGGGGCTGAGCGAAACCGCCATGACGATTTGGCTGCCCTACGCGCACTTGCTCTTTCCATGCCTCCGGGGAGCACAGTCGCGGAGTTTTCTGACCTGTTAGCGGATCGAGCCGGCGCGGGAGATGCACCCGAGGTGGGAGCGATCACGATTACGACCGTTCACTCGGCGAAAGGTCGCGAATGGCCAGTCGTCTTTGTGGTGGGGCTTTCTGAGGGGATGTTCCCCATTTCGTATGCGAACACGGAGGAAACCATCGAGGAGGAGCGACGGTTGTTTTATGTCGCCATCACCCGAGCCCAGCACGCGCTCTATCTCTCGATGGCGGAGCGGGGACGATCGGACCAGAGCGTGCGGGCACCGAGCAGATTCCTTCAATCGCTCTCGCCTGCGGCCCCCTAGCCAAGCGAGCGGCAAAGACAGGAGCCTGAGGGCTCCTCGCGGTAGGTCTGAACTTTTTGGGTGTAGCGATCAATCCGGTAGGTGAGCCCTGGCTCTCCAGCGCGCACAAGATCTCGGGTGTGCCAGGCCGCCACCGCGTGGAATGACGGGGTATCTGTCGCGGCAGAGAGAGTTGAGAGCTGAGTTGCCAGAGCAACGAGTGCCGGCTCGCGGGCGGCATGGTTTTCCCAAACGCACTGCAGACACGGACCAACACCGGGCGTCACGCGAGGGCCCACGGTCATCGACTGGTCACTCATGATGATGGGAGTGTGGGGGACGTCGGTGGCGAGCCAGGGGCGATAGGCGGACGCTGGCATCACGAAAGAAGAGACCAGCAGTGCCTCGTCGGGAGGGTCCGCTTCGAGAAAGCCCACGTCGCGAAGAACGCGGGCAAAGGACGCCACATGTGTGGTTGACCCGGTAATGCTCAGCCGGGGAAGTGCGTCGGGGGTTCGCGGGGTGAGCGCTCCCGAGAGCTCGTCAAGGAAGAGATCGGTCTCCTCAGGGGTGAGTCCCTCGTGGGAGGCAATCGCGTCGTATCCCTCCTCACTAATTCCTCGGTGGAGGGCTGCGAGCACCGGGAGGTAGCGCTGATCAATCGAGTCGATGAGCGCTATTGGCGGATCAACACCGATTTGGAGACCCTCAGGTGAGCGCCACACCACCGGAAGAGAGGAGTCGAGATGGAGTAGTCGTGACATTCCGCCATCGTGTCGGAAACACTTGCGGTAGCGGGGAATTTGTCCACAGCTAGGACTCGGGAGTCTCCCCATCCAAGAGCTCGCGCAGTGCTTGGTCAAAGTCGTCATCAGCGGGAGGGTGAGCGATCCGCTGAAGAAAGGTTGCCGGATCATCGAGGTCCTCGAGGTGGGGCAATGTGTCGGGGTGGCGCCATAGTTCATCACGCGCCTCAGAGCCCAGCTCCCGGTGAATCTCCGCCCACAGAGCACTGGCTTCGCGGAGTTTTCTGGGACGAAGCTCCAGGCCGACGAGGGTGGAGAAGGCGTGTTCAGCAGGTCCACCGCTGGCACGACGACGTCGGATAGCTTCCCCGAGTGCGCCGGATTTTGGTAACCGGGCTGTCGCGAGACCGGTGACATGGTCCACCCAGCCTTCGACAAGTGCCAGCATTCCCTCGAGGCGCTCCAAGGCTCTGTTTTGCTCCTCGGTGCGCTCGGGAAGCAGTGCCCCCGTCGTCAGTAGTTCCTTCATCGCCTCAGCGTTGGTGGGGTCAAAATCCTCAGCGAGTTCCATCACGCGAGAGAGGTCGATGCTGATGCCTCCGGCGAAATCTCGGATGGCGCTCATCATGTGGAGGCGGAGCCATTTCGCGTGGCGGAAGAGTCTCGCATGTGCGATTTCTCGGGTGGCGAGGTAGATGTCGGCCTCTTCCTGGGGGACATCGAGGTCACGGGAAAACGCTCGCATGTTCTGGGCTAGCAGAAACGCTTTCACGTCGTATTCGTCGCTGCCGCTGACCAGCGGTATGCCGATATCTCCTCCCGAGAGAACTTCTCCGGAGAGTTTCCCGACCGCTCCGGCGAGCTGCATCGTGAACAGGCTCTTGGAGACTTGCTCCATTGGTCCACTCATTCCGCCGATGAGCCCTTGCATGTCCTCAGGTGCTTGGCTTGCCATCATCTGGGAGATGGCCCGGGGGATAGCGGTCGCGACGGGGTCGGCGATGTCCTCCCACACGGGAAGAGTGACTCTGGCCCATTCAGCGCGGGTGCCCACCACAGGAGTCTCGGGAAGATCAGAGATGGCGGTCACCTCCGTGAGCCACAGGCCTGCCACCGTCGCGGCTTGGCTCAAGGCTTGTCTGGTGGCAGGGTCCAGCGGGAGCGCACCCTCGCCTGCGACCGAGACGGCGTGATCCCTCGAGGCTTGTGGTTTGAGCCCGCCGCCGGGTGCGAAAGAGGTACCCAGCTGCATCATCATCTTCTGCAGTTCTTCGGGCGAGACGTTGAGTCCCGCGGCCTTCATGAGTTCTTCAGGGTTGAAGGACTCATCGCCACTAAGAAACTTCCGGAAGGCGTCCTTCATCCACTCTTCATCGCCAAAGCGGGGGTCGTCGCCAGAGTCCTCGGACATGTCACAACGGTACAAGGGTGACTGGCGCAGGTGTTTGTAATTTCGCTAACGGCTTGTTCCCGGTTTCCGTGGCTATGCTTTCCCGGTTATCAAGCGGGGAGTCACCAGTGGCCATTTATGAAACCGAGGATCCATCGGATCAGGTTCAGCGACGCTCCCGCCTCGCGGGATGGCTGATGCTGATCTTTACCGCGGCCATCGTGATCGGTTTGTCTTTCTTTCCTGCGCCCTACGTCATCGATAACCCGGGTCCCACCTACAACACTCTGGGCTCCGTGAGTGTGGGCGAAGAGGAGATGGAGCTCATCCTGATCTCAGGAGAGGAGACCTACGAGACCACCGGTTCACTCCTGTTGACGACGGTGACCCGGTCGGGAAACCCAGAGAGTTTGCCCGGGTGGCTTGATGTCCTCCAGGGTTGGTTTGACCCCACCCGGACCGTCATCCCCGTGGATGTTGCCTACCCGCCGGGAATTTCCGTGGAGCAGAATCGTGAAGCTGCCGCCATTGAGATGGAGAACTCTCAACAAGAAGCAGTTGCGGCAGCCCTGGATTATCTCGGCATCGCCTACACAAGCCGCATGGTGGTGTCCCAAGCTCTGGAGGGTGGACCCAGCGAAGGTGTTCTCCTTTCCGGTGATGTCATTCTCAAAGCCAATGGCATGAGCGTGGACACCGTCAGCAGTTTTCGGGAGATGATTGCGGATTCGGGAGTCATTACACCCATGACCATCACTGTGGAGCGCGAGGGATCCCCGGTTGACGTCCAGGTTCTTCCGCGAATGTCGGAGGGTCCGGAGCGAGTTCCGATGGTGGGCATTCTCGTGTCGGGAACTTACGACTTTCCTCTCGATGTTGACATCGCCCTCGAGAACGTGGGCGGACCCAGCGCCGGGCTTATGTTTGCGCTCGGCGTCGTCGAGAAGTTGACGATGGAGGACATTACCGACGGTCAGGTCATTGCGGGGACGGGAACTATCGATGCCCAGGGTCTTGTCGGGCCGATTGGAGGTATTCGTCACAAAATGCACGGTGCGTTGAATGACGGCGCAGCCTGGTTCTTGGCTCCTGCCGATAACTGTCCTGACGTTCTCGGCCACATCCCCGATGGCCTTCAGGTGATTCCCGTGGCGACACTCGAGGGCGCTCTTGATGCGCTGGAGAGCATTCGTGCGGGTGACGAGCTTCCCCGCTGTGCTGGGTCTTAGGCATTCCCCCAGCCACTCTTTGTAGACTGAAGGCCCTGACCCCGCCAAAGAGAGTACTCACTCGTGTCTCAAGCCGCACCGCAGTTGTTCGACCGTCGCAGACTTCCCCTCATCATTACCGTGGCCGTGTTGGCTGCAGTGTTGGGAGGGTTCTTCCTCTTCTCCTCGCTCTACACCGAGGTGTTGTGGTTTGACCAGGTGGGCTACCTCGAGGTCCTTCTGACCTCGTGGGGCGGCTCGGTAGCGATGTTCCTGATTGGGTTCATCACGATGTTCCTTCCCGTCTGGTTGAGTATCTCGCTGGCGTTCCGGTTCCGCCCGGTCTACGCGAAGCTCTCCAACGAACTTGACCGGTATCGCCAAATCATCGACCCCATCCGGCGGGCAGCGATGCTCGGAATCCCCGCTCTGCTGGCTCTCTTCTCTGGCTTGGGTTCTGCCAATACCTGGCCTCAGTTCTTGCTGTGGATGAACCGCGAACCCTTTGGCACCGTCGATCCAGAGTTTGGCCTGGATATCGGCTTCTACATCTTCGAGTTGCCCGTTTACTCCAGCGTGATTTCCTACGTGTCGACGATTCTTGTGCTCTCCGCGTTGGGTGCGGCAGCGACCGGTTTCCTCTACGGGTCTATCTCCGTCACTGGACGTGAGGTGCGCATTTCTCGGACGATGCGCGTTCAGCTGGCCATTCTGGGTGTTCTCTACTTTGCAGCCCAGGGCGTCAACCTCTGGCTCCAGCAGTATGAGGCGCTCGTCACTGCCAGCTCAGGCTTCCTTGCCTTCGGAGCTGGCTACACCGAAGCGAATGCCACCATTCCGGCTCGCGCCATCATGGCGGGCATCGCCGTCCTTGTGGCTCTGCTCTTCCTCGTCACCGCGATCATCGGACGCTGGCGTCTCGCGGTTGTCGGAACTGCGCTTTACATCGTGTCCGGCCTGGTCGTTGGCCTCGCCTACCCCAGCTTGATTCAGCGATTCCAGGTCGACCCGAGTGCCAGGACCCTGGAGGCGGAGTTCATTGACCGCAACATTGACGCCACGAGGGATGCCTACGGCGTCTCAGACATCGTGGAAATCAACTACGAGGCCTCCACGGACACCTCTGCTGGAGCACTTCGCGCAGATGCGGCAACTACAGCGAACATCCGCATCATTGACCCCGCGTTGGTGACGGATGCGTTCGCACAGCTCGAGCAGTTCCGTCAGTACTACCGCTTCCCCACCTACTTGGATGTCGGGCGCTATGACGTCAACGGTGAGCGTACTGACACGGTCTTGGCTGTTCGAGAAATCAACCTCGATGGTTTGAACTCCCAGTCCTGGTACAACAACACGATTGTCTATACCCACGGCTATGGCTTGGTGGCCGCGTATGGAAACCAGCGCACCGAAGATGGTCAGCCGCGATTCATTGAGTCCGGAATTCCTGTCTCCGAGGTGCTCGGTGAATACGAGCCCCGAATTTACTTCGGAGAGAACTCACCGGAGTACTCGATCGTGGGCGGACCTGAGGGTTCCACCCCGCTGGAGCTTGACTTCCCCTCGGGTGGTGAGGGCAACGAGAACAACGCCACCTACACCTTCAGTGGTGATGGCGGTCCAGAACTCGACAACCTCTTCAAGCAGCTGCTGTATGCGCTGAAGTTTCAGTCCGAGCAAATCATCCTCTCGGATGCGATCACCAGCGACTCCCAGATTCTCTATGACCGCCACCCCGCTACCCGCGTGGGCAAGGTTGCCCCGTATCTCACCTTGGACAACGACCCCTACCCCGCAGTGGTGGACGGTCGACTGGTCTGGATTGTGGATGGCTACACCACCAGTGCGGATTACCCCTACTCCACTCAGGTTCAGGTCTCTGAGGCCATTGCCGATACCTACCGTCCGACACCTCAGTTGGCCTTTGACACCGTGAACTACATGCGGAACTCCGTCAAGGCCACAGTGGACGCCTACTCCGGTGAGGTCACCCTGTATGCCTGGGACACCGAAGATCCGCTGTTGACCGCATGGAACCGCGTGTTCCCCGCCAGCTTGAAAGATCAGTCTGAGATGACGGAGCAGCTCCTGGATCACGTGCGCTACCCCTCCGACCTGTTCAAGGTTCAGCGCAGCATCCTGGGCGCCTACCACGTGACTGACTCTGGAACGTTCTACTCCAGTGAGGACGAGTGGGTCACCCCCAACGACCCCATCTCTAACCCTGCAGCGCCGAGGCTCCAGCCCGCCTACTACCTGACAATGCAGGTTCCAGGCACCGAGAGCCCCGCGTTCTCCCTGTACTCCACCTTCATTCCGAGAGCCACCGGTGAGGCATCGAGAAACGTTCTCTATGGCTACCTGGCAGCTAACTCGGATTACGGGGACGACTACGGCAAGCTGACTCTCTTGCGTTTGCCCAAACAGACCACCGTTCCAGGACCCGGTCAGGTGCAGGCACAGTTTGACTCTGACGCCAACGTCGGTCAGCAGTTGAACCTTCTGCGTCAGGGCCAAACCGAGGTCATCTCGGGTAACTTGCTGACCCTGCCGGTCGGTAACGGTTTGCTCTACGTCCAGCCCGTCTATGTTCGGTCCACTGGTGACACCTCCTATCCGCTGTTGCGGAAGATCCTGGTGTCCTTCGGTGAAAAAATTGCCTTCGAGGACACCCTCGATCAGGCTTTGGATGCCCTCTTCGGAGGAGATTCCGGTGCTGACGCCGGTGACTCCGATGGCGCTCCGGGCACTGTCGAAGTTCCTGAGGAGACCACCACTCCTGCCCCCACTCCTGACACGGATGCGGATGCAGGTGCTGACACCGATTCCGACACCGGCATTGTGGTCTCGACTGAACTCCAGGCTGCGCTTGCTGATGCCCGCCAGGCGTTGACCGATCGTGAAGCTGCCTACCGGGCTAACGATCTCGTAGGGGCTGCTGAAGCTGACCAGAGACTGACCGATGCTCTCGCTCGTGCCCTGGTGCTGAGCGACCAGTAGGAGGACAGCCAGGGTCCAAGCGTGTTACCATGGGTGCTTCGCCGCGGGGTGGAGCAGTTCGGTAGCTCGCTGGGCTCATAACCCAGAGGTCGTAGGTTCAAATCCTGCCCCCGCAACCATGACAAAGCCCCCTCTCACGAGGGGGCTTTGTGTTTCCCGCTTAGGCTTGAGCTATGTCAACGCTTCGCGTCTCTGTGGTGCAGTTCGCACCGGGAGAGAGCGCTGCGGCGAACCTGGACGCCATGGCGCCCTTCGTCCAGGAAGCGGCGGAGGCCGGCTCACAGATGGTGGTCTTTCCCGAGTACAGTCATGCCTTCACCCCGTCGCTGGGAGATCGGTGGGCTGCGTCTGCCGAAAGCGCTGAGGGAGAATTCGTCCGAGGACTCACGGCGCTCTCGGCGAGACACGGCGGGATGGTGATCGTCGCGGGGATGTTGCTGCGCTCGCCCGGTGATGAGAGACCGGCCAACACGCAGGTGGCGGTGGGGCCGGAGGGAATTCTTGCTCGTGCCGAGAAGATTCACCTCTATGACGCCTTTGGGGCCAGAGAGTCCACCTGGATTCGACCAGGAGCCCTGAGCGAGCCCGAGTTGTTCGAGTGCGGTGGTCTTCAGATCGGGATGATGGCCTGTTATGACTTGCGCTTCCCCGAAGTGTCGAGGCGCCTGGTTGACGCGGGAGCAGAGGTCATCGTGACCCCGGCGCAGTGGGTGCCGGGGGAGTCAAAGGCTCACCATTTTCAGACCTTACTCACCGCCCGGGCTATTGAGACTCAAACATTTGTGGTGGCCAGTGATCACCCGGAGTCCTCGGGTGTGGGCCTCTCACAGATTGTTGACCCCCGCGGTCGTGTTGTCGCCGCAGCAGGTGTGGATGCTGAGGTTGTTCATGGCGAGCTAGAGAGCGCTCTGCTCCACGAAGTGCGCGAGGAAAACCCGATGGCGGCTGCTCGACGCTTGGGAGTGACCCCGCTCTAGGTCGCCTGTGGAGAAAATCTGCGGGGTGTTTCTCCTTCTTTCTACACTCCGAGGATGAAGCCTCTCCTCCTCATTACTCTTCCTCTTCTCGCCCTGGTGGGGTGCCAAACCCTGGAGCAAGAAATCGTTCTCCCCGGGGTGGATGAATCACCTCCTGCGGTTCTCTTGGGCCATGTTCCTGGGGGGCTCCCTGCAGATTTTTATGAGGACGCAGCCGAGGTCACCGGTGAGGCAGTACTTCGTTATGTTGCGCTCTCTGACCAGATCACTGCCGAGGGCGGGGTAAATCCCCAGTCGATGAAACCCCTGGTGTCCCCTGAGTGGTGGGTGGTGGAGCAAGAGGGCTTTGCGTATTTCGTCGAGGAGGGCTTTCGCACCCAAGGAACGAGTGAGGTGTCTCGGTTCCTGGTGCAAAGTGCGCGACTCACACCGAGTGACAGCGTCGAGGTTGGCGTCATCGCCTGCGTGGACACGACGGGAGTCATTGTTTTTCCCTCTGAGAGTCCTGATCCACCCGACATTCTTTGGCAGTGGCATCCGGCGTATGAGGATTTCGAGGGCGCGGCATCTGACTGGGCGGCTATTGACGAGTTCCTGGAGGACCCTCGGGTGTCCTGGGGATCGCCTCAGGCCGTGGTGTTTTGGTTTGAAGAACCCACGCCGCCGCAATCACTGAGTGATGTGGCGCAGTTTGCGCCTGGGGGCGCGGGGTTTGTCCAGGAACCCTCCGGGTGGAGTCTTCCGCTACTGCCCACCAATGTCTTTTCCACGGCCTCGGCATCCACAGAATCGGGGGAGTTGCTGGGATGGCCGATCGAGGTGCGATTCACCCCGGTCGCGTACACCTGGAGTTTTGGCGATGGGACGACCAGAGTGGATAGCTCACCGGGTGCGTCCTGGGGGACGCGTCAGTTCAGTGTTACTCCGACCTCCCACAGGTATGAAATCTCCGGGGATTATCGGATTGGCCTCGAGGTGACCTACGAAGCGTCTTACCGCTTCGACGGTGGCGCTTTTCAATCCTTGCCCGGCCAGATCACTCGATCCGGCGGCGACAAGGTCGTTGAGGTCCTGAGCGTAACCCCGGTTCTTGTCGACCGGGGATGCCACTCCGAAACCCTTGTTGCGGGGCGATGTTAGGGAAGTCACCAGGTATCGTTAGGGATTGCTGAAGGGTTCGTTCAGGTTTCCCTCCCACACTGGTGCTCTCAGGAAGGATTCGAGACGTGACTCAGACTGATCCCACAGCGGAGACCAGCGACTCTCCCGACACCGCTTCCGATCCTGCTCCCGAGACGGTGGCGGAAGCGGCCCCCGAGGCTGCAACTCCCGAGGCGGCAGACACGGCGAGCGCACCCTCCACGACACCCTCTCCCGTTGCCGTATCTCCTTTTGACCCTTCCGTATACGGGGGGATTTCAGACAGCTACACGCGTGCCCAGGCTCGCGTGAGGGAAGCCGACAAGAAGCGCGCCAGGACTCTCGGTGTCTTTGTGACCGCCGCCTTGCTGGTCGGTGGCTTGCTGGGTGGGACCGCTGGCGGTGCGTTTGCTATCTGGAATCTGTCATCCCGAGGTTTGGTGACTCCAGGAGTTCAAAGCCCCCAAACCATCACGGTGAACGCTCCTGCCGAGGCCAGTGAGATCACCGCTGTCGCTGCCACCGCTATGCCTTCCGTGGTAACTATCGAGGTGGCAGGAGCGCAGGGCGCGGGAAGTGGCTCCGGCGTGATTATCTCTGAGGAAGGACACGTGATGACCAACGCTCACGTGGTCTCCAGTGGCGCTCAAGAACCTGCTATTCGGGTCACCACGTCCGATGGGCGCCTTCTGGGCGCCACGGTGGTGGGGCGCGACATACTCTCTGATATTGCAGTGATCAAGATCGACAGCGAGGGACCTTTTTCCGTGATGGCAGTGGGCGACTCTGATGCCCTGAACGTCGGGGATGAGACCATCGCCATTGGAGCCCCCCTGGGTCTGCCGGGGACCGTGACCAGTGGAATTATTTCCGCGATCAACCGGAGCATCACGGTCGGAGCTTCCAGCGCTCCCGGTGAAGAAGATGGACAGTTCGACTTTGACCTGCCCGGCGGCGTTTCCATTGGGCAGACCATCTCGCTACCGGTCATTCAAACTGATGCTTCGATTAACCCTGGCAATTCGGGGGGAGCGCTCCTGAATACCTCCGGCGAGCTCATCGGCGTGAACGTGGCCATTGCCTCGACCGGCGGGCAAGGTTCGGGGAGTATTGGGTTGGGCTTCGCTATTCCCTCCAACTTTGCTCTTCGGGTTGCCACCGAGCTGATCGAGTCTGGTAACGCGAGCCACGGTCTTTTGGGCGCTCTCGTGACTGATGCCAGTTCTGTGGCATCCGCCACGGTGACCGGTGCCTACATTGACAGCGTCACCCCCGGGGGTTCAGCAGATCGTGCGGGAATTCGAGCGGGTGACGTTGTGACGAGGTTCAACGGACTCCCGGTCACCAACCGGATTGATTTGACCGCTCAGGTGCGGGTCCTGCCGGGAGGGTCAAATGCGACCCTGACCTACGTGCGCTCCGGCAACACTTACACAGTCGAAGTGACGCTGGGCAACCTCTAGCTACTCGTCGCGAAGCTTCTCGTAGATGTCTTTGCAGGTGGGGCACACCGGGAACTTTTCGGGGTCTCGACCTGGAACCCAGACTTTGCCGCAGAGTGCGATGACGGGTTTGCCCGAGAGTGCACTTGTGAGAATTTTGTCCTTCTTGACGTAGTGCGAGTAGCGATCGTGATCGCCATCCTCTACTTGCTCCTCGTTGAGAAGTTTCTCCAGTTCCCGGTCGAGGACGTCAGTAGTGCCCTCAGTGTCTGCTGCCATGCCCCTATGGTAACCGGGGAGGCTTAGAGCACTCGAGTGGGAATGGCTGGTTCTCCAGAGCTCAGCGAGAACCCCGAAGCAGGCATCTCTCCCAGTGCCGTGCGGTGATGGTCGCGGGCAGCTTCCACGGTGTCGTGCGGGCTCATCGAACCGACTGTGTCACCGTTCTCCATCAGCGTGGTCAGCAGAGCGCGTGCGCCAGCCGGAGGCGTATAGGCAGGGTCAGTGCTGACAATTTCTTCGCTGGCGATTCCGTCATCCACTATCCGAAACGCGGTCTTTCGCCCACCCGGGTTTCCTTTGTGGGAGCTGCGCTTGGCTACGGGCACAAATTCGCCGTGATCCGAGGTTCGGGCCACAAGTTTGTAGACCAGGCCCACCGCAGGGGATCCAGAACCAGTCACCACACTCGTTCCCACGCCAAACACGTCCACGGGTGCTCCCCGCAGGCCAGCAATGGTGTGTTCGTTGAGGTCGTTGGTGACCACAATCTTTGTGGAGGTTGCTCCGAGCGAATCCAACTGGTCTCGAACCGAGCGCACCACCACGGGCAAGTCGCCCGAGTCGATACGCACAGCGCCGAGTTCTGTGCCCGCAACTTTCACCGCGGTGGCAACCCCGGCTTCGATGTCGTAGGTGTCAATCAGGAGGGTTGTCCCTGTTCCCATGGAGGCAATTTGTGCCTGGAAGGCTTCTTCCTCGGAGTCGTGGACCAGGGTGAAAGAGTGGGCTGCGGTTCCTCGAGTGGGGATGCCATAGCTTCGCCCCGCCTCTAAGTTGCTGGTGGCATCAAATCCAGCGATGTAGGCGGCTCGTGCAGCGGCAACAGCACTTCTTTCGCTCGCCCGTCTCGCCCCCATCTCAATGAGCGGACGTGAGTCAGCTGCTTGGACCATCCGACTGGCGGCACTGGCCACAGCGGTGTCATAGTTCAGCACGCTCAGGATGAGTGTTTCCAACACAACTGCTTCCTGAAACTCGCCCTCCACGCTCAGAATGGGGGAACCGGGGAAGTAGAGATCACCCTCGGCGTAGCCACGAATGGTGCCGCTAAAGCGGTAGGACTCCAACCAGTCGAGTGTCTCGCTCGAGACAATGTCGTTGGCTTTCAGGAAACTGAGCTCTTCAGGCCCAAAACGAAACTCGGCGATAGCCTCGAGCAGGCGTGCGGTGCCAGCGACCACGCCATAGCGCCGTCCAGGTGGCAAGTGCCGGGCGAACACCTCGAAGACGGCTCCGCGGTCACCCCGCCCTGACTTGCGGGCGGCATCCACCATGGTCAGCTCGTAGTGATCTGTGAGCAGGGCTGTCGACACGGGAAAGAGCCTACCCTTCAGGGTTTACTCCTACACTGGCGACAATGTCCACAAGCCTTCCCCGCATCCTTTTTGCGGACCAATTGGGTCCGCATTTTGTGGAGGACCAGTCCGTCATCATCCCTGAAGTACTCGGACCCTTTCGGCGACGTCGGTACCACCGACAGAAAGCTCATCTGATTCTCTCGGCACTGCGCCATCGGGCGGCGGAATTGGGGTCACGGGCTGAGATCAGGAGCGGTGAGACCTACCACGAGGTGTTGGGTGGGCTAGACGCCAGCGTGGTGAACCCCACCTCCTGGGGGCTTCGGGCGTTAGTTCAGGATCTGGGCGAGAGCTCCTCGCTCGAGGTGCTTCCCTCCCGGGGATTTGTGGCGAGCGAGGAAGAGTTTGGGCAGTGGGCTTCTGCTCAGACCAAGCGCTTGTTGATGGAGAACTTCTATCGCCACCAGCGTCGCCAGACCGGGATTCTGATGATGTCTGGCGCCTCGGGAGAGCTGGAGCCAGAAGGCGGGCAGTTCAACTTCGACCACGACAATCGGGAACCACCACCGAAGGGACAGGACACCCTGGGGGTCGAGGCCCCCTGGTATCCGGTGGAAGACGAGATTGACCGGGAAGTCCGCGAATACCTGGATGGTTTAGAAGCATCCGGTGAGGTTCGCTTCCTTGGCGCGGATGGACCGAGGCTCTTTCCCGCCACCCGAGCAGAAGCGGTGGAGGCGCTAGAGCATTTTGTGTCCACAAGGCTCGCAACCTTTGGCCCCCATGAGGACGCAGCCATGCAGGGAGATTGGGCCATGTCCCACTCCTTGCTCAGCCCTGCGCTCAATCTCGGGTTACTGGATCCCCGAGAAGTGGTCGAACGGGTGGAGGCTTCCTATCAGCGGGGTGAGGTGGAGCTCGCCAGCGCTGAGGGCTTTATCCGTCAGGTCATGGGATGGCGGGACTGGGTGTGGCACTTGTATTGGCATCTGGGACCTGATTTCGTCGACTCCAACTATTTGGGACACCATGAACCACTGCCCGCCTGGTGGAGTGAGCTCGATTCCTCCGACATTCGATCGCGCTGTGTTGCCCAGGTGCTCGATGAGGTCCACACCCGAGGATGGACACACCACATCAACCGGCTCATGGTGCTGGGCAGTTTTGCCGTGCAACGAGGATTTAATCCCCGGGCCCTCAATGACTGGTTTGTGGATGCGTTCGTGGATGGAACCCCGTGGGTGATGCCGGCAAACGTGATCGGGATGTCGCAATACGCCGATGGTGGGGTGGTGGCAACGAAGCCCTATACCTCCGGCGGGGCATATCTCAACACGATGACCAATTACTGCGGCTCGTGCGCATTTAAGCCCACCGTGAGAGTCGGCGAGAAAGCATGCCCGATGAGTGCCGGGTACTGGAACTTCTTGCACCAGAATCGCGACGCCCTCCGGGGCAACCATCGACTCTCCAAGCCTTTGGGCGGCCTCGCACGCTTGAGCGACCTCGAGCAGGTGCTCGAGCAGGAATCCATGCGTCGCGAGTACTAGCAGGCTTCCTGCACTCGCGGGCGTAAGATGAGGGAGTTGCCGGGCCAGGTGACATCAGGGGAGGTGTGGACTGCGATGGTGTTCGATCCGTCCTCCTACACCGAATTTCGTTACCTGTCGGCCGATTTTTCTGCCGAAGATTTCAGTTTTTCGTTCTCCTTCGAGCTCGTTTCTCCGGAGCACACGCACGCCTTCACCGAGCGCATTAGTTTCACTCCGGTGCGGCCCGAACACGATGTTGACTGGCCCCGGGTTCGCTCGCTCGCCGTCATGCTGGGCGCCGTTTTAGGTCTTAGCTACTACAAGGTTGCTGCCCCTGGGCGCTATGTCATTGCCCTGGAGGGAATGACGCAAGCAGGTCTCACATACCTGAGCTCTGTGCTGCGCGAAGGCCTCGCGGAGTACGCGTATCGCAACAAGTTTCCGGGCCTTCTCTCGCCTGAGATCGTCATGGAGGCGCCCGTGGCGCAGCCCTGGTTGGACTCTGACCACCAGACACCCACCGGTGACCCCTTAGTGCCCATTGGTGGGGGCAAAGACTCTGTCGTGACCGTCGAATTGTTGGCGGCTGCTCGTATGCATCCGGTCCAGTTTGCGGTGAACCCCAACAAGATCATCTATCGGGTGGGGCGCATCAAGGGCCACCCCGTCTTGGCGGCGACTCGCGACCTTGATCTGCGCTTGCTGGAGCTCAATGAATCCGGAGCACTCAATGGTCATGTTCCAGTGACCGCGATGAACTCGTTGATTGCCCTCGTGCAGGCTCGGATTATTGGGTTGGGCCCCGTGGTCATGTCCCTCGAGGCGAGCGCTTCTGAAGCGACGCTGGAGTGGGATGGTCACGAGGTCAACCACCAGTGGTCAAAATCTGAAGAGGCCGAGAGTCTTCTCCAGGACATGCTGGGCCCGCAGGCGGGGCTCTCCGCTGGTGCGTACTTCTCTCTCTTGCGCCCCTACAGCGAGGTCCAAATTGCGCGTTATTTCGCGGCCTTGCCGGAGTACCACCCGGTGATCACCAGTTGTAACAGGGCCTTTCGTCGTGGAGTCGAGGATGCACGCTGGTGCGGTGATTGCGACAAGTGTCGCTTTATCTTCTTGATTCTGAGCCCCTTCATTCCCTCGACCTCACTCACTCGAATGTTTGCCGACAACCTTTTGGATAACCCCACCCAGGTTGAGGGCTACCGGGCACTCTTGGGGTTGCATGAGCACCGCCCCTTTGAGTGTGTGGGGGAGCAGGCCGAGTCCCTGTTGGCTTTCACCTGGATTTCACACCAGAGTGACTGGAGCCACAGTGCGGTGGTGAGTGCCCTCACCGAGGAGATGCCGGATTTGTTGAAGCACCACCCAGAACTTGAGGAGCAGGTCCTCGGCGAGCGCCAGGGTCGTCTCAGTCTCCCTGCACCGTTTGGAACACTGGGAAGCGTCCTTGCCTAAAGCACCGACCGCTCTCGCGGATCTCGCCGGCCAGCATGTTCTCATAGCCGGAGTGGGTCGCGAGGGCACTGCGGTGGCGACGCGCCTTGCTGCTCTCGACCCTGCCCCTGCGGTCATGGCTGTGGATGGCCAGGAGGGTCCCTCCGCCGAGGCTTTTCGCGAGGCTTTCCCCAGCATCCCTCTGCATATCGCGGATAAGCAGGGCGGTATTCCACCCGCGTGCCAGGACGCCACCATGGCGGTCGTGTCTCCCGGCATTGCGATCACGAGCGAACTTCATCGATCACTACGAGAGCTCTCCATTCCCCTGACCTCGGGCAGCGCGATGTTTGTGGCAGAGCACAGTGAGCGTATGGTCGGCATCACCGGGTCAAAGGGGAAATCCACCACCACCACGCTTGTCCACGCGCTTCTGCAGGGCTCAGGGCTCGACGCAGCACTGGGCGGCAATATGGGGATTCCCCTGCTGGGGCTGGAGAGCGCAGAGTTCTATGCCGCAGAACTCTCCAGCTTTCAATGCCACTACCTCGAGGCGTCCCCTCGAGTCGTGGGTCTCACAGCATTATTCCCCGAGCATCTGGATTGGCACGGAGACTGTGACACCTATTACGGCGACAAACTGGGCATAGTCGCCCATCGACCCGAACGGGTGGTCGCTAACGCGGATGATCCCATCCTGCGTCAGGAGCTATCGACAAGACAGCCGGATCTGCCCATCACCTGGGTGGGAGAGGGACACCAGTGGCATCTCGAGCCTGATGGCGACGAGTCCTGGCTCTGTCATGGTGAAGAGAAGCTTTTCCACACCGCACACTCCAGCATTGTGGGGCGCCACAACCACCACAACATGCTGATGGCTCTCGCCATCGCCTCGGCGACTGAGCATCTGGTGATGAGTTCCATAGAGCCAGTTCTCAGCAATTTTGAAGGGCTTCCCCACCGCCTAGAGAAAATTACCGATCCGAGCGGTGTTGTCTTCATCAATGACTCTCTAGCGACGAACCCGCAGGCGGGTGCAGCAGCACTCCGATCCTTGTCCTCGCCGGGCATGGTCTGGATCGTGGGAGGGCAAGATCGAGGTGTGGATTACCAGCCCCTGGTGGACCAGGTACTGGCCTCCAAGCCCCGCAATATCCTCGGGCTCCCCGCGAGCGGTCAGAAATTGCTGGGGTTGTTTCGAGAAGCCCTCGAACGCTCTGGGGATGCCGCACAGGTTCACCTTGAAGAGGTTCCTGACATGGAAACCGCCGTCGCACGAGCCCGCGAACTCGCGGGATCAGGAGACTACGTACTGCTTTCGCCCGCGGCACCGAGCTTTGGCCAGTACCGTGATTACCAACACCGGGCGGAAGATTTCCGCTCCCATATTGAGAGCACCCGCAAGGAGAACCCATGACCCGCGCTGATGGCCGACTCGCCAGTGAGCTTCGCCCCGTAACAATCGAGCGTGGCTGGAGTGAGCAAGCCGAGGGGAGCGCGCTGATTTCCTTTGGTAACACTAAAGTCCTCTGCACCGCCTCCTTCACCCCTGGTGTTCCGCGCTGGTTGAACGGCAAAGGTCGCGGGTGGGTGACGGCCGAATACGGCATGCTTCCCCGATCGACGAACGACCGCATGGATCGCGAGTCGGTGAAAGGCAAGATTGGCGGTCGCACCCACGAAATTTCTCGACTGATTGGGCGCTCCCTGCGCGGCATTATTGACCTCAACCAGCTGGGTGAGAACACCATCGTGATTGACTGCGATGTGTTGCAAGCCGATGGCGGCACCAGGACAGCTGCCATCACCGGCGCGTACGTGGCGCTGGCGGACTCCCTGAGCTGGGCCACCGAACACTGCCACGTCAAAAAGTCCGCTGCTCCACTGCGGGACTCTGTTGCCGCCATCAGTGTGGGAATAGTCGACGGGACACCGCTGTTGGATCTTGCCTATGTCGAAGACGTGTCTGCTGACACCGATATGAACGTGGTCGTGACCGGTCGCGGGTCCTTCGTGGAGGTGCAAGGAACCGCAGAGGGGACACCCTTTGAGCGTGCGGAACTGGACCGTTTGTTGGATTTGGCGCTTGCCGGCACCACCGAGCTTGCCCGGATTCAGCGTGAAGCTCTCGGGATTTCTTGAGTATGCGCATCGTGGTGGGCACCAAGAACGCCCACAAAGTCCTGGAATTGCAGAGAATCCTGGAGGGTCTCATTCGAGGCATCGCGCTCGAGCCCTCCCCGGAAGACTCACCGGTGGAGGATGGCGACACTTTTTCCGCAAACGCTCTGATCAAAGCGCGCTCCGCGTTTGCGGCCACGGGCCGCCCCGCCATCGCTGATGACTCCGGACTCGAAGTACGCGCGCTAGAGGGTCGACCAGGAATTTTCTCTGCTCGGTACGCCGAGACGGGTTTAGATGCGGATAACACGGCAAAAGTTCTCGCAGAGATGGCAGGAGTGGAGGATCGTGCAGCGGCCTTCGTTTGCGCCGCAGCACTCGTCCACGACGGGGGAGAGGTGGTCATCGAGAAGCGGTGGGAGGGCTCGCTCGCCCACCACCCCGCTGGATCAGGCGGCTTTGGCTACGACCCTGTGTTTATTCCCGAGGGGTACTCAGTGACGTCAGCGGAGCTCACGGCAGAGCAGAAAGATGAGCTGTCTCATCGGGGCCAGGCGTTTCGGGCGCTCGCGCCGGCGATTGGCGCACTGGGATAGATTTTCCCGCTCGTTTTTCCCGGTCCCACGCGCTATGCTGGGCGAGCGCAGAGTTCGCTCTGTGACTTCGCGTGTCGATCAAGGTTCACACCCGTCGGTCTCCAGACAGTCTCTCCCTCCGGGAAGTTTCTGTTGGAGTGCGGTGGTGGCCTCGGCACCAGGCTCACACAATCGTGTGAGAGAAACCGAGAACAAAAGGAGAGCCGTCATGGCTACCGTCACAATTAGACAACTACTGGACGCTGGCGTTCACTTTGGACACCAGACCCGTCGCTGGAACCCGAAAGTCAAGCGTTTTATCCTGACCGAGCGCAGCGGCATTCACATCATCGACCTTCAGCAGTCCCTGGCCTACATTGACAAGGCCTACGACTTCGTCAAGGAGACCGTTGCTCACGGCGGCACCGTCCTCTTCGTGGGAACAAAGAAGCAGGCTCAGGAGTCTGTCTCCGAGCAGGCAACCCGCGTCGGCCAGCCCTATGTGAACGAGCGTTGGTTGGGTGGTCTTCTGACCAACTTCCAGACGGTCTCCAAGCGCCTGGGTCGCATGAAAGAGCTTGAAGAAATCGACTACGAGGACACCACTCAGGGTTACACCAAGAAGGAACTGTTGCTGAAGAAGCGTGAGCTGACCAAGCTGCAGAAGTCTCTCGGTGGTATTCGTACCCTGCAGAAGGCCCCCAGCGCGATCTGGGTCATCGACCCCATTCGCGAGCACCTCGCTATCGATGAAGCCAGAAAGCTGGGCATTCCTGTCGTGGGAATCCTGGACTCCAACGCTGACCCCGATGACCTTCAGTACCCGATCCCGGGTAACGATGACGCCATCCGCTCCGTCGCGCTCCTCACCAAGGTGATCGCCGACGCTGTTGCGGAGGGCCTCATCGAGCGCCACCAGAAGCCTGAAGCAGAGGGCAACGTCTCCGCAGTCGAGCCACTTGCTGAGTGGGAGCGCGAGCTCCTCGAGCAGTCAGGTGATGCCCCGGTCGCCACGACCGATGCGCCCGTCGAACCAGCAGCAGACGCTGCTCCTGCCGCAGCGAAGAAGCCTGCTGCTAAGGCTCCTGCTGCGAAGAAGGCACCGGCTAAGGCTGCTGCCAAGCCCGCAGCGGAGAAGAAGCCCGCCGCCAAGGCAACCACCACGAAGGCTGCCGCAGCGAAGAAGCCTGCTGCTAAGGCTCCTGCTGCGAAGAAGGCACCGGCTAAGGCTGCTGCCAAGCCCGCAGCGGAGAAGAAGCCCGCCGCCAAGAAGGCACCGGCTAAGGCTGCTGCCAAGCCCGCAGAGAAGAAGTAAGGGAGAGACCTATGGCTGTGTCACTCGAGGACATTAAGAAGCTGCGTGAGCAGCTGGGGACCGGAATGGTCGACACCAAGAACGCTCTGGAAGAAGCCGGTGGAGACGTGGAAAAAGCCACGGAAATCCTCCGTCTCAAGGGCGCCAAAGGTAACGCGAAGCGTGCCGATCGCTCCACCAGTGAGGGCCTTGTCGCTGCTCACGAGGGCGATGGCGTTGCCTACCTGATCGAACTGGCATGTGAAACGGACTTCGTTGCGAAGAACGAGAAGTTCGTGAAGCTTGCCGATGACGTATTGGCTGCAGTGGTGGCCGCTGGTGTGGAGAGCGTCGATGCAGCTGTAGCTGCTCCCGCAGGCTCCGGGACGGTTGCTGGCATGATCGATGACCAGGCTGCGATTATTGGCGAGAAGGTGGAGCTGCGTCGAGTAGCGAAGCTGACCGGTGAGCACTTTGCCATCTACCTGCACAAGACCAATAAGGATCTTCCCCCGCAGGTTGGTGTGGTCGTCGCCTACTCCGGTAGTGATGCTGAGACAGCACGCAGTGTCGCCCAACACATTTCGTTTGCTGACCCTCAATACCTCTCCAAGGACGATGTCCCTGCCGAGGCTGTCGAGGCCGAGCGACGCATCGTGGAGGAGATCTCCCGCGGAGAAGGAAAGCCTGATGCCGCGCTGCCGAAGATTGTGGAGGGGCGCTTGGGCGCTTTCTTCAAGCAGGTTGCGCTGCTCGAGCAGGACTATGCCAGGGACAACAAACTCCAGATCAAAGCGGTCCTGGACCAGGCAGGTCTGAGCGTGAGTGGTTTCGCGCGTTTCCGCGTCGGATCCTAGACATCAACTCTCTCCTCGGGGGCAGTGGCCAGCGTGCCACTGCCCCCGAGGCGTTTGCGCCCGCGCTACGCTAAAGAGCGCAAAGGAAAGGTGCCAACATGCCCGAAGGCCGTCGTCGAGTACTTCTGAAACTTTCCGGCGAAGCATTTGGTGGGGGTTCTCTCGGAGTAAACCCTGACGTGGTTGCCGGTATTGCCCGCGAAATCGCCGAGGGCGCCAAAAAAGCCCAGGTTGCTGTCGTTGTCGGTGGCGGAAACTTCTTCCGAGGCGCAGAACTGAGCCAGCGCGGAATGGACCGCCGTCGCGCTGACTACATGGGAATGCTCGGAACCGTGATGAATGCTCTGGCCTTGCAAGACTTTTTGGAGCAAGCCGGGGCCCAGGTTCGGGTCCAGTCAGCAATTTCCATGACGCAGGTTGCTGAGCCCTACATCCCCTTGCGAGCCATTCGCCATCTGGAGAAGGGTCGTGTTGTGGTTTTTGGTGCAGGAGCTGGTTTGCCGTATTTTTCCACGGACACTGTTGCAGCGCAGCGGGCTCTCGAGATTCTGGCTGACGAGGTTCTGGTCGCGAAAAACGGTGTCGACGGCGTGTACACGACGGATCCGAAAAAGGACCCGGGCGCAAAAAAGTACGACAAGTTGACCTACCAGGAGGCGCTGGTTCAGGGTCTGAAGGTCGTGGATTCGACAGCGTTCAGTTTGTGTATGGATAACAAGATGCCGATGGTGGTCTTCGGTATGGAACCCGCCGGGAACGTGACGAAAGCCATCGTGGGTAAGCGCATTGGCACCGTCGTGTCCTAAAGGACACCGCGAACTAGACTGACACCAAGGAGAAGAATCCATGATTGCTGACGTGCTCGCTGAGGCCAAAGAAAAGATGGCGAAAGCCCTCGACGTTGTTCACGACGATTTTCAGACTGTGCGGACTGGTCGCGCTAATCCCGCGCTGTTCCAGAAAATCATGGTGGACTACTACGGTTCACCGACTCCGTTGGCGCAGTTGGCTAGTTTGCAGAATCAAGAAGCCCGCACCCTCTTAGTCACACCGTATGACAAGAGCGCTCTCAAAGAGATCGAGAAGGCCATCACCAATTTTCCTAACTTGGGCGCAAACCCCTCCAACGATGGTGACGTGATTCGCGTCACCATGCCGGAACTCACCGAAGAGCGCCGCAAAGAGTACGTGAAAATTGTGAAGCAAAAAGCAGAAGACGGTCGTGTTTCTGTTCGCAGTGTCCGCCGCAAAGCGATGGATGATTTGAGCGCTCTTACCTCCGACGTGGGCGAGGACGAGGTCTCCCGGGCGGAGAAAGAGCTCGAGTCGATCACGAAGAACCACATCGATTTGATTGAGGAAGCGCTCAAGAAGAAAGAAGCCGAGCTGCTCGAGGTCTAATGAGCGAGCGTTCGTCATCGAAGAAGAAGTTTGATCCTGCCCAAGTAGGTGCTGAAGCGCTGGAGCAGCTCGAAGCGGCGGTTTCTGAGCTCGAGGAGCAGGTACGAGACGTCAATGCCCGTATCGATAAGCGTGCGGGACGCCCACTCTGGCAAGCCATTGTCTTTGGGTTGCTGCTCGGTGGGGTTTTCGTCGCCAGCCTGTTCTGGTTAGTAGAACTTTTCGTCCTGTTTGTGACAGCGCTCGTCATTTTCGCTGTTCTGGAGCTCGCCGGGGCCCTGACCGTCAAGGGTCGGTTGCGCTCGCGCTGGCCACTCGTCATTGTTTCGGCGACGATGGTTCCCCTCGCCGCGCTCTTCGGTCCTGAAGGGCAACTCTGGTCGCTGGTAGGGGCCATCATTCTCGCCATCGCCATCCGATCAGGACGCGCACTGCTCCAGCCTGATTCGCGGGCAACAACGTTGCCTGACATTGGTGTGGCCGTCATGGTCTTGGCCTACATCCCGTTCCTGGCAGGCTTTGCTGTCACCGTGGCCACCAGCCCCGGTGGTGTGGGGTGGCTCTTTGCCGGTGTCGTCATTGTGGTCTGCGTGGACGTGGCTGCCTACGCAACAGGATTGAGTTTTGGTAAGACACCCCTCGCCCCCAATATCTCTCCCAAGAAAACCTGGGAGGGTTTTGCTGGTTCACTTCTGGCAGCACTTGTCGCTGGAGTGCTGTTGGGCGTCCTCATGCTGGGTGTTGCGTGGTGGGTCGGGTTGCTCTTGGGGGCAGTCCTCGTGGGCTCCGCAACGCTTGGAGACCTGGTGGAGTCCCTGATCAAGCGCGACCTAGGCATCAAGGACATTTCGTCCTGGCTTCCCGGGCACGGTGGATTCCTCGATCGCCTGGACTCCATGTTGCCCTCGATGGCGATGCTCTTCGTCATGTTCCAGATTTTTGGCTAGGCCGGCACTCCACCCCGGTTTTTAGCGCCAGGGCTGGCAGAATGGCCATGTGGACACCCCCTTCCCTCGTGCAGAAAAAGGCATGCCCGGCTATGACCCGGACGTTGTCACAGAGTTCCTTGATCGCGCTAAGCGCGTCTTCGAAGGGGAAGAAGAAGGAATCACCTCGAGCGATATTCGCCACAAAGTATTCCCACTCGTATCAAAGGATGGCTTTGGTACCAAAGCAGTAGATGAAGCGCTCTGGCGCTTAGAGGAGGCGTTCGCCGACAAGGAACGCCTGGCGGACACTGAAAACCAAGGCGAAGAGACCTACTACGCGGGAGTCCGCGAACGGGCACAGGAAATCTTGGATCGTGTAGCGAGGCCCGCAAAAATCAAGTTCCGCACCGTTTCCAAGATTCGCCCCGGCTACCACCCAGCTGACGTGGATGACATGTGCGACCACATCGCCCGCTATTTCCAGCAACAAGAGGCACTCTCTGTCACTGCCGTGCGGAAGGGAACCTTCCGCACGATGCTCGGTGGATATGACGAAAAGCAGGTCGACACTCTCCTGGATGAGACTGTGTCGGTCATGCTGGCGGTTCGCTAACCCGGAGTATGAAGGACCTCCCGGGTACACTGTGGGAGCCGTGAGACTTCGACCATCAGCCTTTCGCGCATCGGCGCGACCCGCTGGCGATGCCAAAAAATCAACCCTGTCGCTACTGGCGATTGTTGCGGTGACCGCGTTTGTCGCTGTTCCCCTTGCTGGCCCGGCAACCACCAGCGCCAACGCGTGGTTTGTGCCGGGATCTAGTGAGCGAGCCAACATCGTCATCATGGGCAGTGGTTTGGGTCTGGAAAGAGAAGAGTTCAATGTCACCGGCGCGTGGGGAATGGCTCCCGCGGTGGGGCGACCGGACCCCGGTAGCGCCCAGGCCTACGCACTGGAACAAGTTTCTGCCAGAGGGTGGGACCAAGCCGAATACAGCTGTCTGGTAGCACTCTGGAACAAAGAGTCTGGCTGGAATCACTTTGCCCTCAACCGCAGCTCGGGAGCGTATGGAATTCCCCAGTCTTTGCCGGGTGAGAAGATGGCCAGCGCTGGAGCGGACTGGGCAACAAACCCAGAAACCCAAATCCGCTGGGGTCTGGGCTACATCGAAGCTCGCTATGGCCAGCCCTGCGTTGCCTGGGCACATTCGCAGCAAAGGAACTGGTACTAGGCATGCCCCGCAATAACCGGCGTGGAGGTTCACGGCGTGATGAGGGAGAGCCACTCGACATTGAGCGCCTCAAGACTGGGTTCCGGCGATCCGAAACGAAACGCGGATACACCTATACGGTGCAACCGATCGGTGCTTCCAAAGCGCAGAAGGTCTACACCTGCCCCGGCTGCAACCTCACCATTGAACCCGGAGTTGACCACCTTGTGGCCTGGAAGCAAGACGGGATTATGGGTGACTCTCACGATGTCTCGGAGCGCCGCCACTGGCACAAACACTGTTGGAGAATTTTTTGACCTCACCCATCACCTCGACAACAGTTCTCCCGGCCAGACGGGAAGACATCAGTTTCACAACTTCAGATGGCCTGACGTTGGTGGGAGAAATTGCCTGGCCCAGCGACCACCCCGCCGTAGCCACCGCGCTCTTTCTCCACCCCCTCCCGACCGCCGGCGGTTTCATGGACTCTCACATCATCCGCAAAGCATCATGGCGTTTACCGGCGCTCGCAGACATCGCCGTGTTTCGCTTCAATTTCCGCGGTGTCACCTCTCCCCGAGGCACCTCGGAGGGAACATTTGGTGAGGGGCTCGAGGAAAAGCATGATCTTGATGCTGCTCTGAGCGAGGCGGAGGCTCGAGGATTACCTGCCCCTTGGCTGATCGGCTGGTCCTTTGGCACCGAAGTCATTCTGAAGCATGCGAGAGTTCACGCTGATCGGATCGCTGGAGTGATTCTCCTCTCACCCCCGTTGCACCGCACCTCGCCAGAAGAAGTGGCGTCCTGGAGAGATGCCCCCATCCCGGTGGTAGCCCTCATTCCCGAGTTCGATGATTTCTTGCCCCCGGATCCCGCGAGGGCTGGTTTCTCTCCCGCACCCAGCATCCAGTTGGTGATGGCTGAGGGCGCGAAGCACCTCTGGGTGGGCGAAACTCAGACCCGTTTCGTTTTGAACGAGATTACGAAGCGGCTGAATCCGCCTGCTGCTTCACTACCCGAGGCTTGGAGCGTTTAGACGCGGCAGCGGCCTTCTTGGGTGCAGGGGCATCGAGAACCGCGCCCACAATGCTGCGCAAGGACTCGACGTATTCGGCGATGGTGTCACGCTCAGACCGAAGTTCGATCAAACGGCGTTCGGCAGCCGCCACACGGGCGGTGGCTTCTTCGTCTGCAACGCGGATAATCTCGCGAGCTTTCTCTTCTGCCTCCGCCACCAGCTGAGCGGCCTCGGACTGTGCAGTGAGTTTGCCCGAGCGGTTGGCTTCCTCGATGGCAGCCGTAATCTTCTGGTGCTCAGTGCGCAGCGCTTTCAACCGGGACTTTGTCTCAGATAGTTGAGTCTCTGCTTCTTTGAGGAACCTGTTGTTGAGCTCCACAGCTTTCTGGTGAGCATCAAGAAGCTCGCGTTCCGCTTCAGCGCGGCGGGCGCTGAGCTCCGCATCGAGATCCACCCGCGCCTGCTCGGCGAGGTGGGCAAGTTTCTCCGCCTGCTTCTCGTTCTCGTGCTTCAGCTTGGCGGTGGTTTCGGCGACCTCGTGCTCAAGGTTGGTTTTCGCGAGAGCGGCCTCTTCCTGGATTTTCTTCAGGGTGAGCTCGTGGCTTGCGCGCTCCGCTTGGACTTCTTTGGAAAGCTCTGACGCTTGCTCCCGAGCGACGTTAAGCTCGCGCTCAGCCACAACTTTCAGCTCTGAGATTTCGCGCTTTACTTCGGTGCGCATGGCTTCTGTTTCACGCTTGGCCGTCGCGCGCATCTTGGCTGCCTCGGTCGCGACTGCTCCACGAATCGCGGATGCCTCCTCGACGGCTTCGGTCGTGAGGCGCTGGGCCTCCTCGGTTGCGTCCTGAATAAGTTGCTCAGCCTTGGCCTGCGCACCCTCAAGTGTGTTGGCCGCACGGTTGGTGGCATCGGTGGTGACTCGCTCTGCTTCGCGTTCGGCGGACTCGACCAACGACTGAGCTTCCAGCTTTGCGGAGCTGATCATGCGCTCGGAGTCAATGTCAGCTTGACCGATGATGCGGGTGGATTGTTCCTCCGCGATGCGAAGCACTGCCTCTAGTCGGCTGCCGAGCCCTGAGTAGCTGGGGAGGAGGGATTCACCCGAGGAGGCTTCAACAGCGGCAACATGTTCCTTGAGAGAGCTCAGTTCATCGAGCAAGTTCCCACGGTCTTTGGAGGCCTGGATAAGTTCCGCGCGGAGATCATTAATGACCTCGTCCACCTCACTGCGCTTGTAACCGCGCAGTTCAGTGGTGAACTCTTGCTCCGTGTTTGCCATGCGAACGCTGTATCTCCCCGAAATGAAACCTGCTTAAGCCTCCCCTTAGTGTAGCTCTTGGGGGCTAGGTCAAACCAGCCCGGTATCGGTTACCCTGGAGAGTCGCCCAGGGGCTCTGGGCCCCAATCGTTTGCGGGGAGAGGGAAACGAGTGCGCCTGATAGTTGCCATCGTTCTTCTTGCGGTGTCGACGGTGACCCTGTCGATTGGTATTGCGCAACGAACTGTGTTTGATGCCCCCGAGACTATTGATCTCGCAGTGGATGTGGAGGCGAGGGCACCGGCGACGATCATTCACGGCTCGGACCTCCTGGCATTCCCCGGTCGCCAGACCATCACCGTGGAAGGTGGCACCACCGGCCTGGCTCCCGCTGAGAGCGGCGAGGGTTTTGAGACGCGCAGCACTAATCGTGTATTCGTTGCCTACGGGCGCACCATTGATGTCATGGCGTGGCTCTCTCCGGCCCGTCATACCTTGCTGGGGGTCGACGCGGTGGGAAATACGTTGACCGCACTGCCTCGTTCGGGGGAGCTGTATCTTCCGGAACCGGCAGGTTCGGACCTCTGGTTTGCCGAGTATTCAGAGTCGGATTCCGTGTCGATATCGATCGCAGCCCCCGAGGACGTCACCGTGCTCATCATGAGCGATGGTGTGCTTCCCGCGCCCCAGAAGATCAGTGTGTCCTGGCCCGTGACCAACGAGGCTCCCTGGATTCTTGCCCTGATTGTTGTGGGCCTGCTCACCATGGTTGCCGGTTTTGCTGCCTTGATCTCGTCCTGGATCCACTGGCGTCGAACCAAGGGCCCGAGACGACGCAAGACCAAGCGCCCCAAAGCGCGATCACCCCGCGCTCCTCGCGTGAAGCGACCATCGTCGGTGCGACCACGCGGCAGGCGTGCGGCTGGGTTTGTAGCCATTCCCCTCGCGGGAGTGCTGGCGCTTGGCGCCTGTTCTCCGAGTGCACCAGCTCCGGTCGAGGAGTCCGACAGTCCGGTGAACACTCAATCGGTCGCGCCCTACCCAGCAGTCACAGAGTTGCAGTTCTCCAGAATCATGTCCCGGGTAGCGGATCAGATTCAGCTTGCTGACGAAGAACTCTCCGTCAATACCCTCGGAGCACGAGTGGAAGAGCCCACTCTGACGGCCCGGCGAGCGGCCTACATCATTCAGAGGGCAGACTCTGAGTCTGGTGCGGTGGTGCCGATTCCCTCCTCACCCATCCGGCTGGTGGTGCCCCAACAAACCACCACATGGCCCCGCAGCGTCTTTGGCATCATCCAGGATGAGGCAGACCTTGAGTCGCCATCGCTGGGTGTTGTCCTCAAACAGGTAGACCCGCGCTCACCGTATGAGCTCACCTATGCCGTGGTGTTGAACCCCCAAGTTCAGCTGCCAGATTTACCCTCTGCTTCCTTGGGCGCGCCTAAATTGTCGGCGGAGAGCAAACTCACCAGGATTTCACCCCGTGAGGTTATCGAGCACTACGCCGATGTGCTCCGCAACGGTCCCAGCAGTCCCCACTCCAGGGAATTCGCGCTCGCGAACGACCCTCTCTACGCTCAGGCGGGTCCAGACGCAGAAGCATTGCGTCAAGAATCCTTTGGTGAAACCGTCCAGGTGACGTGGGAGTCCATTCCCGGTGAGAGCGAAGTGGTGGCCTTTTCCACCGCAGACTCTGGAGCGATCGTCATGGGAACCATCATCGAGCGAGAATTGGTGGAGCCAGTGCAATCGGGAGCAGCGGTCAATCCCAGCATCGCCGTGCGAGCGTTGACGTCGTTGTCGCAATCCACTGAAGGATTCGATGTTCAGTCCCAACTGCAAATACTCTGGTACGTGCCCCCGGTGGGATCTCAGGACGCCATAAGGGTTCTCGGTTTCACCTACAGTCTGATTGGTGCCAAGGAGGTAGGCAGTGAGTGATCCGAGGCTTGGTCCCGCACTCGCGGGCGCCGTCGATCTTTCGGGGCTGGTGAAAAAGAACCAGGCGCCCCCTCCACCCTCTGGTGCGGCTGCACAAAATTCACTCGTGCGGGACGTGGACGACCGCAGTGTTGCGGAACTGGTGGAGCTCTCGAAGACTGTTCCCGTCATTCTCGAGGTCTATGGCGGTGAGGTCACCCCCGTCCTCGGTCCCATTATTGAGAGCTACCAGGGTCGTTTTGTTCTGGGAACGGTTCGAGGCGAATCAGCGCCCGAGCTCGTTCGGGCTCTCCAGGTGGAGGGAATCCCCACCGTTCTCGCTCTTATCGCAGGACAACCCGTTCCGCTGTTCAAAGGCATCCCCTCGGAACCGGAAGTGCGGGCAATCCTCGACCAGGTGCTTGGCTTTGCCCAAGAAAATGGAGTTACCGGTCAGGTTGATCCTGCCCTCACCGATGACTCAGACAGTGCGGACATGGAAGCGCCCTTGCCGCCACTGCACCAAGAAGCTTTCGATGCGCTCTCGCGCAACGACCTACCGGCAGCGAAAGCCGCGTATCAGAAGGCTCTCGCTGAGGCGCCCGCGGACACTGAAGCCGCGGCCGGACTTGCTCAAGTTGAGCTCCTCGAGCGTGTGTACGCGCTGGATGCTGATGCGACGAGGCGCAATGCCGCGGATCACCCTGAGAATGTTGACCACGCACTCGTGGTGGCGGACCTAGACGTCTCCGGCGGGCACACTGAGGACGCTTTTGTCAGACTCTTGGGGATTTTTTCCACCGCCAGCGAGGATGACAGGGAGCGCATTCGTGAGCGCTTGCTGACCTACTTCACGCTTGTTGGTCAGGCTGCCCCCGAGGTGAAGAAGGCGCGCACTCAGCTTGCGTCCCTGATGTTTTAGGCCGCAATGGGCGTCTATCTCGACTACCAAGCGACCAGCCCCATGCCCGACTCTGTTCGGGAGATTTATGTTGAGGCGCTCGCAGGAGTAGGAAACCCATCCTCCATTCACCAAGCCGGTCAACGCCAGCGCGCCATTCTTGAGGACGCGAAAGACCGCATTGCTCGGATTTTGGGCTGCGAGCCCATCGAAATAATCCTGACCTCCGGTGGTACCGAGGCGATTAACACCGCTCTGAAGGGTGCGGTGTGGGCGTGGCAAGCCGAGCGGGGACCAGACGCGCCGACCACGATTGTCTCCACACGAGCCGAGCATCACGCCACTCTGGACGCGCTGGCGTGGTTGGAATCCTCTGAGGGCACTGAGATTGCATGGGTTCCGGTGGATGGCGACTCTGTGCTCGATACCGATTCTCTGGAGGTCATCCTTGCCGATCACCCCGCCACCATGGTGACCACCCTTCTGGCCAACAACGAGGTGGGGTCCCTTCAACCTGTCGAGGAGATCGCCAGGTTGTCCCGGGAGGCCGGAGTCCCGGTCCATGTCGATGCGATCGCAGCGCTGGGATACATCCCGGTGAATTTTTCTGAGCTGGGTGTCACCGCGATGAGTGTGTCCGCACACAAAGTAGGCGGTCCAGTCGGAGTGGGGGCCCTGGTGCTCTCCCGGCATGCGCCCGAACTCAGTGCGCTTGTGCACGGAGGTGATCAACAGCGCGGTAGGTCCGGAACCCTTGACACCGCCGGTGTTGTCGCCTTTGCCGCAGCACTCGAGTTGCGGGATCAGCTACGCCTGGAGCATGCGGAGGGATTGCGCTCCCTGCGGGATTCTCTGCGAACCCAGCTGAGCACTGCTGTGCCAGAGATCGTGATCCGGGGCTCGTTCGATGCTCGCTTGCCCGGAAATCTCCACATCACAGTGCCCGGATGTGAGGGAGATGTGCTGCTGTACCTCCTGGACCAACACGGTATTCAGGTTTCCACGGGCTCTGCCTGTCAGGCCGGTGTTCCCGAGGCCTCCCACGTTCTCGTGGCCATGGGTCTGCCCGAGGACACCGCCCGCGGGGCGCTTCGCTTTAGCCTCGGGTATCACACGACCGCCCGGGATATCGAGGCTGTCGTGTCGGTGTTCGCGGGAGTGGTGGAGCAGGCCCGCCAGGCCGGGATGGCATCGGGCCACTCACGTAGCAGCATCTGAGCGTCCTCGAAGTGCCAGTGCCTACACTGGTGGGCGTGAAAGTTTTGGCAGCGATGAGCGGTGGCGTGGACAGCGCCGTCGCGGCGGCGCGCGCGGTCGAGGCGGGCCACGAGGTCATTGGTGTTCACCTGGCACTGTCTCGTATGCCCGGAACCCTGCGAACGGGATCCCGAGGGTGCTGCACCATCGAGGATTCGATGGATGCCAGGCGCGTTGCCGACATGCTGGGCATCCCGTTCTATGTCTGGGATTTCTCGGAGCGCTTCGCGCAGGATGTCGTCCAAGACTTCATCGATGAGTATTCGGAGGGTCGAACCCCCAACCCCTGCATGCGGTGCAATCAGCACATCAAGTTTCAGGCTGTGTTGGAGCGTGGTCTAGCTCTGGGTTTTGATGCGATTGCGACAGGCCATTACGCCTCCGTCGTAGAGGGCCCCCACGGAAAAGAGCTGCACCGAGCAGCAACGTGGGCCAAGGATCAGTCCTACGTACTGGGTGTTCTCACGACAGAGCAGCTCGAGCATTGCTATTTTCCGCTCGCCACAACCCCCTCCAAAGATGAGGTGCGGGCTGAGGCAGCGGAGCGCGGCTTCATTGTTGCCAACAAGCCCGACAGCCACGACATTTGCTTTATCCCTGATGGGGACACCCGCGGGTGGCTCGCCGAGCGGGTGGGCGAAAAGGAGGGGCCAGTTCTGACCTCTGAGGGCGAGGTCGTGGGATCCCATCAGGGCGCTCACGCCTACACCGTGGGCCAGAGAAAAGGTCTTCAGCTGGGGTATCCAGCGCCGGATGGCAAGCCGCGCTATGTCTTGGAAGTGCGACCGAAAACCAACGAGGTGATCGTCGGCCCCAAAGAAGCTCTCGCGATTAGCGAGTTGGCCGGTTCGATGATGAGCTTCGCGGGGGCGGATCCGGTGCGCTCGGGACTTGCGGAAGACGCTAGTGGCGAGCACGGTTTTGGGTGTGAGTCGTTCGCCTGCCACGTTCAGGTGCGAGCGCACGCTGACCCTGTTCCTGCCAGTGCACGAGTGGAGGCAGGGGAGCTGATTGTGAGTCTCCACGAACCACTTCTTGGTGTGGCGCCAGGGCAGAGCGCTGTTATCTATGTCGGCACACGGGTTCTTGGCCAGTGCACCATTGATCGCACGGTCAGCGCTCTCCAGGAGACCGCTCGTGTCTGAGGCCTCGCGCCGACGGATCATCATCCTGGGTTCTACCGGGTCGATCGGAACTCAAGCTCTTGATGTGATCCATCGAAACCCCGATCGATTTGATGTCGTGGGGTTGGCTGCGGGCTCCAACCGCGACCTCGCCTACCAACAAGCAGATCAGCTGGGACTCGGTCACGACCGGGTCGTGTTCGGGGCTGAGGATGCGACTTCCCTGGTGCGGGAGGTGAGCTGCGATGTGGTGCTGAACGGGATTACGGGCTCCGTGGGATTGCTTCCCACGCTTGCCGCCCTGGAGAGCGGCGCCACCCTGGCTTTAGCCAACAAAGAGAGCCTGATCGTCGGTGGTGAGCTGGTCTTGGACGCGAAGGTGCGAGACGACCAGATTGTCCCCGTGGATTCAGAGCATTCGGCGCTGGCCCAGGCTCTGATGGCGGGAGCGCATTCTGAAGTGGCAAAGCTGATTGTGACGGCTAGTGGCGGACCGCTTCGAGGTCGAAGCGCTAACTCTCTAGCGAGTGTGACTCCAGCGGAAGCGCTCGCGCACCCCACCTGGGATATGGGGCTTGTCGTGACCACCAACTCCGCCACTTTGGTCAACAAGGGGCTCGAGGTCATCGAAGCTCACCTGCTTTTCGGGATCCCCTTTGATCAGATTGAGGTGACCGTCCACCCGCAATCGGTCGTGCACTCCCTTGTCGAATTCCACGATGGTTCTACCCTCGCCCAGGCGTCACCTCCCGATATGAGATTGCCCATCGCGTGGGGCCTCTCCTGGCCGGATCGAATCCCTGGAGTGATGCCGGGAATCGATTGGTCGCAGTCACATACGTGGACCTTTGAACCTCTGGATGAGAGTGCTTTCCCCGCAGTCTCCATGGCGAAGGCCGCGGGGGAGCGCGGGGGGACCTTTCCTGCTGTGTTCAACGCGGCGAACGAGCAGGCGGTGTATGCGTTCCACCGGGGCGACATATCTCTCCCCACCATCATCGAGGTCATCTCTCACGCGCTCGAGCACCATGACTCCGGCGAGATGTCGGTCGAGGCAGTACTCGAGGCCGAGCGGGTAGCGCGGGAACGCGCTGACCAGTTCATTGCCTCCCAGGGTTCCTAAAGCTTTCTCGGGCGCTGCGTCAGGGGGCTCCAATAGAGTGTGCGCGTGGACACCGTAATCCTCTTCATCGTGGGCGTCCTGGTGATTGCCCTGGGACTTCTGGTCTCTATTGCTTTGCATGAGTGGGGGCACTACTACCCCGCCAAGAAATTTGGCGTCTATATTTCTCAGTTCATGATTGGGTTCGGGCCGACCCTTTTTTCGAGAACCAAGGGTGACACCGAGTACGGGATCAAAGCGATTCCGCTCGGCGGTTACGTCGCGATGGCCGGTATGTATGCGCCTAGCGAACCTGGGGGGAAGCCTGAAGCGTCCACCACAGGATTCTTTGATCAGGTTGTCGGAGATTCGGCGGCTCCGCAGACAGCTACGGAGCTCGACATCGACACCCGCAGTTTTTATCGACTGCCGCTGCATCGACGAATCATCATCATGCTCGGCGGACCGGTTATGAACTTACTCATCGCGATCGTCCTCTACGCCGTTGTACTGATGGGGTTCGGGGTTCCCTCCCTGTCCTTGACAGTCGGTTCCGTCTCAGAGTGTGTCGTGCCCGCCACCGAATTACGCAGTGAGTGTCTGCCCGAGGATCCCGCCGCACCTGGTGCCGCCGCGGGAATACTCCCCGGGGATCGAATCCTCAGCGTCGCTGGCGAGCCCGTTGATGAGTGGTTCCGCGTCACCGAAATCATCCGAACCTCGCCCGGTCGACCCGTCGCTGTCGTGGTCGATCGTGGAGGCGAGGACGTGCAGCTGAGCGTTACGCCGCTGTTGAGCGAGCGCTACGCCTTTGATGAGTCCGGGGAGATTCTCGTCGATGAGGCCGGTAACCCGGTCGTGGAATACGTCGGATTTGTTGGTATTGGCTCGTCGTTTGTGAACCAGCGCCAGAGTGTGACCACCGTTCTTCCCGCTGTGTGGGACAACGTGGTCGGCGTTGTTCGCATTATTGTCACGTTGCCAGAGCGACTCGTGGACGTCGCCCAAGCGGCGTTTGGGACACAGGAGCGGGATCCGAACGGACCTCTCAGTGTGGTGGGGGTCGGGCGTATTGCCGGGGAGATAGCCTCGGTCGATTCACTTGCCGTGCGCGATCGAGTGTCGAGTCTCATCGGCATTCTTGCGTCGCTGAATGTTGCCCTGTTCGTGTTCAACCTCATTCCGCTGTTGCCCCTCGATGGTGGCCATGTCGCGGTGGGGCTTTATGAGGGAGCAAAACGTCGGATCTATCGGGCGCTGGGAAAGAGTGATCCGGGACCGGTGAATGCGAGCAAGCTCATTCCCGTCACACTCGTTGTTGTCGGCATTTTGGGGAGCATGAGTTTGCTGTTGATGTATGCCGACATCGTGAATCCGATCCGACTCTTTGGCTAGGACTCGCGCCTGGCACCTGTGAGCCGTGGTTCAGATTCACGCCTTAAGCTAGGGGAGCACGCCCGAGGTGTTCTCGAGCTGTTCATCACGGAAGGATGGGGTGAGAGTGCCAGCAGTCAACCTGGGATTACCCAAAGTCCCGGAAACCCTCAGCCCTCGTCGTAAGACCCGACAAATCAAAGTCGGGAAGGTGATGGTCGGAAGTGAGCACCAGGTCAGCGTGCAGTCGATGACGACCACTCAGACCACCGACATCAACGGAACACTCCAGCAGATTGCTGAACTCACCGCCACAGGCTGTGACATTGTGCGTGTGGCTGTTCCTACCGGGGATGACGCGGACGCTCTCCCGATCATTGCGAAGAAGAGCCAGATTCCCGTTATCGCGGACATTCACTTCCAGCCCAAGTATGTTTTCCAGGCCATCGATGCTGGTTGCGCTGCGGTGCGCGTGAACCCCGGCAACATCAAGAAGTTTGATGACCGAGTCGGCGAGATTGCTAAGGCCGCCAAAGACGCAGGTGTGAGCCTTCGCATCGGGGTGAACGCGGGATCGTTGGATCCTCGTTTGTTGGAGAAGTATGGCAAGCCGACGGCAGAAGCCCTCGTGGAGAGTGCCGTGTGGGAGGCGAGTCTCTTTGAGGAGCACGACTTCCACGATTTCAAGATTTCGGTCAAGCACAACGACCCCATCGTGATGGTGAAGGCCTACCGTCAGCTCGCCGAACGGGGGGACTGGCCGTTGCACCTGGGCGTTACCGAAGCGGGACCCGCTTTTCAGGGAACGATAAAGTCCTCAGTCGCCTTTGGGATTCTCCTCGGCGAGGGCATCGGTGACACCATTCGCGTGTCGCTCTCCGCTCCTCCCGCCGAAGAGGTCAAGGTGGGGCTGAAGATCCTCGAGTCTTTGAACCTTCGTGAACGCAAGCTTGAGATTGTGTCCTGCCCCAGTTGTGGTCGGGCTCAGGTTGATGTCTACACGCTCGCAGAAGACGTCACCAAGGGTCTCGAAGGTATGACCGTTCCGCTGCGCGTTGCCGTCATGGGGTGTGTGGTGAATGGACCGGGTGAAGCCAGGGAAGCTGACCTGGGTGTTGCCAGCGGTAACGGCAAGGGCCAGATCTTTGTGAAGGGCGAAGTCATCAAGACGGTTCCTGAGTCTGAAATCGTCCAGACGTTGATTGAGGAAGCCAACCGTCTAGCGGCCGAAATGCCTGACGCCCCGCAGGGCTCACCCGAGGTCGTCACGGTCTAAGCCCGGGTAGTCTGTTCGGGTGCCCACACTTCTCTCCCAGCTCTTCGTCCGAACGCTCCGCGAAGACCCCAGTGATGCGGACGTTGCCAGCCATAAATGGCTGGTGAGGGCTGGGTATATCCGTCGACAGGCACCTGGCATCTTTGCCTGGCTACCGCTCGGTCTTCGGGTTCGACAGAATGTCGAGCGCATTGTCCACGAGGAGATGCAGGCCGCCGGAGCGCAACACGTGCACTTCCCTGCACTTTTGCCTAAGGAGCCCTATGAAGCCACGGGACGCTGGGATGAGTATGGCGATGGAATTTTTCGTCTCAAGGATCGCAAAGGCGCTGACTATCTTCTAGCGCCGACCCATGAGGAAGTGTTCACCCTGACGGTCAAAGACCTCTACTCGAGTTACAAAGACCTGCCCTTGATGATTTACCAAATCCAGGACAAGTACCGGGATGAGGCCAGGCCACGGGCTGGCCTCTTGCGCGGGCGCGAGTTTTCCATGAAAGATGCCTACTCGTTTGATTACACCGATGAGGGTTTGGAAAAGTCCTACCAGGCGCAGCGCGACGCCTATGAGCGGATTTTCCAGCGCCTAGGGCTCGAGTATGTGATTGTCCAGGCTGACGCGGGTGCGATGGGGGGCTCTCGCAGTGAAGAGTTCCTCCACCCCACCGAGGTGGGGGAGGACACTTTTGTTCGCACCGATGGAGGCTATGCGGCCAACGTTGAGGCCTATCGGGTAACACCGCCGCCTCCACTTCCCTATGACCAGACTCCTGCTCCGGTGGTGTTCGATTCACCTAATACGCCCACCATTGACACTCTGGTCGCATTGGCTAACGAGCGGCACCCTCGAGGGGGAGCCCCCTGGGAGTCTGCTGACACGCTCAAGAACGTGGTGCTGAAACTCATCCAGCCAGATGGCTCGTCAGAACTGGTAATTGTCGGCATTCCCGGTGACCGGGACGTTGACATGAAGCGCGCGGAAGCATTCTTTGGCCCCGCACTCGTCGAACAAGCCGAGGACGCTGACTTCCTCAAGCACCCGTCTCTCGTGAAGGGATACATCGGTCCATGGTCTGAAACGGGGCCCGCCCTGGGGGAGACATCGACCAGTGGTATTCGTTTCCTGGTGGATCCCCGGGTGGTGGAGGGGACCAGCTGGGTTACCGGAGCAAATGTTCACGAAAAGCATGTCTTCAATCTGGTGTGTGGGCGAGACTTCACACCCGATGGAGTGGCCGATATCGCTTCCGTTCGCGAAGGAGATGAAGCCCCCGATGGTTCAGGGCCCCTCAAAGCAGCCCGGGGCATGGAGATTGGGCACGTTTTCCAATTAGGTCGGAAATATGCCGAAGCGTTGGGTCTCCAGGTCTTGGATGAGAACGGGTCGCTCGTGACCGTCACGATGGGTTCTTATGGCATCGGGGTGACTCGTTTGGTTGCCGTCCTCGCTGAGGCGAACCACGATGACAAAGGATTGATCTGGCCCGAAGCCGTGGCGCCTTTTGATGTGCACATCGTGGCGGCCGGAAAAGACGAAGCGATTTTCGACGTTGCGGCCGGACTAGCGTCAACGCTCGAGGGCGCGGGGCTCGACGTTCTCTATGACGATCGCCCCAAGCTTTCCCCCGGGGTGAAGTTTGCTGATGCGGAAATCTTGGGCGTTCCCCACATTGTGATTGTGGGTCGGGGTGCTGCCGAGGGAATTGTCGAGTATTGGGATCGACGCAGTGGTGAGCGCACCGAGATGCCGCTCGCTGAGGTGCCAGGAGTGCTCGACCTCCAAGGCTAAGTAGCCGAAACGTCACCCCACTTGTACTCTGGTGGGACGGACACGATATGTCGCGTCCACAATCGAATAGGAGGGCCTCTCATGGATATTGATCTGAGTGTGCTCAAGCTCATGGAGTCCGAGCGTGAAATCCCGTTTGATGAGCTCGTCATCATCATCGAGCAAGCAATTCTCACCGCCTATGAAAAGCACCTAGGTATTGCTGACTACCGCGGTCAGCGCGCTGAGCCAGATGCTCCCAGGGCCCGTGTTGAGCTCGATCGCAAGACCGGTCACGTCACTGTTTTCACCCCGATCCTCAACGAGGAAGGGGAGAAGGTCGGCGAAGAGGTCGACAGTCCCGAAGACTTTGGTCGTATCGCCGCTCATGCCGCGAAACAGGTGATCAACCAGCGCCTTCGCGACATCGGCGATGACCGAATCCTCGGCGAATACCGCGGGAAAGACGGCGACATTGTGTCGGGAATCGTCCAGCAGGGCCCAAACCCCCGCATGATTCACATCAACTTGGGTGAAGTGGAAGCGATCTTGCCTCCTGAGGAGCAGGTCCCTGGAGAAACTTACGAGCACGGATCCCGCCTACGGGTTTATGTCACCAAAGTAGAAAAGGGCACGAAGGGTCCTTCCATCACGGTGAGCCGGACTCACCCCGGTTTGGTGCGAAAGCTCTTCGCCATGGAGGTTCCTGAAATCCACCAAGGGCTCGTCGATATTGCCTCGATTGCCCGCGAAGCAGGTCACCGCACCAAGATCGCGGTGAAAGCCATGGAGCCAGGCATCAACGCCAAGGGCGCGTGCATTGGAGAGCTGGGGCAACGCGTTCGGGCTGTCCAGGCGGAGCTGGGTGAAGAAAAAATCGACATCGTTGATTTTTCTGAGGACATTGCCCAGTTTGTGGCCAATGCGCTCTCTCCGGCAAAGGTGTCGAGCGCCTTTGTCCTGGATGAGGCCGCGAAACAGGTCCGAGCGCTCGTTCCCGACTATCAGCTCTCGCTGGCTATCGGAAAAGAAGGCCAAAACGCACGGCTTGCCGCGAAATTGACGGGGGCAAAGATTGATATTCAGCCCGATTCCGTCATGGATTCTTAGCCCTCACCACGCTGGGGCGTGCTGGAGACGCTAGAGGGGACTAGAATGGGAGTTTCCAGGCGGTGCCTGGGTTGTCACGAGTCGGACAGCACAGAAGATCTTCTGCGGTGTGTGGTGCGAGATAACCGGGTCGTCGTGGATGAGAAAGAAAGAGAACCTGGTCGAGGTGCGTGGGTGCATCGGAACCAGGAGTGTCTCTCTCGCTCTCTTCAACGGCGGGCATGGAGCAGGGCTCTCAAAAGCGGAGCCTCGCTGGATTGCTCCGCATTGGATAACCTCAGTAGGTCACCCGACCTCGCTAAGACAAGGCTGAATGGCTAATGGAATCCTCATGAGTGGCTCGAAATGAGCCTCGTTTGTAGGTAGAGGCACGCCCTGGCTGGGTGTGCCCAGACAGGAGAATTGTGGCTGCAAAAGCTCGCGTGCACGAAATTGCCGCGGAATTGGGTATCGACTCAAAACGCACCTTGGAGAAGCTGAAGGAAATCGGCGAGTTCGTCAAGGGACCTTCGTCGACGGTGGAACCTCCCGTGGTGCGCAAGCTCAAAGCTGCGTTCGCCGAAGAGGGCATCGTTCCCGTTCCTGTAGAAGAGAAGCCTGAACCCAAGCCCGCTGCCAAGCCAGCACCGGCCCCAACCCCTGAAGCGTCTCCAGAAAGCCCAGCCCCGGAGAGCTCAGCCCCTGAGGCTCCAGCGCCGGCCGCGGAGAGCCCTTCAGCGCCTCCCGCAACAAAGCCTTCATCAACCGGTATTCCTCGTCCTGGAAACAACCCCTTTGCCTCGTCACAGGGAATGGCTCGTCCCGGTATTCCTCGTCCTGGAAACAATCCTTTTGCCTCAGCGCAAGGAATGGGACGTTCCGCTCCTGGCCGTCCAGGGCAGGGTGCAACGCCTCGTCGTCCGCTTGATCGTGAAGGTGGGGCTAGGCCTCCCTTCCAGGGCCGCACCGGTAGTCCCGGTGGTCGCCCCGGTGGTCCCGGTTTCGGTGGCCCCGGTGGAGGCGCCCCTGGTGGCGGTCCCGGAGCTCGCCCAGGTGGCGGTCGTCCCGGTGCTGGAGGACGTGGTCGCGGACCCGGTGGTGGAACCGCAGGAGCGTTCGGTCGTGGTGGCGGGAAGAGCAAGTCTCGCAAGTCAAAGCGGACGAAGCGTCAAGAATTTGAAATGCGGGAAGCCCCGAGCTTAGGCGGCGTCACTATCCCCCGTGGGGATGGCTCCACCATCATTCGTTTGCGTCAAGGCGCTTCAATGAGCGATTTTGCCGACAAGATTGAGAACTTGACCGGCTTCCCCGTTCCTCCAGGGAACCTGGTGACGGTTCTCTTCCAGTTGGGGGAAATGGCGACCGCCACCGAGTCCCTCGATGCCGCGACGTTTGAGGTGTTGGGCGCAGAGCTGGGGTACAAGGTTCAGATCGTCTCGCCAGAAGACGAAGACAAAGAGCTCCTGGAGAGCTTTGATATCGACCTGGATGAGGAAGAAAACGAAGAAGACCTCGTCATCCGACCCCCTGTCGTCACCGTTATGGGTCACGTTGACCACGGTAAGACGAAGCTTTTGGACGCTATCCGGAGCGCGAATGTTGTCGCCGGTGAAGCGGGTGGAATTACCCAGCACATCGGTGCATACCAAGTCTGGACTGAGCACGAAGGTATCGAGCGGGCTATCACCTTCATCGATACACCTGGTCACGAGGCGTTTACCGCTATGCGTGCCCGTGGTGCTCAGGTAACTGACATCGCCATTCTCGTTGTCGCTGCAGATGATGGAATCATGCCTCAGACCATTGAGGCCTTGAACCACGCTCAAGCAGCGAACGTTCCGATTGTCGTGGCCATCAACAAGATGGATGCCCCAGGCGCCAAAGCGGACAAAGTCCTGCAACAACTCACCGAGTTTGGGCTTGTTGCCGAGGAATACGGCGGAGACACCCAGGCGGTCAAGGTCTCAGCGCTCAAGGGCGAGGGAATCACGGAGCTGCTCGATGCTGTATTGCTGACCGCGGATGCTGGATTGGACCTTCGGGCCAACCCGAATCGCACCGCGCGTGGTGTGGCGATTGAAGCCCGTCTGGACAAGGGACGCGGTGCTGTCGCTACGGTCTTGATCGAATCTGGAACGCTCCGAGTGGGAGAAGCCATCGTGGCGGGAACCGCGTACGGTCGCGTGCGCGCCATGATTGATGAGAACGGTGAATCGGTCGAAGAGGCCTACCCCTCACGACCCGTTGCTGTTCAAGGTCTCTCGAGCGTTCCGCGCGCGGGTGACACGTTCATCGTCACGGACGATGACCGCACTGCCCGCCAGATCGCTGAGAAGCGTGAAGCAGCGGAGCGTAACGCTCAGCTAGCTAAGGCACGCAAGCGCATCAGCCTCGAGGACTTCACCAAGGCTCTCGAGGATGGCAAGATCGAAGCCCTTAACCTCATCCTCAAGGGTGATGTCTCGGGTGCAGTGGAAGCCCTGGAAGAGTCGCTGCTCAAGATTGAGGTGGATGATTCCGTTCAGTTGCGCATCATTCACCGCGGTGTGGGTGCGATTACCGAGAGCGATGTCAACCTGGCGACCATCGACAATGCCATCATCGTGGGATTCAACGTCCGACCCGACTCCAAGGCGCGAGAGCGTGCTCAGCGAGAAGGTGTCGACGTTCGGTTCTACTCCGTCATCTACAACGCTCTGGAAGAGATTGAGAGCTCCCTTAAGGGAATGCTCAAGCCCGAGTTCGAAGAGGTTCAGTCCGGTGTTGCCGAGGTTCGCGAAGTGTTCAAGTCTTCAAAGGCTGGAACCATTGCCGGATGTATCGTCCGCTCGGGAACCATCACGAGGAACGCGAAAGCCCGTGTTATTCGCGATGGTGTGGTCCTCGCAGACAACCTGACCATCGAGTCCCTGCGACGCTTCAAGGACGATGTCACCGAGGTCAAGACTGACTTCGAATGTGGTATCGGGCTAGGCAAGCTCAAGGACATCCAGATTGGTGACGAGATTGAAACCATCGAGATGAAAGAAAAGATCCGTGAGTAGTAACTCGCCCCGCGCTAGGAAGATGGCGGACTTGATCCGTCAGATTCTGGCTGAGCGCCTCCAGAAGGGCTTGCGCGACCCTCGAATGGGGTATGTCACCATCACCGATGTTCATGTGACCGGCGACTTGCAGCACGCTTCCGTGTTTTACACGGTGCTGGGGGATGACACCGAGCGCGCCGACACTCACGCAGCTCTGAAAGCTGCGACCGGTATGTTGCGCACCGAAGTCGGGAAGAACATTACGGCGAGGCTTACCCCCTCTCTGGAGTTTGTGCCCGATGGTATTCCGGAGAACGCCGCGGCGATTGAAAGTCTGTTGCAGGAAGCGCGTGAGCGCGACGCGGAGATTGAGCGCCAGAAGGCCACCGCACAATACGCTGGCGATGAGGACCCCTACAAGGTCCCCAAGTCAGCCGAGTAGTCACACGACGCGAAGGAGCACCGTATGTCCATGGAGCGCGACGATCCCCGTCAGTACCACATTGCCCTTGCTGAGGGCGATGTGGGACGTTACGTATTCCTCCCCGGTGATCCGGGCCGGTGTGAGCTGATTGCCTCCTACTTTGACGACCCCCAGAAAGTCGCATCTCACCGTGAATATGAGACCTGGACTGGCTATTTGGAGGGCGAAAAAGTCTCGGTGACCTCCACCGGTATTGGTGGCCCTTCCGCCGCCATCGCGCTTGAAGAGCTCGTTGCTATTGGCTCTGACACGTTTGTCCGCGTGGGGACATCGGGTTCCATGCAGGAGCACATCAAGCCGGGCGATATTGCCATTGTGTCCGCGGCTATCCGCGACGAGGGAACGAGCCTGCACTATCTCCCCATCGAGTTCCCTGCGGTGGCTGATGTTGAGCTCACGCAAGCCCTTTCCGACGCTGCGCGGGGGATGGCCAAAACCGTGCATGTTGGTGTCTCGCAGTCCAAAGATTCCTTCTATGGGCAGCACTCTCCCGAGCGCATGCCCGTCGCTAGTCGACTCGCGGAGCGCTGGACAGCGTGGATGGGCGGAGGAGCAATTTGCTCCGAGATGGAAGCTGCGTCGCTCTACATCGTGGCGTCAGTGCTGCGTGTTCGCGCAAGCGGACTGATGATGGTGATGGGTCACCCCGATCAGTCTCCGATGAGCCCCGAAGAGTGGGATGCCTCGAAGGTTGAGCACCTGCTTCCGGTGGCGATTGAGGGAATGCGCGAGATTATTCGCCGGGACAAGGCGTCTAAGTAGCCAGACGAAGAGCACCTTCGTCTCGCGTTGCGAGCCCATCGGCAACGAGGGACTCTAGCGCGCGCCGAAGCTGAACCTCATCGTGCCAAAGAGTGAGCAAGAAGGCCTCCGGCACAGGAATATCGCTATGGCGAAGCTCGCGCAGGATTATTCCTCTCACTTGTCGATCACTTCCTTCGAACTTCCCTTGTTTGGGCCCTGTGGCACCGAGATATTCCGGGTAGCCAGACCTGCGCCATGCGCAGGAGGACTGCAAAGGGCATTCCTCGCATCGAGGGCTCCTCGCAGTACAGACCACTGCGCCGAGCTCCATGATCGCTTTTGCGGCTTGCACTTGAGCCGGGGGCTTCTCGGGTTCCAGAACGGCCCAGAGAGCAGTCCGATCTCCGGTTATTCGAGGCGGCCCAGCCTCACCCTGACCCTGGACAACTCGAGCCATAACCCGTCGCACGTTGGTATCAACGACGGGCTCGGGAACCCCAAAGGCGAAAGTTCGAATCGCTCGGGCGGTGTAATCACCAATTCCCGGAAGGCCGAGCAAAACATCGAGATCAGAGGGGACCTCACCGCCGTGCTCAGATGTTATCTGGCAAGCTGCCTGGTGCAGACGGAGCGCTCGCCGCGGGTAGCCGAGACGCCCCCAGGCAATGACGGCGTCCGCCCGGGACGAGCTCGCGAGGTCGGTCGGGGTTGGCCAGCGCTCCATCCATTGATGCCATACAGGCTCAACCCGCGCCACCGGTGTTTGTTGAAGCATGACCTCTGAAACCATGACACCCCACGGTGAGCAGCTCTGCTCACGCCAGGGCAGCGGACGCTGATGCCGCGCAAACCACTGGTTCAGAGTCGCAATATCCACGGTGCCACGGTATAGCCATCAACTGGTGTTTCCCAGACGAGGGACATACTCTGTCCGCATGAAGGTCTTAGTCACGGGCGCCACCGGGTACGTCGGTGGTCGCCTTGTGCCCAAACTCCTGGAACAGGGGTATTCAGTTCGTGTTCTGGCACGTGAGCCCCACCGACTTGATGGCGTCCCGTGGCACGACGATGTTGAGATCATCCAAGGTGACCTTCAGGTGCGATCCGACGTTGCTCGAGCGGTTTCCGCGGTCGACGTCGTCTACTATCTCGTTCACTCGATGTCGAGTGCGGGTGACTTTGAAGTGATTGAGCGCCGAGTGGCGACCCTGGTTGCCGAGGAGGCTAAGTCTGCTCAGGTGAAGCGCATCGTCTACCTCGGAGGTCTCCACCCGAAAGGGAAACTATCGCGGCACCTCGGTTCGAGAAAAGAAGTCGGGGAAATTCTGCTCGCCTCGGGGGTCCCCACCATTGCGCTTCAGGCCGGAGTCATCATTGGGTCTGGCTCTGCAAGCTTTGAGATGATCCGGCATCTCACGGAAATACTCCCGGCCATGCCTGCCCCAAAATGGGTGCGCAACAAGATTCAACCCATCGCTATCCGGGATGTGCTGCACTATCTGGTGAAGTCGGCAGAGCTTCCTCCTGAGATCAATCGAGCCCTCGATATTGGCGGGCCCGACGTGTTCCGCTATTTCGAGCTCATGAACGGGTACGCCAAGGAAGCAGGCCTGAAAGAGCGGCTGATTCTTGCGCTCCCCGTGCTCTCTCCCTGGTTGGCGTCACAGTGGGTCAATCTGGTGACCCCCATTCCCAGGAGTCTTGCTGTCCCGATTATTGAGTCTCTGTTGCACGATGCGGTGATGAAGAACCACGACATCGACGACGTCATTCCCCCACCCGCAGAGGGCTTAACCGGTTTTCGCCGATCCGTTGAACTTGCCCTGGTGCGGATGCGCTCAGGAGAGGTGGAAACCTCGTGGAGAAACACGGAAGTCATCGGAGCGCCCTCAGACCCTCTACCGAGCGACCCAGAGTGGGCCGGTCACACGGTCTACACCGACTCGCGCGAGGTGACTGTGGCTGCTCCCTCCGATGAGCTTTGGAAAGTAGTGGAAAGTATCGGAGGAGACAACGGGTGGTATTCCCTTCCGGTGGCGTGGGCAGCGAGGGGCCTTCTCGACAAACTCGTCGGAGGGGTGGGCCTTCGTCGGGGACGACGCGACCCCAACAAGCTCGTCACCGGGGATGCTCTCGATTTTTGGCGGGTCGAAAAGATTGAGCGTGGCACGTTCTTGCGTCTGAGAGCCGAAATGAAACTTCCTGGCCTTGCCTGGTTGGAGTTCACCGTGACACCGGTGAGCGAAGACCACAGCACATTGAGCCAGCGCGCAATCTTTTTCCCTCAGGGGCTCGGGGGTCGGTTGTATTGGTTTGCTGTGACACCACTGCATGGAATTGTTTTCGCAGGAATGGCCAGGTCCATGGGCAAAGCTGCGGAACAGCATTTCGCTGACCGGGTATCGGTTACGGCCTCATAGGCGTTACACTGAAAGGGCACCTCGATCACTGAAACGGTTCACGTTCAGGTCTGATTGTTTGTGTCGGCCTCGCATCACGGGCGAGGCAATGTGTGGTCACGGTGACAAGGTCTTCGTTTTTCACACATCCCTAGGTTGTCTCAAGGAGAAGAATGGCCCAGACAGGCCCCTCGCGCACCCGGTCGCGCCCACAGGGCGCTAAGCGGGGACGGAAGAAGCCCATTGATGATGAGGGCATCATTCCGATCCTGGCGCGGGCTGTGCGGGAAGTGGAGTCTGCTGCGGGTCGCGGAAAAGTGACGGCAGGGAACAGGGTCAAGTTTCAAGTCACGGCTCTTTTGGTGCGCGAGGAACGAGCGCGAGCAAAGGAAGACGGTTCACTCTCGGTGGCTGAGCGTCAAGAAACGCTGAAGCGTCTGGATGGGCTTGCTTCCATCATGGCGAAAACAGCGGCGCGAGACACCAGCTTGATTCAGTTGCTCGCGCCCGATGCAAAGGTCTCGGAAGCAGCCAAGAAACTGCGTCGTGACTACCTTGTTGCCTCGGGGCAAGAACTGGCTCCTGATGACCTCATCATCGTGGATGAAGCCCCGGAGGTGAGTCCTGAAACGGCGAAACAGGTCGTTCCTGCCTCGGTGCGCCAAGCACAGCTTGCCAACCCTTTTATGGCCCCCGATTTTGCTGCCTATCAGAAGCCCCAAGCTGCGGTGGAGGGGCGCCTTCTGAACTGGGAGCTGATGGAGCCGCTCTTCCGATCCTTTGAGCAAGGCTCGGGCGGTGGCGTGGCCAGCATGGAACTGCCCGCAGCGGCAAACTTGTCCACGCCAGGTGGGTTGGACCTTATGGTCCACCAATCTGAGTTTGTGGAGGCAGTGCGCAGCGGCCACCGAAGCTTTTTGCTCGCAGATGAGCCTGGACTTGGCAAGACGGCTCAGGCCCTTATAGCCGCAGAAACGGCAGGCGCTTTCCCTCTGTTGGTGGTGGTTCCCAATGTGGTGAAGACCAACTGGCTTCGAGAAGTTCACCAGTGGCTACCCAAACGACGCCCCACGGTCGTTCACGGTGATGGTTTAGAGCTCAACGCCTTCAGTGACGTGTTCATTGTGAACTACGACATTCTCGATCGTCACGTCGGATGGCTTTCCAAGTTTGACTTCCGGGGCATGGTCGTTGACGAAGCCCACTTCATCAAGAACAAGGATTCACAGCGCTCCAAGCACGTTCAGGCGGTGGCGAGGACTATTCGGGCGCGCTTGCAACACCCACTCCTGATTGCCCTCACGGGAACACCCTTGATCAACCAAATTGAAGACTTCCGCATGATTTGGCAGTTCCTCGGCTGGATTGATGACAAGAAACCTCTGGGCCAGCTGATGGCGAAGCTCGAGGCGGCGGGTCTCACGCCAGCTGATCCCGGTTTCTTCCCGGCGGCCCGTAAAGCGGTTATTTCCATGGGAATTGTGCGCAGGCGTAAACAAGACGTCGCCAAAGACATTCCTGCTCGCCGCATTGCGGATATTCCGATCGAGCTCGACACCGAAGCTGCCCGCTCGATTATGGATGCGGAGCGCGCCCTCGTGCAGCGTTTGCTGGAGCGCTATGACCGAGTCATCTCGGCCAGGGGCGATGCTGACCCGAGCGTGCTGGACGACGATTTGGTCAGACTGGTGTGTGCCTCAGAGATCGAGGAGACCAAGCAGGATGATTCCGGAGATAACGTCTTCACACTGGTGCGAAAGATTGGTTCGGCGAAAGCTGTCATGGCGGCCGATTACACCGCCCAATTGGCCAGAAACGTCGGCAAGGTGGTGTTCTTCGCGAAGCACATTGACGTGCTCAACCAGGCGGAAAAGCACTTTGAGTCTGTCGGGATAAAGACAACCTCGATTAGGGGAGACCAGTCCACGACTGCGCGACAGTCAGCGATCGATGCTTTCACCAACGATGATGACGTTCAGGTCATCGTCTGTTCCCTGCTCGCCGCTGGGGTGGGTGTGAACTTGCAGGCAGCCTCCAACGTCGTGTTGGCAGAGCTCTCCTGGACGAGTGCTGAGCAGACCCAAGCCATCGACCGCGTTCACCGCATTGGTCAGGAACTTCCGGTCACTGCGTGGCGCATTGTGGCGGCTCAGACCGTGGACCAGAGAATCGCCGAACTGATTGATCAGAAGTCAGGTCTTTCCGCGCGTGCCCTGGATGGTCAAGAGGTTGAAGCCGGGATCGAGGGCACCATGCAGGTAGCAGCCCTCATCGCTTTGCTGAGAGCTGAGCTCGAAAAGCGTCAGTCTTCGTAGCGGGTGCCGCAGGAACACAGCCATGCAGGCATGTCACCCTCCGCGGCCACGCCACCGAGAACAATCTCTCCGAGCCGTGAGGCTTGGACCATCTCGGAGCTTGGATCCCCGTAGATGATGGGAGTGGCGGTTCTTTCTCGACACTCTGGACACTCTGGGGGTGTGTCATCAAAGAGTTGTGGCATGTGTCCTCCGGCCTGGACGTGAATACAGAGACCATCCCACCGACCACTGACACGGGATAGCCTGAGGGCCATGTTTGAGGTCTCCGTCGTCTACATCCTGCGAGAGGGCGCCGAGGGAGACGAGGTCCTCTTGGGGGAGAAGCTCACCGGTCTAGGGATTGGCAAGATTGTGGGCCCTGGGGGAAAACAAGAACCTGGAGAGTCTCCTGTCGCGACCGCGCTGCGCGAAGTGTACGAAGAAGTTGGGCTCACGCTTGAGGCGAAGGACCTTTTTCCCCTGGCGCGGGTTACCTACCCCTTTGTGGGGCGGGGGGAACTCTCCCAGCGCTCGCATGCTTTCGTCACCCGGGTGTGGAGTGGAGACGTGCGGGCTAGCTCTGAAATCGAGGCAACCTGGTGGCCCCTGAGGGATCTTCCGGTGAACCGTATGTGGTCCGATGCGGCTCTGTGGTTACCCAGAGCCTTGGCCGGAGAGTTTGTAGAGGCAACGTTCGAGATTGGGCCCCTGGATGAGGTGCTCTCTCAGACCATGCAGTGGTCGACACGACGTGAGGGCTAACGACCCAGTGCCGTGGTGATGAGCCAATCCCGCAGAGCCTGTGTGGAGAAGCAATCGATGCGGTTGTAGTGCAGGATGCTGTTTTTCAGCTCGCTAGCGGCTTTCTGATTGTCCTGAGCGCGCGCGAGTGTGTAATCCGCAAACGCGACGACTGACTCGCCGCCACCGGCGATTCCCGGGCAAGTCTCCAGGGACAGGATTCGAACACAGCCAGGTCACTGGCCGAAAT
>CAZPBS010000003.1:0-1674 GCA_964584925.1 uncultured Microbacteriaceae bacterium
GCGACGAAGCTGGAGGTTCAGGATTGCGAGAGCTTGATCCTCATCCACACCCAGGAGTTTCTGGAGGCCCTCTTTGGCCTCTTCGACAGTGGGGGACTTTCGGATAAGGGCGATGACCTCATCCAAAGCATCCAGGGCTTTGAGATAACCGCGGAGAATGTGAGCATCGGCTTCTGCTTTATCCAAGCGGAACTGCGTCCGGCGAACGATTACTTCAATTTGGTGGCTTACCCAGAAGGAAATGAAGCCATCGAGAGTGAGGGTTCTGGGAACCCCATCCACAATGGCCAACATGTTGGCGCCAAAGTTCTCCTGCAAAGACGTGTGCTTGTACAGGTTGTTAAGGACTACCTTCGCGACCGCGTCACGTTTGAGAACAATGACCAGTCGCTGTCCAGTGCGACCGGATGTTTCGTCCCTAATGTCCGCGATTCCGCTGAGCTTGCCTTCTTTAACGAGGTCAGCAATCTTGATGGCCAGGTTGTCCGGGTTCACCTGATACGGGAGCTCGGTGACCACAAGACAGGTTCGACCCTGGATTTCTTCGACAGTCACCACGGCACGCATCGTGATCGAGCCACGACCCGTGCGATAGGCGTCCTGGATTCCTTTGGACCCGAGGATTTGAGCGCCGGTGGGGAAATCTGGGCCCTTGACCTCTCCCATGGCGGCCTCAAGAAGCTCTTCCCTGGAAGCGGTGGGATTCGCGAGGTGCCACAGCGCTGCGGCTGCGACCTCGCGCAAGTTATGGGGTGGAATGTTGGTGGCCATACCCACGGCAATACCCACGGAACCGTTGACCAGGAGATTCGGGAAACGGCTGGGGAGAATGGTGGGCTCTTGGGTCCGACCGTCGTAGTTGTCTTGGAAATCGACGGTGTTCTCGTCGATATCGCGCACCATCTCCATGGCAAGGTTCGCCATCTTCGTTTCGGTGTATCGAGGAGCGGCGGCTCCGTCATTTCCTGGGCTTCCAAAGTTTCCCTGGCCCGCAGCGAGGGGATAGCGAAGGCTCCACGGTTGGACCAGACGAACTAGAGCATCGTAGATCGCGCTGTCACCGTGGGGGTGAAACTTACCCATGACGTCACCGACAACACGGGAACACTTGGAGAAAGCCTTATCGGGGCGATACCCACCGTCATACATCGAATACAGAACACGGCGGTGGACAGGCTTCAATCCATCGCGAACGTCAGGTAATGCGCGACCCACGATGACGCTCATGGCGTAGTCGAGGTAGGACCTCTGCATCTCCACCTGGAGATCAACTTGGTCGATCTTGTCTGCGGCGGGCTTTTGGGTCGTCTCGTCAGTCATGAGCGTGTCCTAAATGTCCAAGAATCGAACGTCTCGAGCGTTTTGTTGGATGAATGTTCGCCTGGCTTCTACGTCTTCGCCCATGAGGGTGCTGAACACGGTGTCGGCAACCGCGGCATCCTCCAGCGTCACCTGCAAAAGGGTTCTGGTTTCCGGATTCATCGTCGTATCCCACAGCTCCTGGTGGTTCATCTCACCCAAACCTTTGTAGCGCTGAACCGAGTTGTCTTTGGGAAGCTTCTTGCCTTCCTTCTTCCCCGACTCAATCAGCGCGTCTCGCTCGCGATCGCTGTAGACGTATTCGTGTTCTGAGTTAGACCACTTCAAGCGATAGAGCGGAGGTTGAGCGAGATA
>CAZPBS010000003.1:1774-77496 GCA_964584925.1 uncultured Microbacteriaceae bacterium
GACACCGCACTACCGCCAGCCGAGTCACCCTCGACCAGGAAGATTTCTGAGATTGCGGCATCTTTGGACTGACAGTCTTTGAGCTTTCCTGGCATCCCCCCGGACTCTAAGAGCCCCTTACGTCGTGTTTGTTCGCGGGCTTTCCGAGCAGCGATTCGAGCTGCCGATGCCTGAACGGCTTTTCGTACAACATCTTTACCTTGAGCGGGGTTCCTCTCGAACCAATCGCCGAGGTGCTCGCCAGTGACTTTCTGCACAAAAGACTTTGCCTCGGTGTTGCCCAGTTTTGTCTTGGTTTGTCCCTCAAACTGTGGTTCGCCCAGTTTCACTGAGACCACGGCAGTTAAACCCTCGCGCACGTCATCACCGGTGAGGTTTTCGTCTTTTTCTTTGAGCAATCCGGTTGATCGCGCGTATTTGTTCACGAGTGTGGTCAGCGCGGCGCGGAAGCCCTCTTCGTGAGTTCCTCCCTCGTGGGTGTTGATGGTGTTGGCATAGGTGTGGACGCTCTCGGAATACGCTGTGGTCCACTGCATGGCAACTTCGAGAGCAATGGTGCGCTCAGTGTCCTCGGCCTCAAAGGAGATGATGTCCGGGTGGACAATCTCGGTCTTCTTGGCGTTATTGAGATATTCGACGTAATCAACGAGCCCTTGCTCATACTTATAGGTGTCTTTACGACCACCTGCTGAAGGCCGTTCATCCACCAGATCAATCTGGAGGCCCTTATTGAGGAATGCCATTTGCTGAAACCGCGTGCGGAGAGTCTCATAATCAAAGTCCACGGTTTCGAAAATTTCAGAGTTGGGCCAAAACTCAATGGTTGTTCCGGTGACATCTGTGGCTCCGGCCTTGGCCAGAGGGGCGTCCGGAACGCCATTTTGGTAAGACTGAGTCCAGCTACTGCCCTGTCGTTTCACATCAACGGTGAGTTTTTGAGAAAGGGCGTTCACCACGCTGCTTCCGACACCGTGCAAACCGCCGGACACCGCGTATCCGCCGCCGCCGAACTTTCCACCGGCGTGCAGTGTGGTCAACACAACCTCAACCGTCGAGCGCTTCTCCACGGGGTGCTCGTCCACGGGGATGCCACGTCCATTGTCGGAGACGCGGACTCCACCATCCGCCAACATCACGACATTGATCTGGTCGCAGTGACCTGCCAACGCCTCATCGACCGAGTTATCGACGATTTCATATACCAGGTGATGAAGACCGCGAGGACCGGTTGAGCCGATATACATACCCGGCCGTTTACGAACGGCCTCGAGTCCCTCAAGGACTTGGATGTCACTGGCGCCATAGGACTCTTCGTTGGAAGTTTTCTTAGGCGCTGATGACATTTTAAATTACTCCTGAAGCTGGGCTCGGATGGCGCAAAAACCCAGAAAAATCGGGGTTTATTGCTAGCTCACAGTCTATCGAAGAGGGGTCCCAGAAAGGCCTATTTTGGCCCTCTGAGGAGAGATTTCTTTTCTTTCCACCAATTAGGGGTTTCTAGCCATAAGTATCGCGCGGGCCACGCCCTGGAACAGAGCGTGAGCCATGTTTCCAAGAGGGGGCACCCGGTGCTTTTACGACAATGTCCGACACGCCGGCCTGGGGGAAGCGCTCTTGGAGTGCCTGGAGCAGGTTTTTTTTCATGAGTTTCAGCTGCGTCGCCCACGCACTGGAGTCACACTGAATCTCTAGTGAGCCTTCATGGAAGCCGCTGGGTGAAGCGTGCGCGGCGACATCGTCGCCGACAATGTCGGCCCAGTGTTCGTTCAGATCCGCCCGAGCCAGGCTCGGTGCCCACCCCATAGATTGCGTGAGCTCGTCGAAAGCGTCCGCCATAGATCCTGGATCACGAAAGTCGCCAAACGGTTCCGATCCGCTGATCGCGCCTTTTTCACGCGCTCGATAACCCCCAAACTTTGTACGCAGCCGCTGATACACATTGCGGGCTTCAGGAGTCGTCATCGAGGACTCACCACACCGTTTTTGACATCGAGTCGGGTCCCCTCTAGTCCGAGAGGCAAGTCATCCTCCACCGCACTCGTAATAATGAGTTGCTCGTAGTCAGTAATTGCGCTGACCAGCTTCTCTCGGCGACGAGCATCTAGCTCAGCAAAAACATCGTCAAGCATGATGATGGGATCCCCACTTGCTCGATTCTCTCGCAACCACGCCGCCATCCCTAGTCTGAGGGCAAGCGCCAGCGACCAGGTTTCACCTTGGCTGGCGTGGGTTCGAGCAGGCTTTTCTTCAATGGTGAGGTCCACATCGTCGCGGTGGGGCCCAATGAGCGTCATCCCGCGCTCTAGTTCCTCAGCCCTTACTGCTATCAAAGCGTCTGAAATCACACGGGCGATACTCTCAGGGCTCTCGTCCTCGAGGATGTAACCCCTGGGTTGATATGTCGCTGATATCTCGTCACCGCCAGCCAAATTGTCGTACTCTTTCGCAACACGGGGTGTGATCTCGCGGAGGTAGCGCACGCGATCAGCCACGATTGCCGCGGCCGCTTGCGCAAAGCTCTCCGTCCAGGCATCGAGTGTTGAAAGGTCCGCGCCTCGCGAGGAAGAGCGCAACGATTTCAAGAGGGAGTTGCGTTGTTTGAGGACGCGCTCAAAATCACTAAAGACTGCCGCCATGGATGGAGACCCACCCAGTACTAATTCATCCATAAAGTGGCGACGAAAACTTGGTTCCCCTCGAACAATTGCTGCGTCTTCAGGGGCAAACAAGACTGCTGACACCCAGCGAGGAATTTCAGACAGTTTGGTTTTGTTGCCGTTGAGCGTTGCCTCGTTAGTGCCATGACGCTTAAGTGTGACGCCAGCAGAGATATTGCGCTCGCCATGATGGAGCTGGGCATAGACAGTGCCGCTTTCCTGATCATCTTGAATCAGCGGGGCCGCGGACGCCACTCGGTGAGATCCCAATGTTGCAAGATACCGAATGGCCTCAACAACGTTTGTTTTTCCTTGCCCATTAGGCCCAACAAGCACGGTGACCCCAGGCGAGCACGCCAAACGGGTTGATTCGTGATTACGCCATTGGGTGAGATCGAGCTGACTGATCCACACAGAAAAACTTCTAGCGCATCAACAAATTAGGCTGCAGCAGGTAGCGATACACCTCGGAGTCGCCACCATCCTGAGACTTCTGAGCAGTAATCAGCACAGGCCCCGGCTTATTGGGGTTATCGGTGTGCGTAAATGCAACGCGCACGAATTCGCTGTGGGTGGCACTCAGGCCGTCAATCAAGAATTGAGGTTTGAGTGACACAACGCACTCTTTGCCAACGAGGTGTCCATCAATAGTTTCTGATGCTTGAGCCTGTTCACTCCCCAAAGCCTCAAGCGCAACACCGTCAGCTGTGAATGAGTAGCGCAAAGGGGCTTCCCGCTCTAAGACCAGGGCAACTCGTCTGGTCGCTTCGATGAGATCAGAGGTGCTGACTACCGCGTAGTCAGGTGTTTCTGACGGGAATAACTTAGTTACAGGAGGGAAAGATCCCTTGATGAGCAAGGTGGTTACTGTTCTATCTGCAGAGCCAAAAGCAACGAGCTCCCGCTCCCCGCCGGTGTTAATGGTGATCGTAATTTCACCGGAGGAGGAAAAGGTTTTCCCAATCTCAGCCAAAGTGCGAGATGGAACAAGAGCGTGAAGACCTTCATCACTGACCCCACTCGCTTTCCACGCAACCTCACGAGATGCGACGCGATAGCGGTCTGTTGCCATCATCACAACAGCAGAGGAGGAAATATCGAGGAGAACACCGGTTATGACGGGAGTGACGTCATCACGTGACGCGGCCGGAGCAACTTGGCTCACAGCGGACGCGAAGTCATCTGCGGACACTGTTCCTGTAATGCCCTCAACTTCGGGAAGATTCGGGTATTCCTCCACAGGCATAGTGGCCAGTGAGAACTTGGCAGAGCCTGAGGTAATGCTGACCGAGTTACCCGATAGTTCACACACCACAGAGTCGTGGGGAAGTCGTGATGCAATCTCGGCAAGCAGGCGACCTGAAACGAGGACTGTGCCCGCCGTATCGACATTTGCATCGATGCGAGTTTTTGCCGAAACCTCGTAGTCAAAAGAAGAGATGGTGACACTAGAGCCCTCTGCTGCAATCAAGACTCCGCTGAGGATCGGAAGTGTTGTCCGCTGGGGTAGCAGTTTGACCGCAAAAGACACAGCCTCACTGAAGACGTCTTTGTTGACTTCAAATTTCACGTGACACCTGACCTCTGGAATGGATTACCGCAGTACTCGATTCTGGCATAAAGCACCTGGTCTGTTTGATCGACCTCGTTATTGGTTCAAGAGAGAGATTAAGAAAGGAAACATTCATAACCTTTGTGGATTTGTGGATAAGTTCTCAAAATTCGCTTATTCACGTTAAAACTACAATCGTGTGAGTTGTGTAGTTATGCGGGGACAAAATGTGCAGTTGTGCTCCACCTTCCACGAAGACACGTTAGCTTTTTTGGCGTTGTGGAAACTCATCGCGTGTCTTCCCCAAAGCATGAGAAGTTCTACACAAGTTATCCACAGTGTGGGAAACCCTCAACTAGAACTTGATTGGCTTTAATAACTGCTGGTTTGTTTGACCCTGCTCGTGATCTCTGTGACCTGGTTATAGATAGAACGCCGTTCTTTCATCAACTCACTGATCTTTTTATTGGCGTACATCACTGTGGTGTGATCACGGTTACCAAAGAGTTGGCCAATCTTCGGCAGAGAAAGACTCGTCATTTCTCGACAGAGATACATCGCCACCTGTCGCGCAAGCGCAATGGTTTGAGAGCGTGAAGATCCATAGAGATCCTCGACACTGAGCTGATAGAAGGTCGCAGCAATACTGATGATGTCCGCTGGCGAAACGACGTTGGTGTCTTCGGTAAGGACAAGATCCTTCAACACGGTCTGTACCAGTGGCATATCGACCGTCGCCTTGTTTAAGTTGGCGAAGGCGGTAACGCGAATTAGCGCACCCTCGAGTTCACGAATATTGGAGGACACCTTGGACGCCATGTATTCCACAACATCGTCGTTGATGTCGATTCGCTCACTAGCGGCTTTCTTGCGCAAGATTGCAATACGTGTTTCGAGATCCGGTGCTTGAACATCGGTAATGAGACCCCACTCAAACCGGCTCCGCATACGGTCCTCAAAACCAGTGAGCTGTTTGGGAGGTAGGTCGCTGGTTACGACAACCTGCTTGTTGTGGTCATGCAAAGTATTGAACGTGTGGAAAAAAGCTTCTTGGGTGGAGTCTTTGCCCTGAAGGAACTGAATGTCGTCAATCAAAAGGATGTCGATTTCTCGATACCGAGCTTGGAATTCAGGCGCCCTGTTGTTCGCGATGGCGTTAATAAAGTCGTTAGTGAACTCCTCCGAAGAGACATAGCGAACACGAATGCCTTTGTAGAGGCTTTGGGAATAATGCCCAATGGCGTGGAGAAGGTGAGTTTTTCCTAGCCCCGACCCTCCATAAATGAAAAGTGGGTTGTAGGCCTTGGCGGGCGCTTCGGCGACCGCTACTGCTGCAGCGTGAGAGAAGCGGTTGGAAGACCCGATCACGAAATTGTCGAAGCTGTATTTGTTATTGAGGCGGGTTTGGTCTTGACCGGTAAGCACGGGTTCTGAATGTGTGATTTCCGGTGTGTACTCCGGGACGATGGAATCATCGGCGGGGATCTGTAAAACATCACTTTCAATTTCAGGGTTGACAACAATGGCGAAGCTGCTGATTTCTGAATCTTCGATGCTCTCCAGCGCGGCTAGGAGAGGAAGGCGAACTCGTTGTTCGAGCATTCCCCGGGTCAGTTCGTTCGGGACCTCGAGATAGAGAACTCCGGCCATAACTCCACGGGGCTCAACGAGATCAAGAAATCCCCACAGCTGAGGAGTAATCCGTGCGTCGGTCGTGAGGTGGCTTTTGACGTTATGCCAGAAATCGAGCACATCGCTTTCTGGATCCGCCACAAGAAAGCCTTTCTCTCTCGACCTACAAAGTAGACACCTATTCTGAAGGGCATGAAGGGTGCTGTGCCCAGACTAGAGATTAGCTGTGGATAACTCCATTTGGGAAATTTAGTTTGACCCGATGAGATTTGAGGCTTATCCTGTAGTGTCCCGCAATCGGGAGTAGATGTACCGGCACACTGGCCGGATCAGCAACAAGGAGTTCTTGTCATGAGTAAGCGCACGTTTCAGCCCAACAACCGTCGGCGTGCCAAGGTTCATGGATTCCGCTTGCGTATGCGTACCCGTGCCGGCCGCGCCATTCTTGCTGCTCGTCGCCGTAAAGGGCGCGAGCGCCTCTCCGCCTAGTTATAGGGGCACCGCGTGCTAGCGCGGCGTAACCGCATCGTGGAGGGCGAAGAGCTCCGTCACGTGTCGAGGCGAGGCCAGAAGTTTCGATCACCGCTGTTCACGGCGGCGTGGATAGTCTCTGCTGAGGACAATCCCGCTCGTGTCGGTTTCATTACCTCTAAACAGGTGGGTGGTGCGGTAACCAGAAATCTGGTGAAACGTCGTTTGAGGGCTCTTGCGGCACGAACCCTGGCAGACCGTCCTCATGGATATGACCTTGTAGTGCGAGCACAGGCCGACAGCTCTGGCGCATCCTTTGACCAGCTCTCGGAGCATTGGGACCGCATGGTGTCTCAGATGGTGGCGTCAGGGTGACGCTGTTGTGGTGGTTGGCCTTGGTTCCGCGGAACATTGCGGTAGCTATCTTGCTGGCATATCGGAAAGTTATCTCTCCTCTTTATGGTCAGGTGTGCCGCTATTACCCGAGCTGTTCGGCCTACACCCTTCAGGCGATTCAGTACCATGGGGTGGCAAAGGGAGTCGTTCTAGGCTCGTGGCGCATTCTGAGGTGTAATCCTTGGTCGCAGGGTGGGATAGATGATCCTCCCGCAGGACCCCGGCCTCGCTATGTGGTGGGACCGGTAGGGTTTGTCGGAGTAAAGGGAAGGTAGGCACGTGGAGTTTTTTGACACAATTCTGTGGCCCATTCGGTGGGTCATTGAGGCGGTGCTAGCGGGCTCCCACGCCATTCTGGAATCTTTTGGGATGGACCCCGCCTCGGGGGCGACCTGGTTCTTCTCCATCATGGTCCTCGTGCTGTTGGTGCGTGCAGCACTTATTCCGGTTTTTGTTCGTCAAATCAAGAGCCAGCGTCGCATGATGGAAATTGCTCCGGAGCTGAAAAAGATTCAGGATAAGTACAAGGGTAAGAAAGACCAGTTCTCTCGTGAGGCGATGTCCCGAGAAACGATGGCCCTGTATTCCAAAGCCGGGACCAACCCCTTCTCCTCGTGTCTTCCCCTTCTTCTTCAAATGCCGATCTTCTTCGGCCTTTTCCGGGTTCTCAGTACCGCCGCGGAGGGTCGCGCTGGTGTGTCCTTTATGACGGAAGAGCTCGCGGAGCAGTTTGGTCAAGCAGCACTGTTCGGCTTTGCGCCCCTAAAGGCCACCATGATTGCTGCCTTTGCAGAGGGCTCTGGGTATACCTCCGGAGAAACCATCGGCATCGTGATTACGGCCGGAATCATGGTCGTTCTCATGTCTGCGTCGCAGTTCGTGACTCAGCTTCAGATCATGTCGAAGAACCAGTCGCCCGCCATGAAAGAAAGCCCGATGTATCGTCAGCAGCGCATTCTGCTGTACATGCTGCCTCTGGTGTTCCTCTTCTCCGGTGTCTACTTCCCCCTTGGTGTTATGACCTATTGGTTGGTGTCAAACTTCTGGACCATGGGCCAGCAGTTCATCGTGATTCGTAACATGCCTACGCCCGGCAGCGAGGCAGACAAGGCTCGCGAAGCTCGACTTGCAAAGAAGCGCGAGCGAAAAGGAATTGTCCTGGTGGAAGAGGATGACGAGACCGAGGAAGAACAAGAAAAGGGTCAACGTCCTCAACCCAAGGGGAAGAGTCGTTCTAAGAAAAAGAAGAAGAGGAAATAATGGCCACGAAGGACCAAGAGATCGTTGTCCCCGATGAGGGCGAACTTGCGGCTGACTATTTGGAAAACTTGCTGGACATCGCTGACCTCGATGGCGACATCGAGATCGAGGTGAAGCAGGAGAGAACCTATGTCACGGTCGGCTCGGCAGACACCAACGACCTTGACGCTTTGTCCTCCCCCGAGGTTGTCAGTGCCCTCCAGGATCTGACGAGGTTGGCCGTTCAGCAGAAGACCGGGGAGTTTGCTCGGTTGGTGTTGGACGTAGGGGGATCTCGTGAGGCACGTGAGCGCGAGCTGGAGAAGCTCGTGGGCGTTGCGATCGAGAAGATCGAGAACGGTGCTAAGTCGGCGGCGCTCCCTCCGATGAGCAGCTATGAGCGCAAGCTCGTGCATGACATGGTGGGTGAGCGTGGCTTCCAGTCGGGCTCCGAAGGCGAAGGCAAAGACCGTCACACGGTCATCACTGCCTCCGCGTAGGAATGTTTCACGTGAAACATTCCGACATTGAGCCAGAGCCATTAGCGGCGGAAAAGCTGTGTGGTGAAGCGTTGCCTACCCTCCGGCTCTTTGCCGAGCACCTGGCACAGTGGGGTGAAGAGCTAGGCCTTGTGGGCCCTCGGGAACGTGATCGGTTATGGACCCGCCACATCTTAAATTCGGGTTTAGTTGCTCACAAGCTGGGGCCAGGGACCCTGATTGATATTGGCTCTGGCGCGGGCTTCCCCGGTCTGGTCATCGCCGCCATGAGACCGCATATCCAGTGTGTTCTGATTGAGCCGCTGGGGAGGCGTGCGCACTGGTTGCGTGAGGAGGCTGACCGCCTGGGTCTGAAGAATGTGAGTGTCCGCAATGAACGCGCCGAGGAGGCCGCTGGGCACGTCATTGCCGACTACGTGACGGCCCGCGCGGTGAGCGCCCTGAAGACACTGGTTCCTTTAGCAGCTCCTCTACTCAAAGCTGGTGGCGAGCTCGTTCTCATGAAGGGCCAGAAGATCGAGGACGAGGTCCGCGACGCCGCGTCGGTATTGGTTAAGTGGGGCGTGACCAACCCGAGCATTGAGATTACGGGACCCGAATTCAACACCGAAGAAACCCGAATCTTTCGGGCTACAGTGGGATAAAACAGAGCGAATGTTTCACGTGAAACATTGGAGGGAATGTCTCGGTGACCCAGCCACAGTTTGACCAGTCCACGCCATTGGCAGCTGAGCTGGCTGACTTGAGCAATCGACGAGCTGCTCTTGCACAAGCAGTGGCTCCCAAGCCCTCTCGCACCAGGGTTTTCACGGTCGCTAACCAAAAGGGTGGTGTCGGAAAAACCACCACCGCAGTCAACATCGCTGGAGCGTTGGCTCGCTTTGGAAGCACAGTTCTCGTCATTGATCTCGACCCCCAAGGCAACGCGTCAACAGCATTAGGAATAGACCACCACGGTGATATTTCCAGCATTTATGACGTGGTGGTGGGTGTTACTCCCCTGGCAGACGTCGTGCAGGTGAGCCCGGAGAGCCCTCGGCTTCTCTGTGCACCGTCAAACTTGGATCTCGCGGGAGCTGAAATCGAGCTCGTTTCGATGGCTGCCCGGGAATATCGGCTCCAGAGAGGACTGGAGGTTTTTCTTGATTCTCCGGCAGGCTCAGGCATTGACTATGTCTTTATTGATTGTCCGCCATCACTGGGCCTTTTGACTATCAACGCCTTTGTAGCAGCGAATGAGGTCTTGATTCCGATTCAGTGTGAGTATTACGCCCTGGAGGGAGTGAGCCAGCTGGTGAGCAACATCGAGCTCATTAGGGGCCACCTCAATCCAGCACTCACTCTGTCGACAATCCTTCTCACGATGTTCGACACGAGAACCAACCTCGCGCATCAGGTTGTGTCAGATGTGAGGTCCCACTTTCCCCACCAGACCTTGTCGACGCTTATCCCTCGCTCTGTTCGCGTGTCAGAAGCACCCAGTTATGGCCAGACAGTGATTGAGTATGACCAGAGCTCTCCCGGAGCTGTTTCCTACCAGGAAGCCGCCCTCGAAATCGCACACAGAGGAGCACCGCAGTAATGGCACAGAAGAGAACTGGACTGGGTAGAGGTATTGGCGCGTTGATTCCTGGCGCCCCCACCACAGGAGAACGCCCGGTCGACGTCTTTTTCCCCTCCAGCGCTGAAGCTGGCGACTTAGTCAGCATTCCCGGAGCGACGCTTGTCGCTGTTCCGCCGACCAGTATTCGCCCCAATCCCAAACAGCCCAGAAAAGAATTTCGCCAGGAAGAGCTTGACGAGCTCATTCACTCGGTGCGCGAGTTTGGCGTTCTCCAGCCCATCGTGGTGCGACCTCTTGCTAAGCCGGAAGGAACCGTTGCCTATGAGCTGATCATGGGAGAGCGACGCCTCCGCGCTGCGACCGCTGCAGGTTTGGACACTATCCCCGCGGTGGTGCGAGAAACCGAGGACGACGCCATGTTGCGTGATGCCCTCCTGGAAAACCTGCACCGTGCGAATCTCAACGCGTTGGAGGAAGCCTCCGCGTATCAGCAGCTGCTCTCCGACTTTGGAATTACTCAGGACGAGCTCGCGACCAGGCTCGGAAGATCTCGCCCTCAAGTAACCAACACCTTGCGTTTGCTGCGCCTCCCCGCTGATGTTCAGAAGAAGGTCGCCGCTGGAGTATTGAGCGCTGGTCACGCGAGAGCACTCCTGGCCATGCCTGATGCGGAGGGGATGTCAAAGCTTGCGAACAAGATTGTTCAGCAGTCACTGACCGTCCGCCAAGCAGAGGAAGAAGCGGGACTCGCGAAGGCAACAAAAACTGGCGGCAAGAAGGTGCGTGGCGGCAGTCGTAGTGAGGGTCTTGACGAGATCGCGGAGCGGATGGGCGACCGTCTCAACACCCGCGTGCACATCACGTTGTCGAAAACCAAGGGAACAGTAGCCATTGATTTTGCGACGGTGGCAGACCTGAACCGAATTCTCGGCGAACTGGGGGAGCCGGGCTTTAAGGCCTAGCCAGCGCTGCCTCTACCAAGGCGCCATAGACGCCGCCCACGTCGTAGCCGGCGGCATCGAGAGCGAGAGCAGTACTGGATGTTTCGGTGAGTCCTGGCATGGTGCTCGCCTCGAGGAACCAGGGCTTGCCTTCGTTGTCAACGATAAAGTCCACTCTCGCAAGATCGCGTAGTCCCAAGGCAGTGAAGGCATTAAGCGCTAGCGCGCTCAAGGAGTCGAGGGTGGCCTGCTCCAGTCGGGGCGGGGTGTAGAACCTGGTTGCACCAGCGGTGTAGCGCGCCTCAAAGTCATAGTGGCCCGACAGTGGCTCAATTTCGACGGCAGGGATTGCTCGTGGCCCATCTCCGGTGTCAATGATGGGGACACATACCTCCACGCCGACAATGCGCTTCTCAATTAACGCAATGTCGGAGTAGGTAAAAGCGTGGACCATGGCTTTGCGAAGGTCCTCGTTCGAGTCCACCCACGACACCCCCTGGGCGGAGCCTCCTTGGGCAGGCTTGACGATGAGTGGAATACCGAGGCTGGTGGTGACGGTCTCTAGGACGCTCTCGGCGCCCAACTCCCTAAAGGCGTCTCTCGACAGGGTGATTGATGGTGGGGTGGCGACACCGGCCCGCTCTGCGAGGCTTTTGGCCACAGGTTTGTTCCACGCAATGCGGGAAGCATCGGCGGTGGAGCCAACGTAGGGAATATCGAGCATCTCCAGGAGGGCGCGGAGCGCACCATCCTCGCCCGAGGCTCCGTGGAGGACTGGCCAGATAACTTCAGGGGAGCTCTCCCCGAGATACTCAATCAGCGATCCATCAGGATCCCTCAGCTCGACGCTGACGCCATGAGAAAGCAGACCGTCTGCCACTTTCCGTCCAGATTTGAGCGAGATATCCCGCTCGTGGGAAATCCCACCGGAGAGTATGAGAACGCGTGGCATCTCTGCCACGGCTAAGCAACCTCGGGTGGTGGTGACTCGAGGTTCGCCGCGACGGGAACCTCAGACGTGGCAGGCCCAAAAGTGTCCACGAGTTCCCGCTCCTCGGTAATCACGCGAGCAAGTCGCCGAATACCTTCGGTGATGAAGTCAGGCTCGGGGTAGCAGAAGGCGAGCCGGAGGTGGCGTTGTCCTTCGCCATTCGCAAAGAATGCTGTGCCTGGAGTGTAGGCAACCAGTTCGGTGATAGCCCGTGGCAACATCTCTTTGGAGTCGAGCCCTTCTGGAAGGGTCAGCCACAGGTAAAAGCCACCTGCGGGGTTCGTGTGGGCGATGTCAGGAAGATAGGTCGCCAAGGCGTCGGACATGGCGTCACGGCGCTCCCGATACACACCACGGAAGGTATCAATTTGACCCTTCCAGTCGTGAGACTCAAAATATTCGGCCAACACCATTTGCGCGAAAGAACTTGGCGACAGAATCGCAGCCTCTGATGCTAAAACGAGTTTTTCTCGTATTCCATGGGGGGCAACAACCCATCCCACACGGAGGCCGGGAGCAAACGTCTTCGAAAAAGATCCCAAGTAGATGACACCTGCGTCATCGACGCTGCGCAGCGCCTGAGGGGGAGGTGAATCGAACCACAACAACCCATAGGGGTTGTCCTCCACAATCAAAATCCCGTTGTCTTTGGCGATATCGAGAATCTCCACACGTCGTGAGGCCGACAGTGTCACCCCCGCCGGGTTTTGGAAGTTAGGAATCAGATAGAGGAACTTGATGGGAACTTGGGCTGCCCGAAGCTCCTCAATGCGTTGGGTGAGAGCCGCCGGAATCATCCCGTGCTCGTCCATCTCAATGTGCTCGACGCGTGCCTGGTAGGAGCGGAACACTCCCATGGCGCCAACGTAGCTCGGAGATTCCGCGAGAATCGCGTCGCCCGGGTTCACAAAAAGCTTGGCAACGAGGTCGAGACCCTGCTGTGATCCGGTCGTGACGACAATGTCGTCGACACCCGCCCGAATACCCTCTTCTGCCATGATGGCGCGGATCTTTTCGCGAAGACTCGGCAATCCCTGACCCGAGCCGTATTGCAGGGCTGTGGGACCCTGGCTGGCGAGCACAGAATCGACGGAGCTTCGTACCTTGTCAAAAGGTAAAGCTGCCACGAACGGCATCCCGCCGGCTAATGACACCACCTCCGGACGAGATGCCACCGCGAAGAGTGCCCGGACTTCGCTTGCGCTTAGGCCCGCGGCACGGTCTGCATAGTTGTCAAACCACGGGTCAAGGGAAATTCCCGAACCGGAGGACATCATGAGAACACCTTGGACTCTGGGGACAGTGAAGTGCCCAGAATACGGGGATTTTGTTGGGAATGGGGCTTTAGGCCAGGAATTCCTGCAGATCGGCCTCTAGTGCTGGCTTGGGTTTTGCCCCAATAACGGTCTTGACCACCTCGCCAGCCCGGAAGACCTTCATCGTGGGGATGGACGTGATCTGGTACTTCATCGCCGTCTCTGGGTTGTCATCCACATTGAGTTTGACGACATCAATCTTGTCGGAGTGCTCGGTGGCAATCTGATCCAAAATCGGCGAGACCGCGCGACAGGGACCACACCATTCGGCCCAGAAGTCCACCATGATGGGCTTCTCACTGGCGAGCACTTCAGTGGCAAAGTTCTGGTCGGTTACATCTCGTGCGCTACTCATGTTCTTCTCCTTGGGTGATGTGGCGCTCTAGGCGCTGTGGCTTGCGGCTACCTGCTTCTGAGGCAGCGACTCGAGGTAATGCTGCGCGTCCAGCGCTGCGACGCACCCTGAACCTGCAGCAGTGACGGCCTGACGGTAAGTCGGGTCAATGACGTCTCCCGCCGCGAAAACACCCTCCAGGTTGGTCCGTGAGGTACGACCATCCACGGCAATCGTGCCCTCTGAGGTGAGGTCCAGTTGACCGTGAACAACGTGGGTCCGGGGGTCGGACCCAATCGCGATGAAGAGCCCGGAAACATCCAGAGTTTTCTCCTCGCCGGTGACCGTGTCGACAATGCCAATTCCGGAGACCAGGTCATCGCCGTAGATGTGCTCCACGGTAGCGTTCAGAATGAACTCGATTTTGGGATCATTCTGAGCGCGCTCCTGCATGACCGCGGAGGCACGAAGCGTTTCGGAGCGGTGGATGATGTAGACCTTGTCCGCAAAACGGGTGAGAAAGGTTGCTTCCTCCATGGCTGAGTCTCCGCCTCCCACGACAGCGACGACTTTCTCGCGATAAAAAGCACCATCGCAGGTTGCGCACCAGGAAACGCCGTATCCACTCAGGCGATCCTCGTCGGCAATGCCGAGCTTTCGGTACGCAGAGCCGGTGGCGACAATGACGGCGGCGGCTTCAACCGTGTCGCCATTGCCGAGTGAAATCTTCTTCACGGGACCGGCGAGCTCTACCGAGGTGACGTCGTCGTACATAATTTCGGCGCCAAAGCGCTCAGCCTGCTTTTGCATGTGGGTCATCAGCTCAGGACCCATGATGCCCTCGGGGAAACCGGGGAAGTTGTCCACATCGGTGGTGTTCATCAGATCGCCGCCAAACTCCACAGAAGAAGCAACAACCAAAGGGTTGAGGTTGGCGCGCGCTGCGTAAATGGCTGCGGTGTAGCCAGCAGGCCCTGATCCGATAATGACGACGTCTCTCATGGTTCTCCTACTTTCCTTACACCGCTAGCAACGCAAGTCTAGGAGGAACTATTCCCTGACCGGGTAAACGGCAGGTGTCGAAGAAGGGGCCCCGCTACCGCACGGGCGTCGCTGTTTCCCAGCAACAGTAGAGTCGCCCCGTAGACCACGACCATGGCGAGGGTGATGACCACCATCACGAGAGCGGACCACAAAGCCGATTCTGTGAGGTAGCCGGCTCCGTCCGCTCCGCCGATGGCGGTGAGCAGAGCAACACCTGCAGCACTCGAGGGCAGAGCAGCCAGAAGGAATTGCGACAGAGAAAAGACCAGTGGCCGGAGGCTCAGGCCTCCCAGTTTCCGGCGGAGAACAACAATCGCCACAACGGTTTGAACGCTTCCGGCGATGCTGGCAGAGAGCGCCAGTCCCACTGCAATCTGGGTAACCGGCAGTGTTGAGACCCCCAGCGCGAGGGAAATGAACAGCGTCGCCTGCACAACCTGGAGGAAGAACGGGGTTCTTGTGTCTTCTAGGGCGTAGAACACCCGTTGGACAACGAAGAGAACGCTAAAAGCCAGCAGACCCAACGCATAGGACGCAATGACTATCGCCATTGCCCGAATTGACTCGGGTTCACCCCCAAATTGACGAGCGAAAGGCAGTGACACCACGATGAGGCCGACGCTCGCAAGAACCATGAAGAATCCGATGCGCGACACAGATTCCAGGAAGTCGCCGCGGACAGCGGCACGGTTCCCATCACGTGCATGGGTTGACATTCGCGTGAAGTAGGCAGTCGCAAGCGACACCGCAACAACCGAGTGCGGGAGCATGAAAATCAACCAGGAGAACCGCAAAATGGCAAGGCTCGGGGCATCTCCACCGGCAGCTAACGACGCCACATTCGCTTGAACCACTCCGGCGATCTGGGCGACCAAGATCATGCCGAACATCCAGGACACCGCCCTACCGGTGTTTCCCAATCCCACTCCCCGCCAGCGGAAGTCGGCGCGGAAGCTTAAACCGGCTCTGCGCCAAAACAGAAAAAGGATGAAGGCTTGAGCGGCGACCCCCGCGGTGGCGGAGCCAGCGAGGACGGCGACCATGGACGAGGTCCAGACCATTGCGTTCGCTGTGTCTGCGCCCGGGAATATCAGGCCAAAAGCCACCAGCCCGGTCATCGCCACAACGTTGTTGAGCGCGGGTGCCCAGGTGAAGGGCCCAAAGACTTTCCGGGCGTTGAGAACCTCACTCAGCAAGCTATAGAGCGCATAAAACAGGATCTGCGGCAAACACCAATAGGCAAACGCCACGGCCAACGCAATTTCTTCGGGACTGAAACCTCGACCTCCGTCTCCCCCGCTTTGGGCGTAAAGAGCAACGAGGGCGGGCGCCAACAGGGTTGCCAGCACCGCGACAGCGAGAAAAATCAAGAATCCGAGAGTGACAATCTTGTTGATGAAGCTCTGCCCCCCGTCTGTGTCGAGGCCGGCCTTCACTATGTGGGGGACCAGAACGGCGCTCAGGACACCGCCTGCGACGATGGCGTAAATGTTGTTGGGTAGCTGATTAGCCAGGGCAAAGGTGTCAGCACCAGCCCCCACTGTTCCCAGGGTCCGCGCGAGAATAATCGCGCTGATGAATCCCAGAACACGCGACACCACAGTGCCTGACGCGAGCAGCATGCTGGCGCGACCTAAACCACGATTGTCCTCACGCGGTGTCATCATCGCCACCTCCCACCAGGGATCGTCGGCGCTGGATGGCCCGGATCAGGCCGAAAGTGAAGACTCCACCCACAAGACCTGCGAGAGCAAAACTGATGACACCCTCCCATCCGGCCCGGATAGTGACCGGGATGGTGACGATCTCGCCGACAAGCTGCCCACCTGCGGAAAGCAGACTGAACTCGACCGGAACGGATCCATTAGCCAGGGACTGAACCGGAACAAAGACGCGTATCGATGATTCTGGTGCAATCTCCACCTGGGTGATGGGCTGCTCGACAGCAAGAATTCCTGTTGTGGGTCGTACCCGCAGGGACACGACGACAGACGACGCCAGATCGTTGTTGATTGTCACCGGGAGCTGCGTTTGATCACTCAGAACCGTGATCGAGCTACCCTGCTCTACTCGTACGGAGTTCTGGAAATCCCGGGATTCTTGTTGCGCTCTTTCCCATTCGCTCTCCAAACCGTTGGGGTTGTCGCTCCAGGTCGAGGAGAGCAGCGATTGGTATCTGTTCCATCGACCAAAGACGGCCCCACCAGGGTCGGAGGCGATAGTGGCGAACGCGACATCGCTCTCCCAAAGACCTTTGAGCGCTCCCACAAAGTTCTGCCACTCCCTGCTCTGGGGGATGGTGGTGATGCCGGGCAGAGTTTCCGTTGCGGGAGCTCCCAGTGGAACTGCCAGAGTTGTCGCCAAACGCATGGCGTTGAACCCTTCGAGAACAGACTCGAGTCTCGGGGCAATCGCGGTGGCGGGCAGACGTCCAGTGCTAAAAACCAGGACCTCGTCATTGCCCGTGAGAGCTCGATATCCGATGATGCCTTGGGCGCGTTGGAGATCTGCTTCGGCCTCAAGGACCGTGGGTGCTTGCAGAGCATCCGTGGCAAGACTGGAGAGCTGGGCGTCTACGCGAATAATTCGGGCGTCTCCAATTGATACGACGGATCGATCCGAGGGCAAGCTGTTGCTGGAGAGAAGTACGGCAGACGCGGAGCGCGTGGCGAGCGTGGCGAGCTGGTCGTTGCTGATCGCGTCACCGTGAACCCAGGGATATTCGCCGAGCTTGGCAAAGACCAGAGTGTCAATGGCGAGCGTTGCTAGGGGGTCGGCATCCGCCCAGGGAAGGGCGAATTGGGTGAGTCCGATAGAGCCCAGCGTGCTCGCCCAGGCGAGAGACTCGGGTGGTGCTTGATCACCGAGGACCGTGATGGAGCTGGTGATTCTGCTGTCGATAGCGAGCGAGGCAGGGTAGGTCTCGAGCGCGCGGGTGACCTGATTGAGCGGCCCACCCTCAATTGTTTGTGCTTCGAGCTCGCCAGGGCTCAGCGCTTGACCACCGGTGGCCGAAGTGGTGAGGGTGACGATGGGAGCTATGGACGCTCGCTGTAGTTCGGTGCCTGCCGGCACAAGTATCAGGATTTGGCGCCCGACGAGTTGTCGCAATCCCGGGACCAGGTTTCCCGGATTGGAGTACGAGACCTCAAGTCCGAAGATGCCGGGTTGGGGTCCGTCATCAGCTCTCTCCGGCGCAACCCGCTCGCTCAGAACCTCGGGGTTGAAGCCAAAAATCATTTCCCTGGATTCAAGTTGCGGAACTTCCGGGCTCACGGCTTGAGCAATCTCCGTGACGACGGGTTCGCTGTCCCCCGAGATAAAGCGGCGAATCTGTTCCTCACTCGTGAAGGGATCCTCGGTGAGACTCACGACAACGTCTCCCGTTGAGAGGGTGCCGGTTTCGTCGGCTCGCAAAAGGACGCTATAGGCGCCACCAAGCGCAGGATCGATGATTCCGCCGGCATCCACGATGAGATCAACACGTGCCGCAGAGCGATCATCGCTCGCGTGAGCGGGAGCGGGAGGGGCGAGGAACGACACACTCAGCGCAAGGAGCACCCCGAGGGCCACGAGGGACCGTCGGGGCTTGGTGAAAACTGCGCTGGCGCCTGAGTTATCCACGCCTGCGTGTCACTGTCCCCCGAGCTGGCATGGTTCAGAGTCTAGACTCTGAACACTATGTCGAGCGTTGCGAAAGCGGTGGAAACACTGCGTCTCGTCACCTCCGAGGAGCCCATCAAGGGCCTAGCAGAGGCTTTCGCCGCGGCTGGTTTTGAGCTTGCTCTTGTGGGTGGTCCGGTTCGTGATGCTTTCTTGGGCCGCAAGGTTCACGATCTTGATTTCACAACGTCGGCAACACCTGATCAGATTGAGAAACTCGTGAAGCCACTGGCCGATGCCATATGGGACGTGGGCAGAGCGTTTGGCACCATTGCCGCCCAGTTGGGTGGGCACACGGTGGAGATCACGACCTATCGGGCAGATTCCTACGACGGGAGCAGTCGTAAGCCGGATGTTGTCTTTGGCTCGAGCCTGGAGGAGGACCTGTTCCGGCGAGACTTCACGATGAACGCTATGGCTCTGACTCTTCCGGAGGTCAAGCTGGTCGATCCGTGTAACGGTCTAGAGGATTTGCTAGCTGGCGTCCTTCGGACGCCGATTGAGCCCGAGATTTCTTTCCAAGATGACCCTCTGCGCATGATGCGAGGCGCTCGTTTCACGAGCCAACTGGGGGCTGTCATTCATCCCGACACGATGGCCGCCATGACCACCCTGGCACCGCGGATTGCTGATATTTCCGCTGAGCGAGTGCGCGAAGAGCTCACTCGCCTACTCGCTACGGAGTCACCACGCCAGGGACTTGAGGTCCTCGTAGAGACGGGGATTGCCGACATTGTGTTGCCGGAGCTCCCGGCGCTCCGCTTGGAATCTGACGAGCACGCCCATCACAAGGACGTCTATCAGCACACTCTGACGGTGGTGGAGCAGGCGATAGAGGAAGAAAAGCGACGCTTTCCCGAACAAGCTCCCGATGTGGTCTTGCGCGTAGCGGCGCTACTGCATGACATCGGTAAACCCGCCACGAGACGGTTTGAGGGTGGCGGCGTGGTTACCTTCTACCACCATGATGTGGTCGGAGCCAAGCTGGCCAAGAAGCGACTCAAGGCACTGCGCTTTGACAACAACACCATCGATTCCGTTGCGAGGCTCATCGAACTTCATCTTCGGTTCTTCGGATATTCCGAGCAAGCCTGGACCGATTCTGCTGTCCGGCGTTACGTGCGAGATGCTGGCGAAGAGTTAGAGCGCCTCCACATTCTGGTGCGTGCCGATGTGACCACCCGCAACAAGCGCAAAGCGGATCACTTGTCGTTTGCCTATGACGACCTAGAAGCACGTATCGCCGTGTTGGCGGAGCAAGAGGAGCTACAAGCAATCCGACCTGAGCTGGATGGCGAAGCCATCATGGCAATCCTGGATCTTCCACCTGGTCGAGAGGTGGGCGAGGCCTATAGATTCCTCCTGGAACTGCGCCTCGATGAAGGGGAAATCGGGGTGGACGAGGTCACGAAGCGCCTTCGGGCATGGTGGGAATCCCGATAGCTGTTGCTCACTGGCGCCGTGGCGCCTAGACTGTGGCAGTTGTCTTGTTCGCAAGACACAGCACTAATCCCTCCTGTTGCAGAAATCCTGTAACCGTTGAGTCCGAAGGAGGTGGGGTAGTCGTGCACGATTATGAACTGATGGTCATCCTTGACCCAGAGACAGATGAGCGCACCGTTGCTCCCAGTCTCGAAGCGTTCCTTGAGGTCATCCGCAAAGACGGTGGCTCCATTGAGAACCTCGACATTTGGGGTAAGCGTCGGTTGGCGTACGAGATCAAGAAGAAGTCCGAGGGCATCTACGCCGTCGTCAACTTCACGGCATCACCTGAGGCCACAGCTGAGCTTGACCGCCAGCTCCGCCTGAGTGAAGCCGTCATGCGAACCAAGGTGTTGCGCCAGGACGAAGCTACCGTTCGCCTGGGTGCTCCCGAAGAATCGCCCGTAGCTCAGAAGGTGTCGCTTTCGGGCGGCAACAAGCGACGCAAGTCGGAGTAGATCATGGCTGGCGAAACAATCATCACGGTGGTCGGTAACCTCACCGCCGACCCAGAGTTGCGCTACACCCAGAACGGTGTAGCTGTCGCCAACTTCACCATCGCCTCAACCCCTCGTAATTTCGATCGGGCCTCCGGCGAATGGAAAGACGGCGAAGCTCTGTTCATGCGCGCCAGCGTGTGGCGCGAGTTCGCGGAGCACGTAGCCTCCTCTCTCACCAAGGGCGCGCGCGTAGTGGCCACAGGCCGACTTCGTCAGCGTTCTTACGAGACCAAAGAGGGCGAGAAGCGCACTTCTATTGAGCTCGAGGTTGACGAGATTGGCCCCAGCCTTCGCTATGCAACGGCCCAGGTTCAGCGTCAATCCAGCGGCGCCTCCAAAGGCGCTGTAGAAGACGCGTGGAGCGCTCCTGCCGCAGGCGGAGTGACTCAAGATCCGTGGGCTAGTGCAGCTCCCGCAGACCAAGCTCCTATTGAGGACGCACCCTTCTAACTAACGTGTGAGCGCCCGGGCTAGTCCCAGGGCGCCTGAGCAGAAAGAACATCACCATGGCAGGAAAATCCAGCGGCGACCGTCGCAAACCACGCATGGGCAAAGGCGGCAAGCCTGCAGCTCCTGTGAAGTCCATCACCGTGGGCGTCATTGACTACAAGGACGTCGCCACGCTTCGCCGCTTCATTTCAGAGCGCGGGAAGATCCGTAGCCGTCGTATTACCGGCGTCTCTGTCCAGGAGCAGCGTCTGCTCGCCAAAGCCATCAAGAACGCACGCGAAATGGCCTTGTTGCCCTACGCCGGTGCGGGCCGCTAAGGAGCGAACTCATGACAAAGCTCATTTTGACTAACGAGGTCGCAGGCCTCGGTTCCGCCGGGGACGTCGTAGACGTCAAAAACGGATACGCTCGCAATTTTCTGATTCCTCAGGGATTTGCTGTCGCATGGAGCAATGGTGGCCAGAAGCAGGTCGACCAGATTCGCTCAGCGCGTGAGGCGAAGGTTATGGCCTCTCAAGAAGAGGCGCAGTCACTCAAGGACAGGCTGGAAAAGGCGCCCATTTCTTTGAGCGCTAAAGCTGGCTCTGAGGGTCGCCTCTTCGGCTCCGTGACCCGCAACCACATCGCTTCGGCGATTGAGGCTGCCGGCATCGCGGGTGTTGACAAGCGATCCATTGAGATTCTCAAGCCGATCAAGTCGACCGGCCCAGCAGAAGTCGTCATCAAGATTCACGATGGCGTCATCGCCACCGTTACTCTGTCGGTAAAGGCGGAAAAGTAGACCTTTTCTTGCGTGAGTGGGGCCCCTCTTCATGAGGGGCCTTCACCATTTAAGGTGGTCTTTCTCCACACAGACACCCCTAGCACACTGAAGTCTAAACTGGTGCTTTATACAGATTCACACAGCTCGAAATGTCAGTTTTTATGCTCGATAAATAACTATTTTGTGGCAAAAATTGCTTCCTAAGGCTCCCGACAATCCCCATTTTATCCACAGGGCTTCCGGCGTTTCTCGACAATAGTGCACAGAGTTATCCACAGGGTTGATTGTGCGTGACGACTGGCATCTCTAGGGTGAAAACAAGCTTAGAAAGCAGAGCCCCACGAAGGCTCTGAGAGCCTCCCCGCTGTGTCAGTCGATGGTGATAGACCTGGGGAGGAACACCCACAACGTGCAGTCCCCGCGCGGAAAACAGTAAGGAGTCGCCTGTGTCCATCGCCCAGCTCGGCATTGTCCCCGACTCTCCCTCGGACCGCGGGTATGGCGGAGATCGGACGCCGCCCCACGACGTGCTGGCGGAGCAGAGCACGCTCGGCGGAATGCTTCTGAGCAAGGACGCGGTTGCTGACGTGATCGAGGTGGTGCGTGGTCGCGACTTCTATCTGCCCAAGCATGAAATCATCTTCGATGCACTGCTCAACCTGTATTCGCATGGCGAACCTACCGATGTCATCACGGTTTCCGAAGAACTCACCAAGACAGGCATGCTCTCGCGAGCTGGGGGTGTGGACTACCTCCACACCATCGTTTCCGTGGTTCCCACGGCTGCTAGCGCCGGGCACTATGCCGCCATCGTCGCCGACAAGGCGGTGTTGCGCCGTTTGGTGGATGCGGGCACGCGTATCGCCAACATGGGATACGCCAGCGAGGGAGAAGTCACCGATCTGGTGAACTCCGCCCAGACCGAGATTTACCAGGTCGCGGGCGGCGTTGAGGCAGAAGATTATGTTCCGCTCACCGAGGCTGTTTCCGCTGCCGTGGACGAAATCGAAGCTGCTCGCAGTCGTGATGGACAGATGGTGGGTGTTCCTACCGGGTTCGCGGACCTCGATGGCCTGATGAACGGGTTGCACCCAGGTCAGCTTGTCCTGATTGCCGCCCGTCCTGCTCTGGGTAAGTCGACCCTTGCGCTAGACCTCGCTCGCAACGCAGCTATCCGCTTCAAGCAACCCACCATCTTTTTCTCCCTGGAAATGGGTAAGTCGGAAATCGCAATGCGATTGCTTTCCGCGGAAACCTCCATCCCACTGCAGAAAATGCGCAAGGGAATGGTGGAAGCCAGGGACTGGACCACCATTGCCTCGACGAGAGGTCGCATTGAGTCAGCACCTCTCTACATCGATGACAGCCCGAACATGACACTGGTCGAGATTCGGGCTAAAGCACGGCGATTGAAGCAGCGAGTTGGTCTCAAAATGATTGTGATCGACTACTTGCAGTTGATGACGGCCGGAAAACGGGTGGAGTCCCGCCAGCAAGAGGTGAGCGAGTTCTCTCGGGCGCTGAAATTGTTGGCCAAGGAGCTCCAGGTTCCCGTCGTGGCGCTGTCTCAGTTGAATCGTGGACCTGAGCAGCGCTCCGACCGTAAGCCCCAATTGAGCGATCTGCGTGAATCGGGATCTTTGGAGCAGGATGCGGATGTCGTCATCCTGCTGCACCGCGACAGCGCCTATGAGAAGGACAGTCCTCGCGCCGGAGAAGCAGACCTGATTGTGGCGAAGCACCGTAACGGTCCTACCGACACCATCGTCGTCGGCTTCCAGGGCCATTACTCGCGCTTCGCCGATATGCCAAAGGTTTAAGTGGTTCTGGGGGTCTCCAACCCTGATTACGCTGGAGGGGTGGTAGCCCAGCCTCGACAATCGCCAGCCCTTCCGTACTATGTGGTCTCGGCGATGCGATCCATCATTGTTCTCGCCACAGGCATTGTGATCACCTTCACCCCGGGTCATTCTGCGCGTTTTGGCCTGGTGGCCCTGGGAATTCTGGGGGTTGTGAATGCCGTGGGCCTGGGACTTGTTGCCCTCGGTCTCTCGGCCACGGAAACCGGGAGAGGACTTCACCTGTGGCAGTCACTGGTCTCACTTGTAGTAGGTGCTCTTGTGCTTGCACTCCAGGAAGCGGGAATGATTCTGCTCCTGTGGGCGCTCGTGTTTTGGGCGCTCCTTGTGGGTGTGGCAGAGATTTTCTATGGCGCCCGCTTGGCGCGAGGGGATGCCCTTCGACGCGACTGGATCACCCAGGGAGCTATGACGGTCATCTTGGGTGTTGTCGTCCTGTTTCAGCCGGCGGACAGTGTGGCTGTGGTCGGTTTCTTAGGTGCGTGGGCTATCGTCCAGGGTGTCTACTTGGCCATTGCCAGCGTTGCACTGCGGTTCCCCACCACACCAAAGGATGACCCCCATGACTGAGCCCACTCGGCGTCAGAAGCTTCGCCCGATTGAATACGTCATGCTCTCAGGAGTGATGGCGTTGTTTGCCGGACTGGTTGTCCTCATGGTCACGCGCGACGCCCTGTTGGCAATTATCGGCAGTGGACTGGTCTTCATCGTGGTGATTATCGGGATTGCCATGTTGCTCTTGGCAGTGTCACCGAACTCAACTCCGGATGGCCAGAAAAGCTCTCCGGGTACAGGAAACGACTAAGCCTTAGTCGAGATAGTCAACAAGGGCCGAGGCGAGCCCCACGTAGCCTTCGGGTGTCAGCTTCGACAGGCGCTTCTTCGCGTCCTCGGAGATATCAAGCCCTTGAACGAAAGTCGCGAGAGTAGCGGCGTCGACTTTGTTTCCTCGCGTCAACTCTTTGACGATGGCATAGGGGTCTGTCTCTGCGGAATTCCCACGCACAATCTCTGCGCGCATGACGGTTTGGATGGCCTCAGCGAGAACTTCCCAGTTCGCTTGGAGGTCGGCTGAGAGGGCACCCTCATCGAGTGAAATCTCGTGGAGACCCTTTTGCAGATTGGTGAGCGCCAGCAATGAGTGCCCAAATCCGACACCAATATTGCGTTGAGTGGTCGAGTCGGTCAGGTCGCGTTGCAATCGTGATGTCACCAGGGTTGCTGCTAGTCCTTCCAACAGCGAGCTGGAGATTTCCAGATTGGCTTCGGCGTTCTCGAAGCGAATGGGGTTGATCTTGTGGGGCATTGTCGACGATCCGGTCGCACCGGCTTCGGGAATCTGGGTGAGGTAGCCCACGGAAATGTAGGTCCAGACGTCAGTCGCCAGGTTGTGCAGAATGCGGTTGGCGTGAGAAATTGCGGTGAAAAGTTCCGCGGCGGCATCGTGGGACTCAATTTGAGTAGTCAGCGGATTCCAGGAGAGGCCAAGTCCTTCGACAAAGTTCTTGCTCACAATCGGCCAGTTGACACCGGGTTCTGCCACCACGTGGGCTGAGAACGTTCCTGTTGCTCCGGAGAATTTGGCGAGGTAGGGAACGCGAGCGATTCGCTCACGCACCCGAACGAGTCTGCCCACAAAGACGGCAAGTTCTTTTCCAAACGTTGTGGGGGTGGCGGGTTGGCCGTGTGTTTTGGCCAACATCGGAGCGTCACGCCAGCTGTGAGCCAGTTCGGTCAGTCGAGTGACTACGTCATCGAAAGCAGGAAGCCACACGTGGGCGAGAGCGTCCCGGGTGACCAGGGCGTACGAGACATTATTGATGTCCTCGCTCGTGCACCCAAAGTGAACGAGCTCGCTCACGCTCTCGAGCTGGTGGGCCTTCAGCACGTCGCGAACGTAGTACTCGATCGCTTTCACATCGTGTTTGGTCACTTCTTCGAACGCCGCGATTTGGGCAATATCTTCAGGCCCAAAGTTGGCGACAACTGATCGCAACGCGTCGGCGGTTGAGGCGGGGAGTGGGGTGGACCCGGCAACTCCCTCAGCGCACAACGTAATCAGCCACTCGATTTCGACGGTGACGCGCGCTCGATTCAGAGCTGCTTCTGAGAAGTACTCGCCGAGAGCTTCTGTTGCGGGACGGTAGCGTCCATCCAGCGGACTAAGGGGTTGGTGGCCCAAGGGCGACATGGTCACCTTCCTGTCTGGGAGATTTCCCTCCCCTATTCTTCCCTATTTTGCTGTCCACTGGGGAGTGGCGCCCGGGTTTTGTGTGGTCTGTGCTGAGGTGAACTGGCTCTGGTGAGAGCTCAGGCCACACTCCCCTCGGGAGAACAGTGATGGATGATGCATATCGGGCTGGCATGCACGCAGGTGACCTGCGCCGCATTGCGCTCGAGCTCGAGCGCTCGCTGCCCTCCGGTGAGTGGAGAGGTCCCTCCGAACTCGAATGCCGTCTACGCGTAATGGACATCCATGCTGACCTCCTTCGAGTGGCGCGACTCCTCGAGATCGCCGCGCGGGAGAGTGATTGATGGGCGGGAACCCCTTCTGGATACATGACCCCACGACCGTCACAGTCTGTGACGAGTTTGTGTATGCGCTTTTGGTGACGCTCGATCGCCAAGCGGCGGTGGTGACCTCAATCTGGTCTGATCTCGCTCCCAGGGACAATCCCGGAGCTTCTCCTTTCGAGATACCCAGCGTGCCTCCCGTGGAGTGGAGTTCTGCCCGTCATGGACTCGGCGAGGCCCTGGATGATCTCACTTGGCTCCGAGGTTCTCTCCTCGCCTATGCCCGGGCAACAGCTGAGCAGGAGCGCGATCGTGCCATGGCCTGGGGTGAGCCCGCAGAGCGTGCACTAGCTCTCGGGGTGTCCCTGATGAGCGGAGCGACTCTCGAGGGAGCGCTCGGTTCCAACCCGATAGGTCACGCGGCTGAGACCATCGGAGGCGGGATTCCTCGAGTGCATGAGGTGGTGGTGAGCGAATCCAGCGGGAAACCGGTGATGGCGCGGGCCCCTCAGTCGGTGGGTGATCGGGTGGCGCGGATTCCCGCGACAGATAACCCCATACGCATCGAGAGATATGTCGATGACGCAGGGAGAGCTCACTCGGAGGTCTATATCGCGGGAACCCATGACTGGGGGATGGGCACGACAAGGGAGCCTTTTGATCTGAACAGCAACATCGCTCTCGTGGCCGGGATCCCGGCAGCATCTCTAGTGGGTGTGCAAAGCGCGATGACGCGAGCGGGTATCAAGCATGGTGAAAGGGTGACCTTTACGGGCCACTCTCAAGGCGGCATGATTGCCGCTCGCCTTGCGGAATCCGGAACGTATCGAACGACCGGGCTTGTTGTGGTGGGGTCGCCTACCGGAACTCTCAGCGCCACTGGCGGATACCCGGCACTAGCTCTCCGCCACACTGATGATGTGGTGCCGCGCCTTGGTGGTAGCGATCAGGGGTCAGGGTTCACGACCATCGAAAGAGCTAGCACTAGCCCGATGGGGGATGTGGTCGGTGCCCACAAGAAATCTGGCTACGTTCAGATGGCCCGAGACCTTGATTCCTCGCCGGCTAGAGCGCACCTTCCCGAGATAGTCAACGCCCCAGGAACCGCCCAGGTGCGGGTCTTCACAGCACAGCGGGTGAGTAGCTAGCGGCGCTTGCCAACGAACGGGCGCAACACCATGCCAATAATCCAGCTGGAGAGGCTTAGCACGAGCGCTCCTATGATTCCCCAGTAAAAGTCTTGGACAAAAAGACCGAAGCCCAACCATTGCGACACCAGCGTCACCAACAACAGCAACAGTGCATTGACGATAAGAGCGATTAACCCCAGGGTGAGGACATACAGAGGGAAGGCGACAATCCGAATCGCGTTACCGACAATGCCGTTGATAAGACCAAACACGAACGCGATGAACACGTAGCTCACGATGAGTTCGAGGCTGGGCCCACCGGCAACGACGGGCTCACCCTCGGCGTAAGCGACCATCGTGAGACCGGGAACAATCCATACTGCGATAGCAAGCGCCACAGAATTCACCAACAGTCGAACAAGAAAACGAAGCATGGTCTAACTATGCCTGCTCATTCTTTTTGACGCCAATGGTGTGCGTTACGAACAGCATTTTCCGAATGTCGTTGTAACTGGGCAATGGCTCGCCGGAAAGAAGTGCCCCGCTAGATTAGAACCATGCCGTACACCGATGCCACCCTGCGCCTCGTGGCACCAGACGGCCAACTTGTTCATACGGACCGCAACGAGATTTATCATCAGGCGATTGCTCACCTCACTGAGGCGGAGCTTCTGGAGTTCTATCGCGTCATGGCGGTGGTGCGCCGCTTCGATGTGGAAGCGGGAAACCTCCAGAGGCAGGGCCAAATGGCGCTCTGGGTTCCCAGCATCGGTCAGGAAGCTGCGCAAGTGGGGTCCGGCTTCGCCACTCGCCCTCAGGACAACATTTTCCCTGCCTATCGTGAGCACTCTGTCGCCTATCTCAAAGGGCTCGACCTTCTGGACATCATTCGGATGTTGCGCGGAATCACCAACGGCGGGTGGGATCCGAAGACCTCACAGAACTTTCATCTCTACACCCTGGTGATCGGATCGCACACACTTCACGCCACCGGCTACGCGATGGGAATTGGGTTTGATGGAACCTGTGGTTCCGGCGATCTGGATGCTGACGAAGCCGTCTTGGTGTATTTCGGGGATGGCGCCACGAGTCAGGGTGACACCAACGAGGCCATGATTTTTGCCCAGAGTTACCAAACGCCGCAGGTCTTTTTCCTGCAAAACAATCACTGGGCTATTTCTGTTCCCGTCCGGGTTCAATCCCGAACACCACTGTTTGAGCGCGCAGCAGGCTTCGGTCTTCCGAGTATTCAAATCGATGGCAACGATGTGTTGATGAGTTATGCCGCCACTCGGCTTTCCATGGACGCCGCCCGCTCGGGTCAAGGCCCCCACTTCATCGAGGCCCTGACCTACCGCATCGGCGCTCACACCACCAGCGATGACCCCACGAAGTATCGGGATGAGGACGAGCTAGCTTTTTGGCAAGCCCACGACCCGATCGATCGCTACCGCTCCTACCTCCAGGGACTGGGTGTCCAGGAAAGCTTCTTCGAGCAGGTCGCCACTGAGGCCGAGGACTACGCCGCTGATATTCGTCAGCGGACTCTTGCTCTCGAGTCGCCACCGATGGCGGAGATTTTCCAGCACGTTTTCACTGACCCCCACCCTGTTATTGAGGCGGAGCACGAGGCGCTCGAGGCCTATATGGCGTCCTTCGAGGAGGCCGGCGAATGACCGACTTCCCGCTCGCTAAAGCCATCACGGAAGGGCTGAAAGCTGCGATGTCCCAGGACCCTTCGGTGATGTTGATGGGTGAGGACATCGCTCAACTCGGTGGAGTGTTTCGCGTTACGGAGGGACTCCAAGAGGAATTTGGCCCCAACCGAGTGATTGATACTCCCTTGGCGGAGTCGGGGATTGTGGGAACGGCGATCGGTCTAGCCATGCGCGGATACCGGCCGGTCTGTGAAATCCAGTTCGATGGTTTTCTCTATCCGGCCTTTGACCAAATCGTCACTCAGCTGGCGAAGCTCACTGCTCGCCACGAGGGAACGCAGTCTTTCCCAGTGGTGATCCGGATTCCCTATGGCGGGCATATCGGTGCGGTGGAGCACCACCAGGAGAGCCCGGAAGCCTATTTCGCTCACACTGCAGGTCTTCGTGTGGTGTCCCCTGCAACTCCGCACGATGCGTACTGGTTGATCCAGGATGCGATTGCCTCGAACGACCCGGTCATCTATCTGGAGCCAAAAAGCCGCTACTGGCACAAAGGGCCGATCGACACGACCGCTGCCGGTGCTCAGATGGGTCAGGCTCGAGTGGTCCGCCAGGGTAGCGATCTGACGCTCATCGGCCACGGCGCCATGGTGAGTGTGATGCATCAGGCTGCAGAGATTGCGCAGAGCGAGGGTGTGAGCCTTGAGTTGATCGACCTACGCTCACTGTCCCCCATTGATTACGACACGATTCTCGACTCTGTGCGCCGCACCGGCCGCGCCATTGTGGCTCAGGAGGCGCCGGGCAATGCCAGTGTGGGTAGCGAGATCGCCGCAACTCTGACGGAGAGAGCGTTCTATGTGATGGAGGCGCCTGTTCTTCGGGTGAGCGGGTTCAACACCCCCTTCCCGCCAGCGAGACTCGAGTCTCTGTATCTCCCCGATGCGGACCGCATACTTGACGCGGTGGATAGAAGCCTGGCTTACTGATGGCTAGCGCGTAAGGAGCAACCGTGTCGCACTTTACTTTTCCTCTGCCCGATGTTGGCGAGGGTTTGACCGAGGCCGAAATCGTGAGCTGGCGGGTCAAGCCGGGTGACGAGGTCGCGGTTAACCAGGTTGTCTGTGAGATTGAGACCGCGAAGTCTCTCGTGGAATTGCCCTCTCCCTTTCATGGCGTAGTTAACGAGCTCCTGGTGAGCGAGGGCGACACTGTGCAGGTCGGAACGCCGATCATGAGCGTGGCAGGCGATGGCGCTGAGTCACCACCGGACACGGGCGTGACGGATGCTGTCGGTGACGCCGAGAGCAGTGTCACTCATGAGGCCGCTGAACCTAAGAACCTCGTGGGGTATGGCACAGGCCCCTCCACTCCGACCTCTCGGCGCAAGCGCGCCCAGGCTCCTGCGGACGCTCCGGTGGTCTCACCTTCTCCCGCTCAGAGGGCGGACCTTCCGCTCGCAGATTCAAGTCCTGTCATCGCGAAGCCTCCAATTCGTAAGTTGGCGAAAGACCTGGGCGTGAGCCTAGAAGCCGTCACGGGAAGCGGTATTGGTGGAGAGATTCTTCGCGATGATGTGATTCGTCACGCTGGCCAGGCAACCGTGTTTCGCAATCTGGAAACCCCCGAGTGGCCAGAGAACCGCGAAGACCGCATTCCGGTCAAGGGTGTTCGCAAAGCTATTGCCCAGGCGATGGTCAAGAGCATGTTCACCGCTCCCCATGTCTCAGTATTCGTGGATGTCGATGCCACGAGGACGATGGATTTCGTCAAGCGACTCAAGGCGTCGCCCGATTTTGCCGGCATCAAGGTGTCGCCTCTGTTGGTGATGGTGAAAGCCATGATCTGGGCGGTTCAGAGAAACCCCACCGTGAACTCGACTTGGACGGAAGAGGAAATCATCGTCCACCACTTCGTCAACATGGGTGTCGCAGCCGCAACACCTCGGGGTCTCATTGTTCCCAACGTCAAGGAAGCTCAATCGTTGAGCCTTCGAGACTTGGCGATGGCGTTGGAAAAACTCACACTCACCGCTCGTGAAGGAAAAACCACTCCGGAGGAGATGTCGGGGGGAACAATCACGATCACCAACCTGGGGTCGTTTGGTGTGGACACCGGAACTCCGATTTTGAACCCGGGTGAGGTGACGATTGTTGCCTTGGGCACGATCAAACCGAAGCCCTGGGTAGTCAATGGTGAAATTCGAGCCCGCATGGTGACCACTGTGGCGGCAAGTTTCGACCATCGAGTCGTGGATGGTGATGTCGCGAGCAAGTTTGTGGCCGATGTTGCCGCAGTCATGGAGGAACCCGCCCTGCTCCTTGATTGAGTTTGACAATCATTCTCATTAAAGTCTAGTCTTGACGCCGTGAGATCGTCACTTCTCGTCGCCGGCGCAGCCGCCACCGTCCTCGTCCTCTCTTCGTGCTCTCCGAGCACTCAGGCCGAGATAGCTGATGACTCTGCAGAGACTCCTCCCACTACCGCACAAGCACAGGACGCTCCCTCAGTGGTGGTCACGACAACTGTGCTGGGCAGTGTGGTGGGAGAGATTCTTACCTGTGCTGTGGGTGATGATTCGTCAATGACGGTCCTCATGCCTCTGGGTGCCGACCCCCACGACTTCCAGGCCTCGTCAGCTCAGGTGGCGCTTATGGCGAGCGCAGACCTTGTCGTGGCTAATGGCTTGGGGTTGGAAGAGGGCGTCATGGATGCCATCGACAACATTGAAGCAGAGGGCGTCTCTGTGCTCGAAATCGCAGCCCTAGTAGACCCCCTGCCCTTCGGAGAAGAGTACGAGGAAGAGCACTCTGGGGAAGGGTCCCACGATGACCACGGGCACGAGGATAAACGGGCCGGGGAGGAAGAGTCCCACGACGATCACGGCCACGGGGAATTTGACCCCCACTTTTGGTTCGATATGGAACGTATGGCACTTGCCGCAGAGCTGATTGGTGCCGAGCTCGCAGTGAACGGTGACGAGAGCTTTGCTTCCTGTGGGGAGAGTGTCGCCGAAGGGATTCGGGCGACTGACGTCCTGGTGGCCGACGCTCTGGCGAGCGTCCAGGAAGCCGACCGAGTTCTGGTGACTGATCACGATGCACTGGGATACCTCGCGGAGCGCTATGACTTCGACGTCGTCGGCGTTGCCATCCCCGGCGGTTCAACCCTGGGTGATGCCAACTCGAGCGACCTCGCTGGTTTGGTCGCGACCATTCAGAGCGAGGGAGTGCGAGCCATTTTCGGGAATACTGCTGGCTCACCTGCCCTGCTTGAGACTCTCGCTTCTGAGGTGGGAGGCGATGTTCAGGTCGTTGAGCTCTTCGTGGGGAGCTTGGGTGGCCCGGGTTCGGGAGCGGAAAGCTATCAGGAGATGATGACGACCAACGCAACACGCATAGCTTCAGCGCTGGCAGACTGAGCACTGTGGAGTGGTGGTTAGCGCCTTTTGAGCTGGGATTTCAGCAGCGTGCGCTGATAGGTGGCATGCTTGCCGCCCTCATGGCCTCCACTGTGGGGACCTGGTTAGTCCTCCGAGGGATGAGTTTCTTCGGTGACGCTTTCGTCCACGGTGTCATCCCGGGAGTGGCCGCCGCGGTCGTCCTCGACATTAACCCGCTCCTGGGGGCTGCCGTGGCGGCAGCGATCATGGTGTTCGCGATTGAGTTGGTGCAACGCAAGACCGTGCTCGGCGAGGACACTTCCATTGGACTGTTGTTTGTCGGAATGCTGGCACTGGGTGTGGTCATTATTTCCCGATTGGATTCCTACTCGGGAAGCCTCACCAGCATCCTGTTTGGGGATGCGCTCGGCGTTACCTGGAGCGACATTGCGGGTCAGTTAGTGGTCCTCGGGATTGTGGTAATCGTGTCCACCGTCCTCTATCGCCCCCTCATCGCTCTGAGTCTCTCTAGGGACAAGGCGGAGCTACTCGGGATGCGTCCAGGGCTTGCACACGCTGCGCTGTTGGTGTTGATCGCGCTGGCGGTCATTGGTAGCTATCAATCGGTGGGAACGCTGCTGGTTTTTGGTCTTCTCGTTGGTCCGCCCGCTGCCGCAAGCCTGCTCTCACGAACTATCTCCCGCATGATGCTCATTGCTGCGGTGATTGGGATGGTCTCGGTCTGGATAGGGCTCACCATTAGTTACTACTGGGGCACGGCCGCCTCGGCAACGATGGCGCTGGTGCCGATTGTCCTGTTCTTCACTGTCTTGACAGTGAAGAACGTTGTCGAATCCGTGAGAGCGCGGGTGAGCGCATGAGCGATGTAATCAGAGGTCAGGACGTGGTCATCGTCCGTGATGGGCATGTTGCTCTTGCCTCCTCCACTTTCAGAGTTCCTGAAGCAGCAATCACTGCCGTGATTGGACCCAACGGAAGCGGGAAGTCCACACTGCTGCACGCGGCGACCGGTCTGTTGCCCGTGGAATCCGGGAGTATCGAGGTTCTGGGAAAACGCCCCGTGGAGGCTCGAGGGGAGGTCGCCTACGTGGTTCAGCACATGAACGTCAATCCGGGAATTCCGATGACCGTCCGGGAGGTAGTGTCCATGGGTCGCTATCCCTCCACAGGGCTCCTCAAGCGTTTGAGCGCATCAGACAAAGCCCAGGTCAATGACTCGATGGCGTTACTGCGTATTGACGATCTCGCTGATCGTCAGGTGGCCAGGCTGTCGGGGGGTCAGCGGCAAAGGGTTTTTGTGGCTCAAGCTCTCGCCCAAGACCACAGAGTCTTGTTTATGGATGAACCACTGACGGGTCTGGACATTCAGTCTGCACAGACAATTGACGACATCATGCACGAAGAACCCGCGCGCGGATGTTCGGTCGTGTTCACCACGCATGATCTCGAAGAAGCTCGCGCTGCTGATCACGTGATCCTCGTGAGCGGCTACGTTGTCGCCGATGGTGCACCGGAGGACGTGCTGACACCCGAGAACCTGGCCACGGCGTATGGCCTGGGATTGCTCCACCCCGAGAACACGGCAGGACTGGGGATAATTGATGACGCCCACGATCCGCACCACAGCCATGATCAGGACAATGTGTGATGAAACGCAACACGAAGCAGCGCGAGGAAGTCTGGCAAGCGCTGGAGGCGACACCAGAGTTCGTGAGCGCCCAGGAGTTGCACCAGAAGTTGCGCAGTACCGGCTCCACGATTGGCTTGGCGACTGTCTATCGGACTCTGAATGCGCTTGCCGAAGAAGGAAGCGCTGACGCGCTCAGTATCGAAGGGGAAAACCTTTACCGCGCATGTTCTCCCGGCCACCATCACCACCTGATTTGCCGGGAATGTGGGACGACAACAGAGATAGAAGCGGGTGAAGTGGAAGCTTGGGCAAAGTCCATTGCCCAGAAGCACGGGTACGCAGATCCCCAGCACATTGTCGACATCTTTGGGACCTGCCCCAGCTGCCACTCAGGGGTTGCTCCCAGCCCGTAGAGCGCGTACAGTAGGGGTTTGGTTCAGCCACCTAGCGCTGTATCTTGTGCGCACAGAGGCCTCTCTCTTCGGAAAAAAGTCTCTGATTGCGTGCCGACAAGTGACCTTGGGTAGGGCATTAGCCCTACGGTAGCGATAACAGGAGGAAACATGGCAGCAGTCTGCCAAGTGACCGGAGCCACCCCTGGTTTTGGACACAACATCTCACACTCGCACCGCCGCACGAAGCGTCGGTTCGATCCGAACATCCAGAAGAAGACGTACTTTGTGCCGTCTCTGAAGCGCAATGTGACGTTGACGCTCTCAGTGAAGGGGATCAAGACCATTGATGCCCGCGGTATTGAGTCCGTCGTTGCCGAGCTACTCGCTCGTGGGGAGAAGATCTAATGGCTAAAGCACAAGACGTTCGCCCCATCATCAAGCTTCGTTCCACCGCTGGTACGGGCTACACCTATGTCACCCGTAAAAACCGTCGTAACGATCCCGACCGTCTGGTCTTGAAGAAGTACGACCCCGTAGTGCGTCAGCACGTCGAATTCCGCGAGGAGCGTTAAGCATGGCTAAGAAAAGCAAGATTGCGCGCAACGAACAGCGCAAGGTAATCGTTGAGCGTTACGCCGAGAAGCGTCTCGAGCTCAAGAAGGCACTCGTCGACCCGAATGGAACCGACGAGTCGCGTGAAGCAGCTCGTCTCGGTTTGCAGAAGCTTCCTCGCAACGCGTCTCCCGTTCGCGTCCGTGGACGTGACGCCATTGATGGTCGCCCCCGTGGCTTCCTGAGCAAATATGGCGTTTCCCGTGTCAGATTCCGTGAAATGGCACACCGGGGCGAATTGCCGGGCATTACGAAGTCCAGCTGGTAACTTTTTTGGTGGCTCGGGAGTGATTCTGGGCCGAGCCGAAATACCTACCAAGTCCGAGGAGGACAACGTTATGAATCGCTCAGAACTTGTTGCAGCAGTTGCTGCGCACACTGGCCACAGCCAGGCAGCAGTGAACGGCGTCGTTGACGCTATCTTCGCCGTGGTGTCCAAGGAAGTTGCCCAGGGCAACAAGGTCACCATCCCCGGTTGGGTTTCCTTCGACCGCACTCACCGTGCAGCTCGTCAGGGACGCAACCCCCAGACCGGTGCGACAATTCAGATCGCCGCATCCAAGAGCGTCAAGGTTTCTGCTGGTAGCAAGCTGAAGGCTGCTGTCAAGTAGTTTCTGACCCACTCACACATCAGGGACGACCACTGTTGGTCGTCCCTGATGTCGTTAACAGCTGAGTCATCGCCCTCAGGCCCCTCGCCTACACTTTTGATGTGACGACACGGTGGCCCCTTTCCTTTGTGGCCGTGCTCTCTCTCCTCGTCGGAGGGATGCTGGCAGCCCTCCTCGTGGGTTTGGCCGTTGGGGGTGGCGCTGAGCCTTTGCTCCTGGTCGACCCTGGTGACGTTGTCCGTTACGGAATTCCCAGCGCCAAAGCTCTCGTCCACCTCGGAGCAGCTCTGGCCATTGGTTCCCTGATGTTGGCGGCTTTCGCCCTTGCCCCGAAGGATCCAGGCTTTGACGCGTCGTTGGTGGTGGCTGCCCTTGGCGCAGCGTTGATGACGCTGGCCTCGGCCATCAGCGCCTTTTTGACGTTCTTGGCGATCTATCTGGAGCCAGTGACCCTGACCCAGCAGTTTGGTGATGTGTTGTGGCTATTCGTGGTGGAAACCGAGATTGGTCGGGCGTGGTTGATCTCTACGATGCTTTCGGCAATCGTGACGGTCCTCGCGCTCCTTGTCCGGTCACATACCGGTGTTTTCTTCACCGGGGTTGTGGCAGTGGCGTCGCTGTGGCCGCTAGCGGAGCTCGGCCATGCGGCTGGCACAGCGAACCACGAGGCAGCGGTCAGTGCTTCTTTCACTCACAGCGTCTTTGCGGCGATGTGGGTGGGCGGTCTTGCGATGGTGGCAATCCTTGGCTGGAGGGCTCATCGCACAGCGATGCACTTCACGAACGTCTTTCGCCGGTTCTCGACCATTGCCTTAGTGAGTTTTACGGTGGTCGCGATGTCGGGCGCGACCAACGCGTGGCTACGGATCGGTGAATTTCAGGGCTTGTTTACTCCGTATGGGGCTTTGGTGGTGGCGAAGATGGTGGCGCTGGTGGTCTTGGGCTCAATGGGGGCGCTCTATCGTCTGCGTCTCATCCGTCGCATGGAGGGCGCAGTTGCTGGGCCCAGGTCCCTCACGATGCGCCTTGTTGCCGCTGAGCTTGCCCTGATGGGGATTGCTACCGGACTGGCGAGTGCCCTCGCGCGAACTCAAACTCCTGTCCCCCAGGTTCCCGCCACGGAGATTGCTCAGGCCACTCCTGCGGAGATACTCACAGGGGAGCCACTGCCACCCGAGTTCACCTGGGGTCGCGTCTTCACCGAGTGGCAGTTCGATGTGGTGTGGGCGCTGGTGGTCGTCTTTGGTTCGCTGTTTTACGTCTGGGGTCACCGTCGCTTGGCTGAGCGCGGCGATAGCTGGCCTCTCTCCAGGACCATCATGTGGGTCTCGGGAATGGTGATTCTGGGTCTCTCCACCAACTCCGGTCTTGCGGTGTACGGCACGTATTTGTTCAGTGTTCACATGGTCGCCCACATGCTCCTGTCCATGGCGGTGCCGCTGTTGTTGGTGTTGAGCGCTCCCGTCACTCTCGCCTCCAGGGCCATTGCCGCTCGCAAAGACGGGTCTAGGGGGGCACGGGAGTGGATTTTGCTCGCTGTGCACTCGAAGTATTTGGCGGTTCTGGGCCACCCCTTGGTAGCGGCGGTAATCTTCGCGATATCTCTGATTGTGTTCTACTACTCACCCCTGTTCGAATGGGCACTGAGGGAGCACCTTGGGCACCAGTGGATGATCCTGCACTTCCTCTTCACGGGCTATCTTTTCGCCCAGTCGCTGGTGGGGGTTGACCCCTCCCCGCATAACCCTCCGTATCCGCTGCGCCTCATCATCGTCCTCGCCACGATGGCGTTTCACGCGTTCTTTGGTGTCGGGCTTATCTACGGCACGGCTCTCCTGGTCCCCGAGTGGTACGGAGCGATGGGTCGTGAGTGGGGCTTAGACCCGTTGGCTGACCAACAGCAAGGTGGTGAGCTCGCGTGGGGTCTTGGTGAGATACCCACACTGCTCCTCGCGATTGTCGTGACCTGGTCGTGGAGCAAGAGCGATGACCGGAAGAATAAGCGGCGCGACCGCGCCGCGGATCGCGATGGGGACCGAGAATTGAACGCCTATAACGAGATGCTCGGGAATTTGGCGAAACGGGACGAAAAGCTCAGTAGAGGTTGAGTACCGGCTGATCGCTGGAGGTGCCGCGCACAACACCGACGACATCGAAGGGCTCTGTGTCACGAAACTCGGTGATGGTTCCATCGAAAAGCGACTGAACTTGCACGGTCACTTCTGCAAGCCCCTCGCTCGCCACCATCGTCCAGCTCGCCCGATCAGCCGAGAGCCTCAGTTCGACCTGCGGGTAATCCAGGATGGTCCACTGCGGCACCCCCATCACCCGGTCGGCAATGGACACCCCAAACGGGCACTCTGCTGGTTGTAGAACGCCTTGGGCAACACAGCCATCGAGGTAAGCCTCTAGAGCTTCTGTGGTGGTCTCCATCAATTGACTGGTGGGGGACACCTCGAGGCGAACACTGGAAGGCGTCCCCACCTCGGTCACTGTTGACACCACAGGTTCTGCCTGAACCCATTCGGTCTCCAGCGTGGAGGTGTATCGACCAGGGACGAACACCGTGGTGCGAGGAGGAACCCCCAGGTTTCCCACCTCGAGAAGAGTGCCATTGACGGTGACCCGTTGGTCCCCGACCACCGCGAACTGCAGAGATGCCACCGGCTGACGAGTGAACCGCCAGGTGTCAAAAAACCACAACACCGGTTCACCCTGAGTGACGACGAAGACCGTGGACTCAGTGTCATCGCCAATCTCATACTCCGCCTGGATAACCAACTCTCCGGTGGGCAGCGACGATGTTCCGACGATTCGAGGGTTTGTGAGTGACTCAGAGGCGACCGGCAGAATCTGAGGCGCACGGGTGAGCCCGGCGTGGTTCGCAGCAAGACCGTAATCGCTGGTCTCGAGAGCCCTGAGATACGAGGTCACGAAGCTGGTGGCTGAATACACCGTGACATTGAGCGCTAGGACGGTGAGGAGCCAGAGTGCGACAACTCCGAGCGCCAGAAGCCCGAACCTCCGCACGATTGCCCACATAGATGCCATCCTAGGTTGGTTGACCTAGCGCGTTTTCGGTCACGTGATGAGGAGCCTGTGGTGAGTGACGTTGTCCTGAGTGACGAACAACGCGGGGTTCTCGACCAGATGGAGAACACCCTGGACCACGTGTTCATCACCGGTCGCGCAGGAACAGGCAAGTCCACCCTGCTGCAAGCTTTTGTGGCGAGCACGGCAAAAGTCGTTGCGGTGTGTGCACCCACCGGGGTAGCCGCTCTCGCTGTGGGAGGCCAGACGATTCACTCCCTGTTGCGCTTGCCGATTGGGATTATTGGAGCCAGAGAGCTCGGGTTCATCCCGAAAGAATCTCTCGCTGTCCTCGCAAACCTCGACGCCTTGGTCATCGATGAGGTGTCCATGGTTTCTGCCGATGTTCTCGACGCCATGGATCGACGCCTCCGCCAAGCGAAACGTCGGAAAAATACGCCCTTTGGTGGAACTCAACTCATCATGTTCGGCGATCCGTTCCAGCTAGCACCGGTGGTGTCGGGGCAAGCCGAGAAGGCGTACTACCAGGACCACTACCGATCCCCCTGGTTCTTCGACGCCGCCGTGTGGCGGGAGACCGAGATGGACACCTACGAGCTGGATACCATCCACCGTCAAGCCGACTCCGAGTTTCGAGCCGTCCTCAATGCGTTGCGGGAAGGGCGCATGGATCCTGACATGGGGCGGATGCTCAACGAGCAGGGAATGCGTGAGCCAGAGGATCCCGAACTGATTACCTTGGCCACCACCAATCAGGCGGTCACCAGAATCAATTCTTTGGCACTGGAGAGACTTCCCGGCAAGGGCAAAATAGCTCAGGCCGCAATCGAGGGCGACTTTGGCTCAACCAGTGCTTATCCTGCTGACGAAGAACTCGTGCTGAAGCCCGGTGCGAGGGTGATGTTCCTGCGCAATGACACTCAAGGAACCGATGGCCCACGGTTTGTCAATGGAACGCTCGGCACCGTAGTGAAAATCACGGACACAGTTACCGTCGATGTCGACGGGGAGAGTGTGCTGGTCGAGCCGGTGACGTGGGAAAAGGTCAAGTACGAGTACCAGAGCTCTACCAAGACGTTAACTCAGGACGTCGTCGCCGAATTTACTCAATTCCCCCTGCGATTAGCGTGGGCAGTCACGATTCACAAAGCTCAGGGAAAGACCTTGGATGCTGCCGTCATCGACTTGGGTCCGAGAGCTTTTGCCCCGGGCCAGACCTATGTGGCGTTTAGTCGACTGACCAGCCTGGACGGTCTCTACCTGAAAAGACCACTGACGCCATCGGACATCATCGTGGATGAGAATGTGGTGCGGTTCCTCGCTGAGGACCGCGGCACAAACCGCTTAATCTGAGAGCGAGTGACGGGAATCGAACCCGCGCCATCAGCTTGGGAAGCTGAAGTTCTACCATTGAACTACACTCGCAACGCCGACTCTGAGGCTGATTGATGAGTCTACTAGTCTGGTCTCGTGCTTCTCTCAGACCGCGATATTCGTAGCGAACTTGACTCCGGCCGAATTGGCTTAGACCCCTTGGACCTCGATATGGTCCAACCCTCGAGCGTTGATGTTCGCTTGGACCGTTTTTTCCGCCTGTTTGATAACCACAAGTATCAACACATTGATCCCGCGATGGACCAGCCCGATTTGACGAGGCTTGTCGAGGTGGATTCCACAGAGGCATTTGTTCTTCACCCCGGAGAGTTTGTCCTGGGTGCAACGTTTGAAGTAGTGAGCTTGCCGGACGACGTGGCGGCTCGCCTTGAGGGGAAGAGCTCTCTGGGGCGCCTAGGTCTGCTCACCCACTCCACCGCAGGCTTCATTGACCCAGGTTTCTCTGGTCACGTCACTCTTGAGCTCTCGAATGTGGCAACGCTCCCCATTACGTTGTGGCCGGGGATGAAGATCGGGCAGCTGTGTTTCTTCCGCCTCACTTCCCCGGCTGAGCACCCCTACGGTTCAGAGAAGTACGGCAGTCGCTACCAGGGCCAGCGAGGCCCCACCGCGTCACGCTCGTCTAAGAACTTTCACCGCACGGACGTCTCTAAGCCATAAGGCTCACCCCACTGCTCCATCTGGTCCACCAGCCAGGGGCTAAAGGCAAACGGGGTGTTATGGACGGAGCTGTGGAGAGCGCCGGGGTCGACCCATTGCCACTCGCACACTTCCTCCCCCAGGGGCGAAGGATCTGCCGTCGCGCGAGCCACAAAGACGGGACAGATTTCGTTCTCAACGATTCCTGAGGCGTCCACAGCCCGGTACCGAAAGTCTGGGAGCGCTTCAGCGATGTCATGGAGTTCCAGACCCAACTCGTGCTGGGCTCTGCGTCGAATGGCATCTTCCATGGATTCGCCAGGACCAGGGTGACCGCAGGCCGAATTGGTCCACACCCCCGGCCACGTTTTCTTGGAGAGGGCTCTCCGGGTGATGAGTACGTGCCCTGCTTCGTTGAAGATGTGACACGAGAAGGCCAGATGAAGAGGTGTCTCCGTGGTGTGGACGGTGGCTTTGTCGGCTGTGCCGATCTCAGCACCGTCCTCGTCCAGGAGGATGACCAGCTCAGAGGTTTTCATCGTCTACTCGCGCTACTGTGCAAGGGTAATAACTTGTGGTTGTCGCCTTAGTGCGACCAGCACAGCCTAGCCAAAAGGCATGGAAATATCCCTCGGGAAGGACCCCACTGTGGCGGTTGAGTTAGATACCCGGATTGATCTCTACACTCGGGTAGCCCAGGAGACCTCCCAGGGAGTGATCAAGCGCTATTCCACCTCGTTCGGTCTTGCCTCCAGGCTCCTGGAGCCTCGGGTTCGCACTCACATCGGCAATCTCTATGCACTGGTGCGACTGGCGGATGAAATTGTTGACGGGGTCGCGGCTGAAGCGGGTGTTCCCACCGCCGAGGCGGGTGCCATGCTCGATGCGCTCGAAGCTGACACTGAGCGGGCACTCCAGGTTGGCTACAGCACCAACTTGATTGTGCATGCCTTTGCGATCTCGGCTCGACAAGTCGGTGTGACCGCCGAGCTCACTCGTCCGTTCTTTCATTCGATGCGCATGGATCTCACCCACACCGAACACACACCCGAAACCTTTGACGAGTATGTCTACGGATCAGCCGAAGTTGTCGGGTTGATGTGCTTGGAAGCCTTCCTGGAGGGCCAAGAGGTGTCAGAGACTGATCGTGAGGTCATGGTGAAGGGCGCTCGGGCCTTGGGTGCCGCCTTCCAGAAGGTCAACTTTTTGCGAGACCTCGGCGCGGATGTTCAAGCACTGGGACGAAGTTACTTCCCTGGAGTCTCCGTGGAAGAACTCGATGAGGACACTAAGCATCGACTCCTGGACGACATTGACCGCGACCTTGCCGACTCAGCCGCAGCGCTACCCCTTCTTCCGACTAGCGCCCGGCGCGCTGTCGCTCTGGCACACGTGTTGTTTGAAGCTCTCGGTGAGCGGATTCGGAAGACTCCTGCCACCGTTCTCCAAACTTCACGGATTAGTGTTCCTGACGTGACGAAAGCGGTTCTTGCCGTGCGCGTCCTTACCGGTTTCGTCCCCTCCGCTCCTCGCAGTTTGAGAAAGGCTCCTCGTGTCTAAGTCTGTTGTCGTTGTTGGCGGTGGAATCGGCGGCATTGCCACCGCTGGCCTGTTGGCCCGGGATGGTTACCAGGTGACCCTTGTCGAGGCGCATGCTCGCTTGGGTGGTCGAGCCGGTTTGTGGGAGAAGGACGGGTTCCGTTTTGACACCGGGCCGTCCTGGTATTTGATGCCCGAGGTTTTTGATCACTGGTACAAACTGATGGGCACCTCAGCGGATGAGCATTTGACGCTCACCAAGCTGGACCCTGGTTACCGCGTCTACTTTGAGCCCCAGGGTGGCCAGAAAGCCGAGATTATTGATGTTCGCGCCAGTCGTGAAGACAATCTCGCCCTCTTGGAGGAAATTGAGCCTGGATCCAGGGCCACGATGGAGAAGTACCTCGACTCGGCCAAAGAAACCTATGAGATTGCCAAAGAGTATTTCTTGTATACGTCTTTCCAGAGTTTGCGCACCCTGCTAGTACCCGCAGTCTTGAAGCGCGTTGGGACATTGTTCCGCTTGCTGACGACGCCCATCATGACGTTCGCGAAGCGTCACACGAAGAATCCCAAGATTCAGCAACTCTTGGGATACCCCGCCGTGTTCTTGGGGTCCTCCCCCTACATTGCTCCCAGCATGTTCCACCTAATGTCCTACCTCGACCTCGAAGATGGGGTGCTCTACGCCGAGGGTGGGTTCACTCGAGTGATCGATTCGATGCGCACCGTGATCGAAGATCACGGTGTTACCGTGCTCACCCAAGCCCGGGTTTCTGCCATCACCACGGAGAAAAGATCAGGCAAGGCTCACGCAACTGGCGTGACCTATGAGGATTCCCACGGTGTTGCTCACACTCTTGAGGCTGACTTTGTGGTCTCGACGACGGATCTTCACCACAGCGAGACGAAACTTCTTCCCACGGAGCTCCAGACTTACCCGCAGTCCTACTGGGACAAGAAGATTGCGGGACCCAGTGCCGTCCTCCTCTATCTCGGGGTGAAGGGAGAGGTTCCCCAGTTGCTCCACCACACGCTCTTCTTCACGGAGGACTGGGACGATAACTTCTCCAAGATTTTTGCCGACAAGCCCACCGTGCCAAACCCTGCGTCACTTTATGTTTGTAAGCCCAGTGCCACTGACAGTGGGGTTGCTCCCAAGGGCCACACCAACATCTTTGTCTTGGTCCCGATGCCGGCCGATGTCAGCTTGGGCCACGGCGGAATTGACGGCTCCGGCGACAAGGAGGTCGAGGCGATCGCAGATCGCGCCATCGAGCAAATCTCTCAGTGGAGTGGCGCGAGTGACCTCGCGGAGCGCATTGTGGTCCGGCGAAGTGTGGGACCTGCAGACTTCCAGGCTGACCTGAACGCCTGGATGGGCACCGCCTTGGGACCTGCTCACACGCTCATGCAGAGCGCACTGTTCCGTTCGGGCAATGTCTCGAAGAAGGTGCAGGGCCTCTACTACGCAGGAAGCTCCACTATCCCGGGCATTGGCCTGCCGATGTGTTTGATCAGTGCCGAGGTGCTGGTCAAGAGGGTGCGAGGAGACGTGTCGACGGCACCCCTTCCCGAACCTCTGATGCCGGTGTCCTAGGAGGAGTGATGTCCTTTCTCTACCTGGTGGCGTTGGTGACGTCGTTGGTGGGGATCGGTCTGTTGGACTTTCGACACAAGCTGGCGTTCTTCGGTGGGGCCATCCTGCGCTCCGCCGCGATTATCGCGGTGTCGGTGGTGTTTTTTCTGATCTGGGACGTGGTGGGTATTGCCACGGGAGTGTTCTTCCGAGGGTCAGGACCCTGGATGACCGGTGTTCTCCTGGGTCCTGAGCTACCCCTCGAAGAACTCTTCTTTCTGTTGGTGCTCACATACTCGACCCTGGTCTCCTACCTGTGGGCCAAGAAAGCGCTCGAGGCAAGGCGGAGCGCATGACCTACTGGCTGATCAATATTCCCTTCCTCCTGGTAGCAGCGCTGGTGCTGGGTGCGGCGCTGGGTCGAGGCGTGGCTCCACGCGTACTTCCCTGGGTGATATCGGTTGCCGTCATGATGACCCTGACGGCGGTGTTTGATAACGCCATCATCGGGACGGGACTTGTCGCCTATGACTCAGAGCTGCTCAGTGGAGTGATGATCGGGCTTGCACCGATTGAAGACTTTGCCTATACCGCGGCGGCACTGATGATGATTCCAGCGCTCTGGCATGTCCTCGAGCCCCGGCCCACGGAGAGCTCGTGAGCGGACTGCGAACGCTTGTGGTGAGCTCGCGCCCGTTGAGCTGGGTCAACACAGCGTTCCCTTTTGGGCTGACCTATTACCTTTTCGTTGGCCAGTTTGATGCGCTTTTTGTCGTCGGGACTCTGTTTTTCCTCATCCCCTACAACGTCTTGATGTATGGCATCAATGATGTCTTCGATTATGAGTCGGACCTTCGAAACCCGCGCAAAGGTGGCGTGGAAGGCGCCTTGCTGGGCCCCGAGCTTCATCGTCCGATGGTGCTTCTCTCCACGCTTCTTCCGCTGCCTTTTCTGGTCCCCCTGATTCTCTGGGGGTCCCTCCTCTCGACTGGCGTGCTCGCCTTGGCGCTGTTCTTTGTGGTCGCCTACTCCGCGAAGAACTTTAGATTCAAGGAGATTCCCTTTGTGGACTCCGTGACCTCGAGTCTGCACTTTGTGATGCCAGCGGTCTTTGCCATGGCTCTTGTCGGTGCTGAGCTGACGGGATTGTCGCTCACGTTGCTCGCGTCTTTCTTCTTCTGGGGGATGGCGTCTCACGCTTTTGGCGCCGTCCAGGACGTGGTGGCGGACCGCGAGGCGGGAGTCGGATCCATTGCCACCGCGATTGGAGCTAAAGGTACGGTGCGCTTTGCCGTCGTGCTCTATCTGGTCGCTGGCCTCGTCGTGTTGGTCACCCCGTGGCCACTGCCCCTGATTGCGCCTGTTGCATTGCTCTATGTGGGCGCCCTCGCACCGTGGTGGTCCGTGAGCGATGAGGATGCGTGGAAAGCGAATCGCAGCTGGAAGTGGTTCTTGGGTTTGAACTTTGTTGCCGGTGCGGTGGTCGTGCTGGTGCTCTTCGAGTGGTGGCAGGTGACGTCTTAGCGCGCGGGCGCCTTCACGAAGAGCAACATTATGCCCCCCGCGAGCAGGACCAGAGCAATACCCAGGAGCCCAAAGAGGGTTTGGCTACCGGCAAGCGCAATGAACACGCCCCATGCGAGTGAGGCCATCCAGCCGGCAGCGCGGCCCGTGGTGGCATAAAGGCCAAAGACCTCACCCTCTTTGCCCGCGGGGGTCACCCGCGCGAGGAAGGACCGAGAAGCCGCTTGCGCGGGCCCTACAAACATCGCCAAAATCAACCCGGCTACCCAAAACATGGGGATTCCCAGGTCGACCAGGAAGAACACGCTCAACGTGCAGGCGACGAGACCGAAGACCGAGATAACAATCACGTTCTTGGGTCCGAAACGATCATCAAGGCGGCCCGCAAAGATGGTGGAAATCCCCGCTACAAGGTTGAGGGCAATACCAAAGACGACGAGGTCGGTGAAGCTGAATCCGAAAACGATGCTGGCGATGACCGAGCCGAACACGAACACTGCCGAGAGCCCATCGCGATAGACGGCACTAGCGAGCAGGAACCAGAAGGTTGCTCGGGATTCCCGGTAGAGGCGGGCGATGCTGCGGCCCAGCTCCACGTAACTGCGCCAAAAGCCCACTTTCTCGACTGCGCTCAGCTTGGGGGGTTCGGGAACGTTGAGAAATATGGGGATGACGAAAATTATGGTCCAGATGGCGGACCCCAGAGCGACCAGTTGGAATGTTGAGGCCACCTCGCCATCCAGCACACCCCCCAGGATCAGGCCGACGACAAGCGCTAGTGCGAGGATGCCGCCGAGGTATCCAAATCCCCAGCCCAACCCCGACACCTTGCCGACTGTTTTTGGAGTCGAGATTGAGACCAGGAGGGCGTTGTAGTTGACACCCGCAATTTCGCCGAAGATGCTTCCCACTGCTATCAGTGCGACGCCAATCCAGAACCATTCGGCGCCAGGTTGAACTGAGGCAAGCCCCAGCTGCGAGACGATGAGGAGGATAGTGAAGAGCAGCAACTGGAACTTTTGGCGACCAGTTCGATCCGCTCTTTGACCCAAGACTGGAGCCAGCAAAGCGATGAGGAGACCGGCAGCAGTAATGCCGTAGCCAAGATTGCTGGCGAGTTGTCCTAAAGCAGCCTCCTCACTTGCCGTCCCGACCAACGCGGGATCTATGAAGAAGGTGCTGGTGAGGTAGCTGGGGACCCACACAAACGTCAGAAGAACGGTATTGAAGGGCTGGGTGGCCCAGTCCCAGAACGCCCACGACCACACTCGTCGGCGGGGAATGTCCTTCCCTTCGTTTCCGGCGAGGCCCACCACGGGCAACGCGTCGGTAGAGGTTAGGTAGGAGGGGGTGCCGGGTTTCGGCGAACCGTCATTGGTCATGAGAAAACCGTAGTCCTCCCGGGCAAATTTTGGGTAAATTTCCGCCCTACTCGAGAGCCGAAGACAAATATGAGTCGTCCCGACTCATATTTTGGCTGAGAAACTTGACATGAGCCGACTCATATTGCAAAATTGAGTCACATCGACTCAGATTCGATGACATGACAGACAGTGAAGGAGCAGGCCAGATGGCACGCGCAGTAGGAATTGACTTAGGAACCACCAACTCGGTGGTGTCCGCGCTGGAGGGCGGCGAGCCCACCGTTATTGCAAACGCTGAGGGGCTTCGTACAACTCCCTCCGTCGTGGCATACACGAAAGATGGCGAGATTCTTGTCGGAGAGACCGCCAAGCGCCAGGCAGTGACCAACGTGGACCGGACGATTTCGTCCGTCAAGCGTCACATGGGGACTGACTGGTCCATGGAGGTGGATGACAAGAAGTACACCCCGCAGGAAATTTCCGCACGTATTCTTGCGAAGCTCAAGCGCGATGCTGAGCAGTACCTTGGCGAGTCCGTGACCGATGCGGTCATCACAGTCCCCGCCTACTTCAATGACGCTGAGCGTCAGGCCACCAAAGAGGCTGGTGAGATCGCGGGCCTCAATGTTCTCCGCATCATCAACGAGCCCACGGCCGCAGCCCTCGCCTACGGTTTGGACAAGGGTAAAGAAGACGAGCTCATTCTGGTTTTTGACCTCGGTGGAGGAACCTTTGACGTGAGCTTGCTCGAGGTGGGTAAGGACGACGAGTTCTCCACCATCCAGGTTCGCGCCACCGCCGGTGACAACCGCCTCGGTGGAGATGACTGGGACGAGCGCATCGTGGACTACTTGGCCACCAGGTTCAAAGAGACCACCGGTGTTGATGTGTCCAACGACAAAATCGCGAAGCAGCGACTCAAAGAAGCAGCGGAGCAGGCTAAGAAGGAGCTCTCGACCTCGTCGAGCACTCAAATCCAGCTCCCCTACTTGTCGCTCACGGAGAGCGGTCCCGCCAACCTGGACGAGTCACTGAGTCGTGCCAAGTTTGAGGAGCTCACCAAAGACCTTCTGGAGCGCACCAAGCAGCCCTTCAACGACGTGATCAAAGAGGCAGGCGTCAAGCTTTCCGACATTTCCCACGTCGTGCTGGTCGGTGGATCCACCAGGATGCCCGCGGTCACCGCCTTGGTGACTGAGCTCACTGGTGGCCAGGAGCCCAACAAGAGCGTCAACCCGGATGAGGTTGTCGCCGTGGGAGCAGCCCTGCAGGCCGGTGTGTTGATGGGGGAGCGCAAAGACGTTCTCCTCATTGACGTCACGCCCCTGAGCCTCGGCATCGAGACCAAGGGTGGCATCATGACCAAGCTCATCGAGCGCAATACCGCCATCCCCACCAAGCGAAGTGAAACCTTCACCACGGCGGATGACAACCAGCCCTCGGTGTCGATCCAGGTGTTCCAGGGTGAGCGTGAGTTCACTCGTGACAACAAACCGTTGGGAACCTTTGAGCTCACCGGTATCGCACCGGCTCCTCGGGGAATTCCGCAGGTAGAGGTCACGTTTGACATCGACGCAAACGGAATTGTTCACGTGTCCGCTAAGGACAAGGGAACCGGTAAGGAACAGTCGATGACCATCACCGGCGGATCCTCGTTGCCCAAGGAAGACATTGAGCGCATGGTCCGTGAAGCTGAAGAGCACGCTGCAGAAGACAAGCAGCGCCGCGAGGCAGCTGAAGAGCGCAACCAGGCCGAGCAGCTTGTCTATTCCGTCGAGAAGATCCTCAAGGAAAACGACGAGAAGCTGCCCGAGGACGTCAAGTCCGAAGTCCAGGCTGATGTTGACGCCCTGAAGTCAGCTCTTGCTGGCGAGGACGATGACGCGCTGAAAAAGGCTGTTGAGGCACTCTCTGTCAGTCAGACCAAACTCGGTGAGGCGCTGTATCAGGCTGAGCCCGAGGCAGGTGCAGCCGAGGGTGAGCAGACAGCGGATTCCAGCGACGACGAGGACATCGTTGACGCCGAGGTTGTGGACGACGACACCAACGACAAGAAGTAGGTCTCATGGCACGCGATAAAGAACCTCAGCCCGGCGGGGACGAGGAACCCCAGGAGCCACTGTTCACGGATAAGCGTCGTGTCGATCCAGAAACCGGAGATGTCCGTCCCGAGGCAGCAGATGCTGCCTCGGACGAACTCTCCGAGGACGATATGGCCCTGCTTCAGGAAGCGGAGCGTGATTTGGTGGCGGAATACCGTGACCGAGCCGCACGTGCCGAAGCCGAGTTGCAGAACTTCCGCACGCGAGTGGAGCGCGATCGTCAAGCAAATCGAGAAATCGTGATTGCTGAGGTGATTCGGTCTTTGCTTCCTGTGATGGATGATCTGGATCGTGCTGAAGCGCACGGCGATTTGGCGGGGACACCTCTGGAACTGGTGGCACAAAAATTGCGCTCCAGTTTTGAGCGTTATGACGTCAAGCCGGTGGGTGAGGTTGGAGACGCCTTTGATCCTGCCGTCCACGAGGCCATGGTGCGCATTCCTGAAGCGGGAGCGCAGGGGGAAACAGTTGCTGAGGTCATCGAAGGTGGATACACCCTCGGTGAGCGTCTCATCCGTGCCGCCAAAGTTGCGGTGAAGGTTCCAGCGGACGAGTAGGGAGGTGGGGTAATGGCGAGCCAGGATTGGTTAGAAAAGGATTTCTATCAGGTACTCGGGGTGTCGAAAGATGCCAGCGTGTCAGACATCAAGAAGACCTATCGTTCGCTGGCTCGACAATTCCACCCCGATTCCAATCCGGGCGATGCGGCCGCGGAAGCCCGCTTCAAGGAAATCTCTGAGGCCTACTCGGTGCTCTCGGATGAACAGCAGCGCGCTGAGTACGACCAGATTCGTGCCATGCAGGCGGGCCGTCCACGGTTCACCGCGGGTGGTGGACCAGGCGGCTTCGATGACGTTTTCGGCGGAATGTTCGGCGGCGCACCTCGTGGTGCTCAGAGCGCTGATTTTGGCGACCTGTTCTCTGGGTTGTTCGGCGGTGGGCAAGGCGGATTCTCGGGGTATCGCGAGCCCACCAAGGGCCGCGATGTGATCTCCCGGGTGACCTTGGAGCTGCCCACCGCCCTCAAGGGAACAGAGATTTCACTGGAGGGACCGGGAGGGAAAAAGATCACCGCTCGAGTTCCTGCTGGGGTGAAAGACGGCCAGAAAATCCGCATCCGAGGAAAAGGTCACCCCAGCCCCGATGGCGGAAAACCTGGCGATGTGATCATTACCGTCGGTGTTCCCAAACACCAGATTTTTGGTCGCGATGGTGACAACCTTCGTCTTGAGGTCCCTATTACCTTTGGTGAGGCAACGCTCGGTGCGACCATCGAAGTGCCCACCATCGAGGGTGAGATCGTGAAGGTGAAGGTTCCGGCGGGAACCCCCAGCGGCAAAGTCCTCAGAGTCAAGGGCCACGGCGTTCGAGCGGGAGCAGCTCTCGGTGATTTGCTAGTGGAGTTGCAGGTGGCAGTCCCCGCACACTTGTCGAAGGTGGCTCAGGGACACCTCGAGAAGCTGATGTCGGCACTTCCCAAGGAGAACCCTCGAGAGGATCTTCTCAAGAGAGCGGGGGTGTAGACCATGGACATGGACGAGAGAACACCACTGTTTGCCATCACTGCCGCTGCGGAGCTCGCGGGAATGCACCCGCAAACACTGCGCCAGTATGACCGTTTGGGGTTGGTCAGTCCCACTCGCACTGCTGGACGCACCCGTCGCTACTCGATGAAAGATGTCGTGCAACTGCGCGAGATTTCCCGACTCAGCGCTGAAGGCCTCAACCTCGAAGGAATCAAGCGAATCCTGGAACTTGAGTCCCAGGTCGATGGTCTGCAACGCAGAGTGCGGGACTTGGAAGCAACTCTGGCGGACGAGCTCCTGCAGAAATCGGGTCGCCGAGTATTTGCCGCCGGAGCAGAAGGAGATGTCATTCCTTTGCGCCAAGGCGAGCGCGCGAAGAAACAGAACCAGATGGTGGTGTGGAATCCCTTTGGCTGGAGCCCACCGCCCGCAAAGAAGCTAGAGAAGTAGAGGAGGGACACCATGGCAGAGCAACAACAAGCGCAGGGTCAGGAAAGCGCCCTCGAGCAATATGGAGTGAACCTCACTGAGATAGCTCGGGAAGGAAAACTGGACCCCGTTATCGGGAGAGACGCTGAGATTCGTCGAGTGTCCCAGGTTCTGACCAGGCGGACCAAAAACAACCCGGTGCTGATCGGTGAACCCGGTGTGGGAAAGACGGCTGTGGTCGAGGGTCTGGCCCAGCGCATTGTCGCCGGCGATGTTGCGGACTCTCTTAAGGGTAAGCAATTGATTTCGTTAGACCTCTCGGCCATCGTCGCAGGCGCTAAGTATCGGGGAGAGTTTGAGGAGCGACTGAAGGCGGTTCTCAAGGAGATCAACGACGCAGAAGGCGAGATCATCACGTTCGTTGATGAGCTCCACACCCTGATGGGCGCCGGTGGTGGCGAGGGCTCGGTCGCGGCAGCGAACATGCTGAAGCCGATGCTCGCCCGCGGCGAGCTCCGACTTATCGGTGCGACGACACTTAACGAGTACCGGGAATACATCGAGAAGGACGCCGCACTGGAGCGCCGTTTCCAGCAGGTTTTCGTCGGAGAACCCAGCGTCGAAGACACCGTCGCCATTCTTCGAGGCTTGAAAGAGCGATATGAAGCTCACCACAAGGTGGTCATCGCCGATAGTGCTCTGGTCGCGGCAGCAATGCTCTCCAACCGATACATCACCGCTCGCCAGCTGCCAGACAAAGCGATTGACCTCATCGACGAGGCAGCGAGTCGCTTGAAGATGGAAATTGAGTCATCACCCGTCGAAATCGATGAGCTTCGTCGCACCGTCGATCGGATGCGCATTGAGGAGCTCGCCCTCAAGAAAGAAAAGGACGAAGCGTCTAAAGAGCGCCTGAAGAAGCTTCGCGAAGACTTGGAAGCAAAGGGTGCTGAACTTGAAGCTCTGCAGCAGCGTTGGGCTACCGAGAAAGCGTCCCTGCAGGATGTGGGTGAGTTGAAGACTCAACTCAACGATGCTCGTATTGAGTTAGATCGAGCGATGCGCGAGGGTGACTATCAAGCCGCGTCCAAACTCAACTACGAGGTCATTCCCGGCATTGAGGAATCTATTGCGACAGCAGAGAGTGCTGAGCGCAGTGACGACCGCATGGTCAATGACCAAGTCACTGATGAGGACATTGCCGCGGTGGTGGCAGCGTGGACCGGTATTCCCGTCGACAAGCTCACCCAGGGCGAAACCGAGCGACTTCTCCACCTCGAAAGTGAATTGGCGCGACGCCTAGTCGGCCAAAAAGATGCTGTTCGCGCCGTCAGCGAAGCGGTTCGTCGCACCCGCGCGGGCCTGAGCGACCCTGGTCGCCCGACTGGGTCTTTTATGTTCCTCGGGCCCACCGGTGTGGGAAAGACTGAACTCGCGAAGGCGCTTGCGGATTATCTGTTCGATGACGAGAAAGCTCTCGTTCGAATCGATATGAGCGAGTACGGAGAGAAATTCTCCGTCTCGCGCCTCATTGGTGCCCCTCCGGGATATGTCGGATATGAGCAGGGTGGTCAGCTCACGGAAGCTGTGCGTCGGCGCCCCTACTCCGTGATTTTGCTCGACGAAGTCGAGAAGGCCCACCCGGAGGTGTTCGACCTCCTCCTGCAGGTTCTGGACGACGGTCGATTGACCGATGGTCAAGGTCGAACCGTGGACTTCCGCAATACGATTCTGATTCTGACGTCGAACCTCGGTTCCGCCTTCCTCATCGAGGAGGGTGTGCCATGGGAGCAGAAGGTAGAAGCTGTTCATCAGGAAGTCCGTCGAGCTTTCAAACCAGAGTTTGTGAACCGCCTCGATGACATCGTCGTGTTCTCGACGCTGACAGCGGAGGATCTCGGACAGATTGTGGAAATCACCGTGGATCGTCTACAGAGCCGTCTCGCCGACCGGCGACTCGACCTCGCGGTCACTCCGGCCGCGCGTTTATGGCTTGCTGACAACGGGTATGACCCGGTCTATGGCGCGAGGCCATTGCGTCGCCTGATGCAGAAAGAGATTGATGACCGCCTGGCAAAGGCCCTGCTTTCTGGAGAAATTCGCGACGGAGACACCGTGAAAGTAGATCTTGCTGACGACACTTCGGGTCTTCAGGTTCAGCGCTTCTCGGTGGAATAGATGCCGCCATTGAGTTGTTTACTCCAGAGTGACCCCGCGAAAGGAACAGAATGAGCCACGAGCATGACCCGCACGAGTTCACGCTCGCCGACGTCCTCGAGCAGCGCTGGAGCCCTCGAGCCTTCGCCCGCGATGAGGTTTTAGACCAGAATCGTCTCGGTCCAGCGTTTGAGGCGGCCAGATGGTCACCGTCGTCGGGCAACTCTCAACCTTGGAGCTTTATCGTGGGGTTTCGCGGTGATGATGCGTTCCAGACGATAGTGGGGACTATGGCCTCGGGAAACCAGGTCTGGGCAGAGCATGCGGGTGCGCTTGTTGCCAACATTGCCTCCGTCGTTGATGCTGAGGGCAAACCCCAGTCCCACGCAATCTATGACCTCGGTCAAGCCGTGGCACATTTCAGCGTTCAGGCCACAGCTCAGGGTCTGATGGTTCACCAAATGAGCGGATTCGATGCTCAAACTCTGGGTCGCGAGCTCGGCCTCGATTCCACTCAGCGAGTGGTCACCATCATGGCGGTCGGCTCTCTGGGTGACCCCGCTGACCTCCCGGAGAAATTCCAAGAGAGAGAAGCGCGGCCCCGTGTGCGCAAACCGCTCTCCGATATTGTCGGGGGAAGTGCTAACTACGCCTGAAGCTCGGCTGTAATCGTGTTGACGAAAGCCTCGATGTCCGAGCTGGTGGTGTCAAAGGAACACATCCAGCGGACTTCACCCGCCTGGCGATCCCAATCGTAGAAACGAAATTTCGTCCGAATTCGATCAGAGATCTCGGGATCCAGCACCGCGAAAACCGCGTTGGCGTGGGTAGGGGCGCTAAAGCTGAGGCCCGAGATTGCTCCGGAGCTAATCCTCTCCTCCAGCGCTTCTCTCAACTGTCGCGCCATCGAGTTGGAGTGGGTCGCCGAGCGGATGCCGAGGTTGCCCTCAAAAAGTGCCAGTAACTGGGCACTCACAAAACGCATCTTGCTGGAGAGTTGCATGCTCATTTTCCGCAGGTAGAGCAGGCCCTCAACAGCCCCAGGGTTAATAACCACAATCGCCTCAACACCCATGAGACCGTTTTTGGTACCGCCCAGGCTCACCACATCAACCCCGACGTCAGTGGTGAAAGCTGAGAAGGGGAGGCCGAGGCTTGCTGCTGCGTTCCAGAGACGTGCCCCATCCATGTGGAGGAGCATGCCCTTGTCATGCGCATAGTCCGCTATGGATTTGATTTCTGCTGGCGTGTAGACAGTGCCCAGTTCGGAGCTTTGGGTGATGGAGACGACGGCGGGTTGCGCACGGTGCTCATCGCCAAATCCGAACGCTTCTGTGGCGATGTCCTCCGGCGTGATCTTTCCCTGATGGTGGGCAACGGTGTAGAGCTTGAGGCCGGACACTCTTTCCGGAGCCCCACCTTCGTCGGTATGAATGTGGGCCAGCGAGCTACAAATCACGGCACCCCAGCGCGGCATCATTGCGGTGAGAGAGAGTACGTTTGCACCGGTTCCGTTGAAGACCGGAAACACCTCAGCCTGTGGACCAAAGTGCTCACGAATGACCTCGGTGAGCCGGGTGGTGTAATCGTCCTCACCGTAGGACACCTGGTGACCTTCGTTGGCCTCCGCTAGTGCCTGAAGAACCTCAGGGTGCACCCCGGAATAGTTGTCGCTGGCGAAACCTCGCCAGTGCGGGTCATGGAGTCTCACGGGACCATCCTGACAGTTCTCTTAGGCCTGTGCGACAGGACCCGTGATGCCGGCGGTGGCGGCAATAGTGGGACCCAGTTTCTTGCCCAAGGCCTCATAGAACATCGACAACGGGAACTCGTCATCGTGAACGTGGTCGGTGATTTCTGCGGGCGTCCCCTCGAGAGGGATAGTGCCAGAGAGAAAGTGTGACGCCGGGTGAGGCGCCAAAACCTCAGAGATCAGCTCGTGAGCTGCCAGCCAGTGCACAATCTTGGGCCGGTCGATGCTGCGCCAATACAGCTCATTGATGCGGTCTGACAGCGCCACAACAACATCGGGCATGGCATCCCAGTCGATGGTGAGCTGGGTATCTGTCCAATGCAGTACTCGGTGCTGGTGAAGCCACGCGAACAAGAGTTGACCCGCCACACTGTCGTAGTTGCGTACCCGGGTTCCGGTCAGGGGAAAGCGGAAGATGCGATCAAAGACCACGGCATACAGAACGAGCTGGGCGTGCTGGCGAGTCAGGGGATCGGTTTTTTTCGCACGAAGAAGCGACACCGCTTCGCGGAATGCTGTTAGGTCACATCGCAGCTCCTCCAGTCCGTAGAGGTAGAAGGGCATTCTTTGCTTGATCATGAAGGGGTCGAAGGGAAGATCTCCTCGCATGTGAGTGCGATCGTGAATGAGATCCCACATCACGAAAGTTTTTTCGCTGAGCGCGTGGTCGTCCAGGAGTGCCTGAGCGTCGGAGGGGAGATCCAACTTGGTGATCTCTACCGCATGCCGGACCACGGAGCGGAACCGCGCGGCCTCACGGTCGGCAAAGATTCCGCCCCAGGTAAAGGCAGGCAAAGCGGCTGGGGTTCCCTCGGATGACCCCGCGGGGACGCGAGGTGTGACCGCTACAGACTCAGGAAAGAGCACCGCAGAATTGGTGTCATACCCGGGGGTGTAGTCGAGGAATCGAAGCGGGACGAACAGGGCATTGCTGTAGGAACCTGACTCTAAGCCGGCTACAAAGTCAGGCCAGATTGTCTCGCACAGAACAGCTTCGAAAAAGCGATTCGTGGAACCGTTCTGTGTGTACATGGGAAACACCACGAGGTGTGCTGTTCCATCCACCCGAGTGCGCTCGGGGTGAAAGAGCGATAACGACTCGTAGAAGTCAGGGACATCGAAGCCAGCTGCTTCCCACGCCCGGCAATCAGCAACCACTGCCTGGAGGTAGTCCTCATCGTGGGGGAAGTGAGGAATGAGATCTGCAATTCCCTCGGTCAGTGTGTTGAGAGCGTTCCGAGCTCGTGAGTGGTTCTTGGTGCCGGCGATGCGTCCATCTGATGCCTGAAACCCCTGCAGGGTGACACAGGCCTCTTTGATCTGCAGCCAGGACGAGTGCTGGACCAAGTCCTGCCCACCTGTTGTCGCGCGCTCCATCACCATCGACATAACGACCTCCTGGACTGTTGAGGTCAGTGTAAAGCGGGGGTTTGGTGCGCATGGGTGATTAGTGCGCCATCCTGGTGCGTCTTTTTCGGAGTTCACGCAACTTTATTGCGTGGACTCTCCGGTGTGGGAAATAGAGCAGACTATTCCCTCGTGAGTGATGTTTTTGTGGGATTTGCGATTGTGACACTGGTGGTTGCCACCGGATATCTGACCGGTCGCAGCAAGATTCTGGGTCCCACAGCTCTGGATGTCCTCTCGAAGGCGGCGTTCTTCGTGTTCTCGCCCGCGCTACTTTTTATTGTGTTGGGTGATGCGGATATTCGGGTGCTGTTCTCCGCTCTTCTGCCGGTATCAGCGCTGGCAGCCACTCTGGCTCTTGTCCTGTATGTGCTCATCGCACGGCTGTCGAAGGTGCGAGGTTCAGGAAGGCTCACCGTCGGCGGGCTTGCCGCCTCCTACGTGAACTCCAACAACATCGGTTTGCCCTTAGCCGCCTACATTTTGGGCGACCCAGCGCTTGCCGCGCCTGTGCTGTTGTTTCAATTGATTGTCATGTCGCCCATTGCGCTGACCATTCTGGATGTCAGCCACCAAGGGTCACTCTCCATTCGTCGGATCCTCTCGGGGCCTATCCGTAACCCGTTGATCATTGGTTCCATGCTCGGCGTCCTCGTCTCGTGGTCGCAGATCACGCTTCCCGACATCGTTCACGAGCCTCTGGAGCTACTCGGACAGGCAGCGGTACCGACCTTGCTCTTCGCATTGGGTCTTTCGTTGGCCTCCCAACGTCTCTGGGAAGCACAGGAATACCGGGTGGAAATCACGGTGGCAGCCATTATCAAGCTGACGGTCATGCCCTTGATTGCGTGGCTGTTGGGGGTTTTTGTCTTTGCCCTGGAGCCACACGCGCTGTTTACGGTGGTGATTCTTGCGGCACTACCGAGTGCACAAAACGTGTTCAACTATTCCCAACGCTATGGTGTGGCCACACCGTTGGCCCGTGATTCCGTGGTTCTCACAACGCTGGTCTCCCTGCCCATTCTGATGGGCTTGGCTTTCCTGTTGGCTCCGGTCTAGAAGACCATCGGGCGATCGAAGTCGTCTTCTGCGCCCACCTCGACCACCACGGGAACATGATCACTGGGGCCATCACCCTGTCGTTGGTCACGCTCGATGGATGCGTGGGTGACCTGCGAGGCAAAGTTTTCTGAGCCAAAGATGAAGTCAATCCGCATCCCGTGGTCTTTCGGGAACTTCCCCTGCTTGTAATCCCAGTAGGTATAGCCGGTGGGAACAAGTGGACGTACCGTGTCCTGTAGCCCAGCGCGGTGCAAGAAATCCTGGAGAGCGGTGCGCTCCAGATCCGAAGTGTGGGTAGTTCCTTGCACCAAGAAGGCTGGGTCCCCAACGTCGGAGTCCAGGGGAGCGACGTTGAAGTCTCCGCCGATGGCGACCGGGAGTGCGCCTGGTTGGTCTTGATAGGAGCGGTAGTGCTCCCCCAATGCCTCGAGCCACCGGAGCTTGTAATCCAAATGTGGATCGTCGAGTGCGCGACCGTTGGGAACATAGACCGAACACAGTCGTAATCCGTCCACCGTGGCGGAAATGGCACGGGCCTCAGTCGCAGGTTCCTCCTCAGGGTTCTTGGTGAATCCTGGCATTCCGGGGAACCCCTGCTCGATGTCCTCGAGGGGAAGCCGGGATGCTATCCCGACGCCATTCCACTGGTTCAGGCCAAAGTGGGCGACCTCATAACCCGCGCTCTCAAAATCCTCGAGAGGAAACTGATCGTCTCGGCATTTTGTTTCTTGCATGAGGACGACATCAATGTCGGCGTTGTGCAGAAAATCAATGACGAATGCTTTCCTGGTTCGAATGGAGTTGACGTTCCAGGTCGCGATTCTCATGAGGCAAGCCTAAAGCGCGGAGCTAGACTGGTGCTGTGGCCAGCGCGAGAGAACAGCTCATCAAGTTCATCTCCGAGGAGGCTGTACACCACGGAGATTTCACTCTGACCAGTGGACAAAAGGCGTCGTTTTACATCGACCTCCGTCAGGTAAGCCTCGATCATCGAGTCGCTCCACTGATTGGCGAGGTGATGCTCGAATTACTGAACGAGTTTGAACCAATCGATGCCATTGGGGGGCTCACGATGGGCGCTGACCCCATCGCCTCTGCGATTATGCATCGAGGAGTCCTCGTCGGAAAGACGTATGACGCACTCGTGGTGCGAAAAGAGCCCAAAGACCATGGTCGAGGTCGCCAGATTGAGGGACCAGATGTCCGAGGAAAGCGCATTGTCGTGGTGGAGGACACCTCTACTACGGGTGGATCCCCTTTGACGGCAGCGCGAGCCATCGAGAAAGCCGGAGGCGAAGTAGTCGCTGTGTGTGTGGTGGTCGACCGCAACACCGGTGCGGACCGCGTGATCGAAGATGCAGGGTATCCCTACCGAGCAGCTCTAGGACTGGGCGACCTGGGTTTGTGAATGAGTGACCAGATCCAGCCCGAGAGCACACCCCCAAAACCCCGCCTCACCGACACTCCCCGTGGCCAGACTATTTTCGTCAGCCTGTGGGTGATCGGAACACTCGTCACTCTGGGACTGTGGGTTGTGGCCTTTCTCTGGGGTCAGAGCGTGGGGGCACCCGGGGAAGACGTAGTTGCTGAGGTCGTGGACATGGCACCTCCCGAGGTGGAATTCCCAGATTTGAGCCCACCCAGCCTCGCTCCAGGGTTATGGGAGTGGCGTGAACTTCGTGGCGGAGAGTGTCTCTCCCAGTTCTCTGATGCCTTCGCTGAGGAGTTCCAGGTGGTGGGATGTAGCTCCCCCCACACAGCCCAAGTTGTGCACGCAGAACTTCTCTCCGTGGACCCCGAGGAGCCCTACCCCGGTGATGCCGCTGTTCTCGCCGCAGCGCGCGAAGCGTGTGATGTTCGCGATCTGATTGACATCGAGGTCGCCAAAAATTTCTCAGATTTACGCACCGCCTACGCCTACCCCGTGAGTAGTACTCAGTGGGATGCGGGTGAGCGTGGGGTCTACTGCTTTGTCTATTCCGAGAGCGGGGAGACCTTCACGACCTCTTTGCGCTAGGACAGGTAAGGGGCAAGTCTTTGTCCCATGATGTCGAGAGCTTCGGGATTCGAATCCATCACCACAAACTTCCTGCCCAGTTCGCCCGCTGCGTGGCCGGTGGTGCCACTACCCGCGAACGGGTCCAGAACCCAGTCCCCTGGCTTGGATGAGGCTCGAATGATGCGCGTGAGGATTCCTAAGGGCTTTTGTGTGGCGTAGCCGGTCTTTTCTTTCCCCGTGGGGGACACGATTGTGTGCCACCAAACATCGGTGGGAAGTTTCCCCCTGGCCGCTTTCTCTGCACTCACGAGACCGGGGGCCATATAGGGCTCACGGTCGATCTCGTCACTATTGAAAATGTAGGCCGTGGGATCTTTGACGTACACCAGGATGGTGTCGTGTTTTGTGGGCCAGCGAGTTTTTGACTTAGCGCCGTAGTCGTAGGCCCAGATGATCTCGTTCAGAAAATGGTCACGACCGAAAATCTGGTCTAGCGCAACCTTCGCGTAGTGCACCTCTCGCCAATCGAGGTGGACATAAAGGGTGCCCTCGGGTGAGAGCAGGCGCCAGGCTTCGACCAACCTTGGCCCGAGAAATGCCCAGTAATCGGCGAAGGAATCGTCGTAACTGGTGATGGATTCGAGGGTGAAATCGTAGGTGCGGCCGCCAAAACCGTGGCGAGAAGAATCCGATGACGCTACGACAGAGGATGTGGTTCGTTGCTGGGTTCGACCTGTGTTGAAAGGCGGATCCATGTAAATGAGGGTGAAGGAACCATCGGGCAGTGACTTCATCAACTCCACATTGTCGCCTGCGAGAAGGCGCGAGGGGCCCTCGGGGCGAAAGTCGGAATCAGGCACAGGGGACAGGTTATCGAAAGGGTGCCTAGGCTAGGTGAGTGCTGGAAGACAACCCCCATCCCGAAGCCACCACCTGGGGCGTGGGACCGTGGCAAGGAGAGCGGCCGACAGGCGATCACTACGACCCGGAATTATTGGACAAGGGTGACTCACGAAATGTTGTTGACAAGTATCGCTACTGGTCGATGGACGCGATCATCGAGGATTTGAACACCAAACGGCACCCTTTTCACGTGGCCATCGAAAACTGGCAACATGACCTCAACATCGGTTCTATCGTGCGCAGCGCCAATGCGTTTCTGGCTGACACCGTGCATATTGTCGGCCGGAAGCGCTGGAATAGGCGAGGAGCGATGGTCACTGACCGGTATCAACGTGTCCTGCACCACCCCACTATGGAGGATCTGGTGGCGTATGCCACGACTCATGAACTCCCGATTGTTGCCGTTGACAACGTGGAGGGCTCACACCCCATCGAAACGACAACTCTGCCCCGTGATTGCATCATTCTCTTCGGGCAGGAAGGACCGGGTCTTTCTCCTGAAGCACTCGAAGCGGCCGACATGGCGGTGGAAATCACCCAGTTTGGATCCACGCGTTCACTCAATGCCAGCGCAGCTGCTGCCATCATCATGCACCGCTGGGTGATGACTCATGCCGATTTATCGCAGAGCTGACTCTCTCGGAAGGGAGGAGCTCTCCAGCCGAACGACCAACTGGGTTATGTCCCATTTTGGGGTCCTGGAAGAAGTGAGACGGGCCAGATTGTGGGGTAATCGGTAGACTTGGCAAGTTGTTCAGGCCTTAGCAAAGGAAACCAATGCCTGCCGTAGTGATTGTGGGAGCCCAATGGGGCGATGAGGGTAAAGGTAAAGCCACAGACCTCATCGCAGACCGCATTGACTATGTCGTCAAATTCAACGGGGGCAACAACGCCGGTCACACCGTCGTCATTGGCGACGAGAAGTATGCACTCCACCTGCTTCCCTCGGGAATCTTGACCCCTGGCGTGATTCCGGTCATTTCCAACGGTGTGGTCATTGACCCTGAGGTGTTGATTGAGGAGCTCGACGCGCTGAGCGCCCGAGGGATTGATGTCTCCAAGCTGGTCGTTAGCTCACACGCCCACATCATTACTCAGTACCACCGCACGCTCGACAAAGTAACCGAGCGCTTCCTGGGGAAGCGCCAAATCGGCACCACGGGACGAGGAATTGGTCCCACCTATGCGGACAAGATCAACCGTGTTGGGATTCGAGTCCAGGACATCTTCGACGAGGGCATTCTGCGCCAGAAGGTCGAAGGTGCCCTCGATCAAAAAAACCACCTGTTGGTGAAGATTTATAACCGTCGCGCGATTGAAGTCGACGAGGTCGTGAACGACCTGCTGTCCTATGCAGAACGACTCCGTCCGATGGTCCAGGACACGGCGCTGCTGTTACACACTGCCCTGGAAGAGGGAAAGACGGTCCTCTTCGAGGGTGGGCAGGCAACCATGTTGGATGTCGACCACGGGACGTATCCCTTTGTTACCTCCTCCAACGCGACTGCAGGTGGAGCGGCAACGGGAGCCGGTATCGCTCCGTGGCGGTTGGCAACAGTGATCGGGATCGTCAAGGCATACACAACCCGGGTTGGCTCGGGACCTTTCCCTACAGAGCTCGATGATGAGTTTGGGGAGTTCTTGCGCAAGAACGGTCACGAGTTTGGCACCACAACTGGCCGTCCCCGGCGGTGTGGTTGGTATGACGCGCCCATTGCCCGCTATAGCGCTCGAATTAATGGCGTGACTGACTTCGTCCTCACCAAGCTCGATGTCCTCACAGGACTTGAGAAAATACCGGTATGCGTCGCCTATGAGGTCGACGGTGAGCGTGTCGAAGAAATTCCGTGGTCGCAATCCGACTTCCACCACGCAAAGCCCATCTACGAATACTTTCCCGGCTGGAGTGAAGATATTTCCGGTGCGCGAGAGTTCGACGACCTCCCCCAGAACGCGCGCGATTATGTTCTCGCTGTCGAGGGAATGAGTGGGGCGCGGATCTCCGCTATTGGTGTGGGTCCGGCACGAGACGCCATTATCACTCGTCACGCCCTGCTGGACTAGCACCGGGCTTGTCGGCTCGGTAGGGTCGCTCTATGGATTCGATTCCCCCTGAGCTTCATCAGCTGCGCAAAAGCATCGACAACATTGATGCGGCACTCGTCCATTTGCTTGCGGAGCGTTTTCGCACGACCCAACAGGTGGGAAAGCTGAAGGCTGATCTCTCCATGCCTCCCTCGGATCCTTCTCGCGAAGCTGCGCAGATAGAGCGTCTGAGGAATCTTGCGAAGGACGCTGACTTGGATCCCGAATTTGCCGAAAAGTTTCTAGGGTTCATCCTTGCTGAAGTGATTCAGCACCATCAGGAGCTAGCTGGCGGCGAGGGGTAACTCACGATAGAGGTTGCCAGCAACCTCTATGAGTCGCTCAATGAGCGCGTCATCTCTCTCCACGACCACAAACTTGGGTCCAGGCCAGCCGGGCACCATTTCGCCATTCTTCTTCTCACGCAACATCCAGCCAAAAACGCAGGCGCTGGCTCCAGTCACATAAAGCTGCCACTGAACTTGACGGTGGTAGTTCCCCGGAACGTGCCGCCATTCACCCCAATCGCGCCCGGTGGTTTTGACCTCTGCAATCAAGTCGTGACCGGGCGAGAGCCCATCGGGAGTGGCCATCTGCCAGCGCAACTCTTGAGCGTCCTTAGCGATAAGCCAATCGTTGGGCTCGAGCTCGAACTGTGTGGCGAGCTTCTCGATCAGAGACGCTTCCTGCTCTCGACCAAAACGCATGTAGTCGTTGTCGGGAATCGGGGTGGGATTTCGTATCTGGGCAAGCACTTCCCGGAATCCGTCGGGCGTGACCGCTTTCGATACGGCTGTTGCTGTGACTCCGCCAGCCCGAACGGCAAGCCAAGCTTCGTAATCAGAGGAGGACACGAGGAAGCGTGAGGAGTCAATCATGAGTTATTCCACCGTACCGGGGTCCTGGGACACTCCAGCGCGAGACTGCGGTCAGCGCTGATATCCGACCACGGGACCGAGGACGCTAGGGAGGGTTCCTCGGTGAAGGGCATCAAGTTCTTCCAGGTCGAAGCTGAAGTGGTCGGCAACGTCGAGGCCCCGTAGTGATACATCGGTCACACCCACTCTGGCCACTGGTACCCCTCGACCCTCACACAACCCGCGGAACTTGACGTCGTCTTCGCGGGCAACGCTCACGACCATTCGTGCCACGGACTCCGAGAACAACGCCTCGCTGATGTCCAGGTCGCCATCCTCCATCACTTCAGAGAGCCACACCCGGGCGCCCACTCCTCGACGCAACACGCCCTCCACCAACGTTTGAATAAGTCCCCCGGTGGAAACATCGTGGGCGCTGGTCACCAGCCCATCTTTTGCAGCGACCACCATGAGACCCGCCAAAGCCTTTTCGGCCGCAAGATTAGGTGCTGGGGGCATGCCTCCCAGGTGATTATGAATCACGCCAGCCCAGGCTGATCCGTCAAGCTCTGCTCGGGTGGCGCCCAGCAGATAAAGATTCTCGCCATCGTCCTGCCAGCCGCTCGGCAGTCGGCGCTCCACAGTGTCGATGACTCCCATGACGGCCACCACTGGAGTGGGATGAATGGGAGTGGTCCCCGTTTGGTTGTAAAGGCTCACGTTGCCGCCAGTGACCGGAACTCCGAGTTCCATGCAGGCATCCGCCAAGCCGCGAACGGCTTCGGCAAACTGCCACATCACCTCAGGATCCTCAGGGCTTCCAAAGTTCAAGCAATCACTGACAGCGCGGGGGTTAGCCCCAGTGGCTGCGACATTGCGGTAAGCCTCCGATAGGGCCAATTGCGCCCCCGTGTAGGGGTCCAGGTAGCTGTATCGGCCATTGGCATCTGTTGCCAGAGCGACCCCGAGGCCTGACTCTTCGTCGACTCGAATCATCCCTGCGTCATCGGGGAACGCCAGTGCAGTGTTGCCCATGACGTAGCGGTCGTATTGGTTGGTGATCCACTCGGGGTTCGCCAGGTTGGGTGATGAGAGAACCTGAGTGACCTGATCCCTCAACTCTTCGGGAGTTTGTGCTCGAGGCTTTCCCAACACCGTGTCTGCCTGGACTCCATCCAGCCATGCGGGCCGGTGGTAGGGGCGCTCATAGACCGGTGAATCTATGGCCACAGTTTTGGGGTCAACATCGACGATGGTCTCACCCTGCCAGTGGATGATCAGTCGACCGGTGTCCGTGACTTCGCCCAACACACTGGTCTCCACCTCCCACTTGGCGGTGATGGCGAGGAAGTCATCAAGTTTCTCCGGGCGAACAATCGCCATCATGCGCTCTTGACTCTCCGACATCAAAATCTCTTCCGCGGTGAGGGTGTCATCGCGCAAGAGGACATGGTCGAGAGTGACCTCCATGCCACTGTCGCCGTTCGCCGCGAGTTCTGATGTGGCGCAACTAATTCCTGCGGCTCCGAGGTCTTGAATACCTTCTACAACACCTTCGTGGAAGAGCTCTAAGCAGCACTCAATGAGCACTTTTTCTGCAAACGGGTCCCCCACCTGAACAGCGGGGCGCTTGGTGGGCCCACCATCATCGAAGGTTTCGCTGGCGAGGATGGAAGCTCCACCAATTCCATCTCCTCCGGTTCGAGCCCCGAAGAGGACCACTTTGTTGCCGGCACCTTTGGCGTTGGCGAGGTGGAGGTCTTCGTGTCGGAGAACTCCCACCGCCAAGGCATTCACCAGAGGGTTGTTTTGGTAAATCGCGTCAAACCACGTTTCACCACCGATGTTGGGAAGGCCTAGACAATTGCCGTAAAAGCTGATGCCACTGACAACGCCCGGCGCAACCCGCTGGGTGTCGGGGTGATCCAGTGCTCCAAAGCGCAGGGCATCCATGACCGCGACAGGCCTGGCCCCCATAGAAATGATGTCGCGAACGATTCCGCCCACCCCGGTTGCGGCTCCCTGGAACGGTTCGATGAAGCTCGGGTGGTTGTGGCTCTCAATCTTGAAGGTGACTGCCCAGCCTTCCCCGATGTCAACAACTCCAGCGTTTTCCCCCATGCCGACCATGAGGTGGGTGCGCATATCGTCGGTGACTTTTTGGCCAAACTGGCGAAGGTGAACTTTGGAGGACTTATAGGAGCAGTGCTCGCTCCACATCACCGAATACATCGCTAGTTCGCCAGATGTAGGCCTACGGCCTAGGAGGCGACGAATTTCCTCGTACTCATCTTTTTTCAGACCAAGCGCCTCATAGGGCTGCTCTTTCTCTGGGCTGCTCTCTGCATGGGACACAGAATCAACAGTCATCACTCACCACCCCACTCGGTGGGTGAGCCGAGTGCCAGCAACACGCTGATCGCGAGCGCCATTCCCAGCACGATAATGACGAACGACCAGACGGGGTGACGAAGGCCGAGACGAACACAGCGATCAACCCAATGTTGATCGCGGGGGTCACCGGAATCCTCGAGGCGCCACTCACCCTCGAGCTTGTTCTTTTTCTCGAGCCACCGATCGAAGGGCCAGGTGACCCACGGCGGAATAGCCGAGAGGATGGCCAACGCGATGGTCCCAAAACCCCAGCGCAGGTTGATGCCGATAATGACCGCGGTCACGCAATAGGCCAGGAAGATGATTCCGTGGCTGAGCCCCGCCACAAAAAACAGCGGGCCGTCGTAGGCGAACCCGTAACGGGCCACCATAGCGATGATGAGGAGAGTCCAGGTCGCCATTTCGGCCAGTGCCATGACCCGATAGAGGGTTCCCGGTGTCCTGGTCACGCGTTCACCACCTGAGTCAGAACGGACTGGAACATCGCGAGACCATCGGTACCAGACTTCATTGCCACATCAGTGTCAGGACCAAAGCCGGCCTCCACGGCGTGCTCGGGGTGAGGCATGAGCCCCACAATCCGTCCCGTCTCGTTGCGCAGACCAGCGATGTCGTGTGCGGAACCATTCGGGTTGACCTCCAGGTAGCGAAAAGCCACCAGGCTCTCGCCTTCAATTCGCTTGAGGGATTCATCGTCCGCGATGAACCCACCCTCACCGTTCTTGAGGGGGATCACGATTTCTTGGTGGAGGTCATACCCGCTTGTCCACGCAGTTTCGGTGTTCTCCACCCGCAGTTTCTGGTCCCGACAAATGAAATCTCCGTGATCGTTGCGCACTAGCCCACCGGGGAGGAGCCCGGCTTCCACCAGAATCTGGAAGCCGTTACAGATACCCAGAATCGGGAGCCCCTTCTTGGCCTCGCTCACGACCTCCGACATGATCGGCGAGTGTGCGGCAATCGCCCCACAGCGAAGGTAATCCCCGTAGCTAAAGCCTCCGGGAAGAATGAGGGCATCAACGCCCTCGAGGTCATGCGTGCCATGCCACAGGGGGACAGGCGTACCGCCGGCTAAACGGACGGCGCGGAGCGCGTCACGATCATCGAGTGATCCAGGAAAAGTGACGACCCCGACTCTCATGCCGGGGAGTCCTCCACCCGAACGTCCAAAACGTCTTCAATCACGCCATTCGAGAGCAGGTCGTCCGCCATCTTTCGGGCGTCAGCCAGGTGCGACTCAGTCACTGGACCATCCACGTGAAGCTCGAAGCGCTTGCCGATGCGCACTTCGTGGAAGCCCTCAATCCCGCTGCGGTGGAAAGCTCCGAGAACGGCTTTACCTGCTGGATCGAGGAGTTCGCGCTTGGGCATGACTTCTACGACGATGATGGCCACTAATCACGCTCCGAGAACTTGGCTCCGCAGTACACAGCTCCTTCAGTCTATCGAGCGCTCAACGCCTCCAGTGCGCCACGCTCGAGAGCGTCCTCGAGGGCAAAGCGAGCCCAGTCTCGATACCCGTCCTCGCTCGGATGGAATCCATCCACCGCGAAAAAAGTGTCGTGATATCCGGTCGGAGGAGGGGACATCATGGCGAAAGGGAATGACTCGATTATGGGACGGATGGACCGCTCAATGGCTTGAGCGTGGGCATAGATAATTGCGCGAAGCGGTTGGGGCAACGTGGGGAACAGATAAAACGCTGGAAGTGACGAGAAGATCAGCACAGCCTCGGGGTGCCCATCGTGCAGAACCTTCAGCAGACGCTCAAAACGAGACACCGTAGCGCCCAGGGGCTTCAGATCCTTAGCGTCGTTCGCGCCGAGGGAGACAATCACCACATCGGCCGGAGAAGATAATGCCGGGGCGAGGAACCGACCCAGGATGTCTTTTGAGGTCGCACCGCTCTCGCCGACGGATCGCCAGGACACACCTCGCTGGGTCTTCTCGTGAAGGGCGAGTGAAAACTGTGGCACGAGCCCGTGGAGCGGGTCCTTCACTCCTACCCCAGCAATGGTGGAGTCACCGACACCCAGAATCGAGAGCGGAGACGGACCGGGCCTCTCGCCTTCCCAGGGACTGGGAGCGTGCGGAAGCCTCGGAACCTGCCTACGCACCCACTTTCCCTGCGCGTAGAGCAGGGGACTCAACCCCAACGCAACAGGCCACGCTGCCCGGTGTGCCAGCGTGGGCGCAGCCAAGGCCTGAGGTGGGGGATTGAGTGCCATCACACTAAATTGTCGACTGCTTTCCCGGTAAGGCGCTGAAAGAGTTCGCGATAGCGATCCATCGTGTGGTCCACGAGATGCGCGGGCAGGGTGGGAGGGGACCCTTCCTGATTCCAGTTCTCCTGCAACCAGTTGCGAATGAGTTGTTTGTCGAAGCTATCGAGACGATTTATTCCCCCTTTGGAATATAACTCGCCATCCCAATACCGACTGCTATCGGAGGTGAGGACCTCGTCGCCGAGTGTGATGGCACCGGTGTTTCGGTGCCGCCCAAATTCGAACTTCGTGTCAGCCAGGATGACCCCCCGCTTGAAAGCAATATCCCGAGCTCGAGAATACAAAGAGAGACTGAGGTCTCGAAGTGATGCCGCATCCTCAGAGCCAACAAGCTCTGCCATCTGGTCAAACGAAATGTTTTCGTCGTGATCGCCCACGGCTGCCTTGGTAGCAGGGGTAAAGAGCGGCTCGGGAAGTTCATCGCCCTCGGATAGACCCGGAGGGAGTTCGACGCCACACACCCGAGATGTTGCCTGGTACTCCCTCCAACCACTTCCCGCGAGATATCCACGGACAACGCATTCCACGGGGAACATCTCCAGAGGCTCCACCACCATTGCGCGATCCGCAATCTCCTGGGGTGGGTCCTCGCCGGTGAGATGGTTGGGAACATCTGAGAGCTGTGTGAACCACCAGCGCGTGAGGGAGGTGAGAATGGCGCCCTTGCCAGGTATTTCTGGGGTGAGAATGTGGTCAAAGGCACTGACCCTGTTTGTCGCGACAATCAGAAGCTTGTCCGCATCCCGGACGGTAGATGCCGCTTGGGGAATATACAGCTCTCGAACTTTGCCTGAGTAGACCGGAGTCCAGCCCGTCAGTTCGGTCATGAGACAACGCGCAGGGCGATGTCACGACGATAGTGTGAGCCCTCCAAACTAATGCTCTCCAACGTGTCATACGCCGACTTCCTTGCGTCAGCAAAAGTGGCACCCGTCGCGATCACACTCATCACTCGACCGCCGGTCGCCAGGAGGTCAGATCCATCCCACGCTGTTGCGGCATGGGCAATGCTGACGTGCGGGTCGGTCGGAAGAGTGTCCAACCCCACGATCTCTCGACCTGTCAGTGGGTTCTCGGGATAACCCTCGCTTGCCAACACCACGGTCAGTGCACACTGGTCGCTAAAGCGGGGAGGCTCGACACTGTCCAACATTTCTGTGGCTGCCGCGTAGAGCAAGGGGGCCAGTGGTGATTCCAGGCGGGCGAGCACTACCTGAGTCTCAGGGTCACCAAAGCGTGCATTGAACTCGATGACCTTGACGCCATCCTCGGTGACAATAAGACCGCAGTAGAGGAGACCAATGAACGGTGTTCCACGTCGGGCAAGCTCGTCCACTACCGGCTGGGCGATCGTGGTGGTCACACTCTCCACAAAGCCATCCTCAAGCCACGGGAGGGGAGAGTATGCGCCCATTCCACCCGTGTTGGGGCCCTCATCGCCATCGAAGGCTCGTTTGTAATCCTGAGCTGGGCTGAGGGGAACAATCCGCTGACCATCGCTGACGAAGAACAACGAAACCTCAGGACCATCGAGAAACTCTTCGACCAGGACATCCCCATGCTGGAGATAGAAGGTGGCGTGCTCGATTGCAGCCTCCCTGTCCTCTGTCACCAACACTCCTTTACCCGCAGCAAGCCCGTCAGCTTTGACTACATACGGGGAACCGGATGCATCAAGAGCCGCGGTGAGCTCGTCCTCCGTGGACACAGTCCACGCTTTGCCGTTGGGAACACCGGCGGCTGCCATGATGTCCTTCGCAAAAGACTTTGATCCTTCGATGGCGGCTGCCTCTTTGTCGGGGCCAAAAACCGCAACCCCTGCTTTCCGCAGTGCGTTAGCGACTCCCGCTACGAGCGGAGCCTCTGGTCCGATGACGACCAAGTCCACATCAGAAGTAACGGCAAACTCGGTGACGACTTTGGGGTTGGCAGGATTTAGGCCGACAATCTCCGCATCGGCAGAAATTCCGGCATTACCGGGAGCGGCCAAGATGTCGTGCTCCTCGGTGTCGCGACGAAGAGCTTTGATGATGGTGTGCTCTCTGGCGCCTGACCCGATGACCAAAATCTTCACGCGCTTACCCTACCCGCGGGAGATTGCTAGCGTGTGAGACGTGGCAGCCCGAAGGATCTCTGATGACGCTGGAACGGAAGCGCTGAGGCGATGGGGCGACGGTGTTCACACGCCCGATGATGAAGCACTCGCCGTTCGTTTCACCCTGCAGATACTCCGTCAGAAGGCACCGGGCTCGAGTGTGGAGGTTCGTGTTCCACCGTGGGGAGCAGTGCAGGCTATCGACGGGCCTACCCACACCAGAGGGACTCCCCCCGCAGTTGTCGAGATGGCTCCCGCGGTGTGGCTAGAGATTGCCACAGGGTCTGCGACCTTTGAGCGCCAGCTCTCCGAAGGACTCATTAACGCCTCGGGAGAGCGCTCAAATCTCTCAGCCTGGTTACCGGTAGTCCCGTTACCCTGAGACCATGGCCACCCCGGATCCTGCACCCGAGCAGAGAGTCACTATACGACGCTCACCTCGACTCTCGGCCTTTGTCGTGGTGTTCGGTTTTCTAGGGTTTGTGGGGACCCTGATTCTGACGGGACTCTATGAGGCGGACCCGTCGGTAGGCTTTGGAGCGTTGTTCGCCTACTTCTCGCTCTATGGGATTACCGGATCCATTGCCGTCGGGATAGTTCTCTGGCTGATTCTGGACCTGCGCTCCAAGCGGAAAGTCACAGAAACCGTCATGGCTCGCGAAGAGGGACGTGAGGACTAACTGGTCTGGTTAGTTTCCACCCATGCGAGGTAGTCATCGCTCACGGTTCCGGTCACGTACTCACCGGTGAAGCAACTCATATCGAGTTCGGTGACATCGGAGCCTTCGATAATGGCGTCACGCATGTCCTCAACCTCTTGATAGATCAGGTGGTCCGCCCCAATCTCGCGGGCAATCTCGGGAATACTCCGACCCGCGGCAACCAACTCACCCTTGTTCGGCATATTGATGCCATAGACGTGAGGGAAACGAACAGGAGGCGCTGCCGAGGTGAAGGTGACACTCTTGGCTCCTGCCTCACGAGCCATTTCCACAATCTCTCGTGACGTTGTTCCCCGGACAATGGAGTCGTCCACAATCAAAACGTTCTTGCCCGCAAACTCACTCGACATCGCGTTCAACTTCTGTCGAACACTCTTCGTTCGTTGGGCCTGGCCGGGCATGATGAAAGTTCGCCCAACGTACTTGTTCTTGTAGAAGCCTTCGCGGTACTCAATCCCGAGTTTCCTGGCCACCTGCATGGCTGCGGGACGTGCGGAATCAGGGATGGGCATCACGACGTCGATGCTGTCGGTGGGGGCATAGCGCGCAATGGTGTCCGCAAGCTTGTCGCCCAGGCGAAGCCTGGCCTCATAGACGGAGATCCCATTCATGATGGAGTCGGGTCTGGCGAGGTAAACGTATTCAAAGGAGCAGGGCACCAATCGAGGGTTCTCTGCGCACTGCTGCGAGTAGAGGGTTCCTTCCCGGGAGATAAAGATGGCCTCGCCAGGTTCGACGTCGCGCACAATCTCATACCCGGATGCTTCCAGAACAAGCGATTCGCTCGCCACGATCCATTCGTCGCCCACAAGCCCTGCCTGTCGGCGCCCCAGAATCAGCGGCCGAATCCCGAAGGGGTCTCGGAATGCCAAAATTCCGTGACCAGCGATGACGGCAATAGCAGCGTAGGAGCCCTCGACTCGCTTATGCAGAGCTGTCACCGCATCAAAAGCGGTCTCGGAAGTGAACGACGTTCCCGACTCGGCTGACTGCAACTCGCTGGCTAAAACGTTGACCAGCATTTCCGTGTCGGACGTGGTGTTCAGGTGCCGGCGGTCCTTCTCTGCCAATTCCTTGGTGAGCTCACGGGTGTTGGTGAGGTTCCCGTTATGGACCAGCACAATTCCATACGGAGCGTTCACGTAGAACGGTTGCGCCTCTTGCTCTTTTTTGGCATTACCCCTGGTTGCGTAGCGCACATGGCCCAGGCCAATGGTTCCCACAAGTGTGCGCATGTCGCGGGTGCGGTATCCCTCGCGCACCTGACCTTTGGACTTGTGGATATGCAACGTGTGCTCATCGGAGGTCGCAATACCGGTGGAGTCTTGCCCTCGGTGCTGCAGAAGGGCAAGTGCGTCATACACCTGTTGGTTGACGGGTGACGACGATACGATTCCCACGATCCCGCACATTGAAGGGGGTATCTCCTCGTCTTACAGCCGATGTTGAGGCAAGCCTACCGGGCAATCGCGAGGTCAGTCGATACGCCCCGAACTGTCGACGGCAGTGCTCCGAGTGCGAGCGAATCGGCGTCGCAGGGCGGCGAGAATTCCACCGCCCGCAAGGACACCCGTTCCCACTCCCAGCCACACCCCTGCACCCAAGGGCTCAGGAATCTGGGACCCCACTTCTCCCACGCTCCGGGGCACTCTTTCTTCGGAGGGCGGCTCGGGGATTTCGGGGGTGCTCTCCATCACAGGAGGGAGGACGACAGGAATGTCAAAGCTTTGTTCCACGGGAGTTCTCACAAGAGCTGGCTCCGAGGGCACCGGAGCGATAGTCACCTCTGCTGGAGGGCTATCAGAAGTGGGGGCTGCAGGGGTAGAGGACGAGGGCGGGTCAGGGGTCGCCAGGGGTTCCTCCACCGCAGGAGGTGGTGGCAGAGAAGGTGGCCGTTCGAGTCGCAGTCTGCTGTGTCATGGTCGAAGGCTAGAAGCCTTGTTGGCGCCCCCGTCAAAGTTATCCACAATGCACTCGCGGCCACTGCCTTAGGATTGGGGTGTGAGTGAGCCCTCCCCCTATCAATCGAGTGGAGTGGACACCTCGGCTGGTGATCGGGCCGTCGAGCTCATGAAAGCCGCAGTCCTGGGTAGTCATTCGTCTCGTGTCATGGGTGGCGTGGGCGGATTTGCGGGGCTCTATGACGCGTCATTCCTCACGTCCTATACCCATCCAGTCCTTGCCACGTCGACAGATGGCGTGGGCACTAAAGTCGCGATCGCCCAGGCAATGGATGTCCACGACACCATTGGCTGGGATCTTGTGGGCATGGTCGTCGATGACATCGTCGTCGTCGGAGCGACGCCCCTGTTTATGACTGACTACATTGCTTGCGGCCGTGTTGTCCCTGAGCGAATTGCCGCCATCGTTCGAGGAATTGCGGAGGCCGCGGCGAGTTGCGGTGTGTCATTGGTCGGCGGAGAGACAGCCGAGCACCCCGGACTCTTGGACCCCGACGACTATGACGTCGCCGGAGCTGCTACCGGTGTTGTTGAAGCTGGCGACATGCTTGACCCCGCTAAGGTTCGAGCCGGCGATGCGGTTATCGCGATGGCTTCCAGCGGCCTCCACAGCAACGGCTTCTCCTTGGTGCGAAAAATTGTCGCCGATCAGGGGTGGGACCTTCACGTCACGAGACCTGAGTTTTCCCGTGAGTTGGGTCTCGAGCTGCTCGAGCCCACCATGCTCTACACCAGCTCGATTCTTGAGCTCGCGACTGCTCACCCCGGCGCCCTTCACATGCTGAGCCACGTGACCGGTGGTGGTTTAGCCCAAAACCTTTCGCGCGTCATCCCCCAAGGTCACGCTATCGATGTCGACCGCTCGACCTGGTCGCCACCCACTGTCATGCAGGTGCTCGCTGACGCTGGTGGCTTCACCCTGGGTCAGGTCGAGGACACCTGGAATATGGGGATTGGCATGGTGGCTGTGGTGGACGCCGCAGAAGCTTCAGCAGTGACAGCGACGTTGCGCGCTTCAGGCCACCAGGCATGGCAGGTCGGCGTTGTTAGCGAGAGCGCGGGAGAAGTGTCAGACGACACCGTCACGAGCGCTAAGGGTGTTGAGGGTGGCGCAATCCGGCTGGTCGGAGCTTACGCAGACTCTTCTTCGGCGTCGTCGTAGTCCGCCCACTTGTCTTCGTACTGATCATCGCCTTGTGAAGTGGCGAGTTCTTTCTCGAGCTGCGACAGGTCTGTGTCTGGCGAGTAATACTTCAATTCGCGCGCCACTTTAGTGTGCTTTGCTTTTTGCCGACCGCGACCCATCGGTCACCCCTTTGCTTCTTTCGACGAGGGCTCCTAAGCCCAGAACCTGCCGTGTCAGGGATAGAGAATGGAGGGAGTTTATCACGCAGTGCTGGGGGCTTGGATGACCTAGAGCACCGCCGTCGTGCCGATAAATCCGGCAGCACAGGCCACCACTCCGGCCACAACATGGAGCGCGAGAGGCGCCACAACGCGTCGTGCCACGTTCTCCGCACTTGAGGGGACCATCAGCACCGCGAGCGTGGAGAACGTGGTGAGGCCTCCCGCGAGACCGATCATGAGCGGGTAGGACCAGAAGCCCTCCGGAAGCGCTGCAATCACACCCATCGCTGCTGATCCGGTGATGTTGACGATTCCCAGAGACCACCAGGGCGCATGGGGCAGTGCCTGCATCACGAGCCAGCGGAGAACGGCTCCCACTGCGCCAAGTCCTACCGTCGCTGCCAAGACAAAGGGGGTCATGAGAGACCTCCCCGGCGAGCCGCAACACCGAGTGTGCGCCCCACCAGGACGGCGAGTATCCCGGAAACGAGTGTCACCGCGAGATATCCCAGTCCCCATGCCATGGTCTCCGTGACCGTCAACAGGGCAATCGCGGAGAACGTTGTGTAGGAGCCCAAAAACCCCACGGTGATACCCGAGCGAAGCCAGTGAGGAAACTCGGGGAGACCTCTGGTGAGCACAAAAGCTAAGCCCAGTGCGCCGAGAGTGTTCGCAGCCAGAGTGGCCAGCATCTCGCCCTGGGCAAGGTGTTCGGTAGCTTCGAGCGCGCCAACTCGGGCGAGAGTTCCCAGCCCGCCCCCGAGAGCTACGGCCACTATTTCGCGAAATCGCACACGCGAAGGCTACTCTCCCTGCGGAAATAGACTGAGCGAATGACCTCCTCCACGAGACCGATGTTCCGGGCTCTCGCGTGGGCTGGGGGAATCATTGTGGTCGTCGCAGCGCTCATCACGGCCTGGATTGTGGTGCCGATTGTGACCAGTTCACCGGCGGGCTCATCAGGGCAACAACGCGAGGTGGAGGGCTATCCCGCGAGTGTCAGTGCCACGGGTGATGATGGTCGCACGCGAACTCTGGAGGCAGCTTTTGAGAGCGGGGAGGAGAGAGATTTTTCTGCCCTTGTCGCCGGTGATCGCCTTATTGTCTCGGGCTCTGGGTTTGACCCGAGTAAAGGAATCTATGTTGCTGTGTGCAAAGTTCCCGACTCTGTCGGGGGGAAGCCAGGACCATGTCTGGGCGGAGTTCCTAGCACCGAAGAGGATGGCGATTCCACCGTGGGTGCTGTGGAGTACGCGGCATCAAACTGGGTGAACGATGACTGGGCGTGGCGCCTTTTTGGAGCTCGCAGTTTCGATGACCGCGGAGCTGGATCCTTCACCGCCTACATCGAAATTCCCGCTAGCGCGGATGAGAATGTCGATTGCACGCGAGTGCGCTGTGGGCTTTTCACGCGGAACGACCACACGGCTCTCGAAGACCGGGTGCAAGACCTCTACTTGCCGGTGTCTTTCGCTAAGTAATCCGGTACCCGGAACACTCTGATTGCTCGTTGGGCAATTGGCCCGATGGCGAGCGCGAAAATTACAGTTCCGACACCGAAGCTGCCACCGAGGCTCCAGCCAATGAGCAAGACAGTGACTTCCACGACGCTACGCACCGCCCACATCGGGTATCCAAAGCGAGCGTTGAAACCGACCATCAGTCCATCGCGGGGACCGGGACCAAAACGAGCTCCGATATAGAGGCCACTCGCGATCCCCATCATCAGAAGACCAGCGGCAAAGAGGATCATTCGCTGAATAAAGTTCTCCGGAGTTTCCACGAGTGCGAGACCAACCTCCATGAAAGGTCCCACGAGGAGCGCGTTGAGAACTGTTCCGATGCCCGGCCTTTGTCGAAGCGGAATCCAAATCAAGAGAACGACGAGACCGCTCACCACGATGACCCAACCGATGCCAAAGCCCCAGGTGACATGGAAACCCTCTGCAAAGACCGTCCAAGGGTCCACACCAAGACTTGCTCGCAGCATCATCGCGGCGGCAAAACCAAAAAGGAAAAGCCCGGAGAGGAGTTGACTCCACCGTCTGAGGTAATGGAGTCCGCGTTGCACGCGCTTACTCTACGCCCGAGCCGGCAAAACTTTTCCCCCATAAGCACGCCTGTGGTGATACTCTGAACCACGGAACAAGAGAACGCCATCGGTGGCGAACCTCGTGGGCCATCGCCTCACAGTCGTGAGAGCGGCCGCATGTGTAGACGAAACAGCCCCGGTCTGGCTA
>CAZPBS010000004.1:0-20258 GCA_964584925.1 uncultured Microbacteriaceae bacterium
CTCCCTAAAGGTTGATCGCGAGCAGAATCGCCAACAGAAGAAACACCGCCGCGACAGTGAACTCCATCGCAACGGCTACCCGAGGGCGAAGGAAAAAGTTGCGAGCTGCGCTGGCGGCATATACCAACGGGACTAGCCAAATGATGGTGACGATGAGGAACGCCACGCTTAACAGCGTGAGCTGGAGCACCGCACTTTCTGCTTGTCCCAAGAACTGTGGAAAGAAAGCCACATAGAAGATGAGGACCTTCGGGTTCGTCACGTTGGTTATCAAGGACAGCCGAAAGGGTTTGTCTGAGCCGTGAGGCACAGCCGATGAGCTGTCGACGGGGACGCGAACTAGCATCAGGCCCGCTCTCGTGCTGATAGCCGCCAGCACCAGGAGAACCGCAATACCCAGGATGTTGACTACTCCCAGCGCAAAGGGGACCTGAGAAATGAGGAGCCCCATGCCTGAAATGAGGAGCAAAGATACCAGGGACAGGCCCGCAAGGATGCCAGCCATCGCGGCAAATCCTGCTGACGGCCCACCTCGGATGGCAAAGCGCAGGAGGAGAAAAGTGTCAGCACCCGGAGACAGGATGATGACGAGAGAAGCCAGGATGAACGGCAGCAGAACGCTGGTATCGATCACCGGCATCCTTTCTCTAGCAGGCACAGTCTAGGCCTGTGAATCAGGGGTTCTCGGCGGCTCGGAGGAACGTTCTTGGGGCGTCGCGCCGGCGTTGGATTTCTCTACTACGCTGACCTGGTGCCTCGTAAAGCTTTACTCCTTTTCCTTGCTGTGGGAACCATTTGGGGCACGCCGTATTTCTTCATCGCGATTGCGATTGACCACTTCCAAACCCCGAGCATCGTGTTCCTCAGGGTCCTCTTGGGTGCTCTCATTTTGATGCCCATTGCGATTAGTCGCGGGATGATTCGTCCTACCTTGAAAGCGTGGCCTGCGGTTCTTGCCTTCGCGCTCCTCGAGATGGTCGGTCCTTGGTTCCTCATTACCGAGGCTGAGCGCACCATTAGCTCAAGCTTGGCGGGCCTGCTGATTACTACGGTGCCCTTCATCGCGGCTTTCCTCGTGGGTCTCTTGGGAGACAAATCTGCCTGGCATCCCCTGACGATCTTGGGACTTGTCGTGGGATTTGCGGGAGTCCTATCTCTCGTCGGTATTGATGTTCTTTCGGGGGATCTGGTTCTCGCGCCAGTTCTGATGATGTTGGCCGCGGCAGTGGGCTATGCCGTTGCTCCGATCATTGCTAATCGAATGCCCAGCGAGGTTCCCACGCTGGGGGTGATCGCGGTGTCGCTCACGATGGTGAGCGTGATCTATGCGCCTTTTGCCGCCGTGAGCCTGCCAGAAGATATTGCGGGAGTGCCGAGCCTCGAGGCATGGGCCTCTGTCATCATCTTGGGCGCCGTGTGCTCAGCGTTAGCCTTCGTCATTTTCTTTGCTGTCATCCGAGAGATTGGTCCTGCCCGGGCAAGCCTGATTACCTATGTGAACCTTGCTGTTGCGGTGGTTTTGGGTGTTGTCTTCCTAGGAGAGCAGCTCACCACGGGTGTGTTTGTCGGACTGCCTCTTGTGGTGGCAGGCAGCTATTTGGCCAGCCGACGGAGACAAGAATTCGTGCGACGGAAGCTCCGGAAAGACCAAGAGATTCCTGAGACTCTCTAGGCCCCGGACTCTGTCCGGTGCCTCTCGGTGATGGTCGAATACAGACCAATAGTCGCTAGGAGGATGAGGACTAACGCTGGAGCAAAGTCACCAATAAACCACGTCATGGTGAACGGCTCAATCTCCCAGCCGACGTAGTCGAAGTTGTAGTCCCGGAGCTCCTCAAAAGAACCAATCCCGAAGGTGAACGCCATGACGGATACAACGGCCCCGAACACGATCGAAAGCACGAAGTTCAAGTTCCAGGCCCCACTGGCCCACGCTGTTCGGGGTTTAGGCGCCGCAGGTTTCTCGGCCTTAGCCAGTCGGGCGTATCGGGTTCCCAGAATGATGCCGGCCGCGATAATCACCTGAATAATCACCCAAACCCAGGCCTCCAGTGACGTGCCTGTGATGTCATAGACGACCAGCCCGAAGATGACGGCAACCGCGGCCGCAATGATCGGGATTGCATAGCCCAGGCCCAACGCTTTCTGACGCGCATTCAGTCCCTTGTCCTCGGAACCAGAATCGTCTGTGTTGTCTTTCCGGAGAACAAAGGCGTAGAGGAGGGTGGTGACCACGAGCGCTGTAGCTAACACAATCGGCAGATACACACCAAGGAGTCGCTCTGTGAGCGATCCCTCAGCAGTAGAGCCGCCAAACGCAGAGAAGAAGTTCGTCAGCGCGAAAATCGCTCCCCCGGCCAGCGCAATGATCACGCTGAGGTTTCCTAGTCGGTAGGCAGCAATGCTCAGCCCATCGGGCGTCTCTTGGGTGGCTTTGTGCGCCGCGGATACCTTGAGGCCATGGAGGGAGGCGAGAGAAAAGGCGGTGATTCCGGCCAAATACAGGAAAGTTGAGGGTTTGACGATGGGCCCGTCGTTGAGCCACATCCCTTGCGCGTCATATTCCGGCTGAACGAAAAGGTTTGACCAAGCGGCAAACATGAAGAAGGCCCAGCCGATGACCAGACCGACCAGAGGTGCAAGCACTGCGCGATGCGGTAGTCCCATGCCCCGAGTCTAGGACTGGGGTCGCCAGCCCAGCTCCCACGACAAGGCTTCCGCTGATTCTCCAACCAACGCCCCAAGAGCGTGGTACCGATCTTTCAAGCGACTCTTCCTTGCCCCCACCGCGATGGCTCCGAGGACAACGCCGTACGCATTTCTTAGGGGGGCGGCCGCATCGACGATGGTGGGCGTGAGTTCACCATCAGAGATTGCGTAACCTCGACGCCGGGTTGTCTTGATGGTGCGCTTCAGTGACTCGAAGCTTCGAATGCTTCCTGGTTTTTCCCGCAGTCGTCGAAGGCGGGGAGGCTCGAGGGGTCGCTCTGCTTGGAGATCCTCGGGAACGTCACGAGCCTCACCATGTTCTTCCCACCATGCAGAAAGCTCTTCGTCGGTGAATGTTGCGAGAATTGCTCTCCCAGAGGCTGTTTTGAGGGCCGGAATGGAGACCCCGTCAAAACTGTCATCCCTTTCGGGATGCTGGGCGAGCTCTGTGTGGACTGTCATGATGGCACCACCTCGCAACACTGTGAGGTGGGCAGATTCTTCCGCTCGCGCCATCAGGTCAAGCAGGGTAGGTCGCGCGAGTAGGGCTAAGTGGGCCTCTTGTGTTCGCATGGCGAGCGCATAGAGGTGGTGGCCGAGCGTGTACCTCTTGGTTGCTCTGTCTCGATTGAGCAGACCTGACTTCAGAAGGGTTTGGCAGACGCGGGAAATTTGGCCTTTGTCTCGCCCCAACAGGTGGGCAATCTGTTGAACCCCATAGCCACCGTCCTCCCAAGCCCCGCGCGTGCCCAGAAGCTCGAGAACCTCAAGGTCTCTGGCGAGTCCGGACGTGTGAGCGGGCATCACACCACGCTACGCGGTTGTTGATATATGGACAACTCAGTTAGCCATCGATGGCGGGCTTCCCTACGGTTGAAATATCGAAACTAGAGGAGGAATGCCGAACTAATGAAGAAATCGCTAAGAAATGTGATGGCCCTTGTGGGCGCTTCAGCACTATTCGCCGTAGCAGGATGTGCCGCAGAAGGCGGAGAAACATCCGCCGGCACCGGAACCCTGAGCAAGTACGACCTGTCAGGTATTGATGTCAGCGTCGGGTCTAAGGACTTCGACGAGCAACTGATTCTCGGTGAGATGATGGTCGCCGCTTTTGAGGAAGCAGGCGCAACCGTCGACAACAAGGTTGACCTGGGTGGTACCAACATCGCCCGCGCAGCGCTTGAATCCGGTGATATTGACATTTACATGGAATACAACGGAACCGGATGGACCGTTCACCTGGGACAGGAAGACCCCAGCTTTGACTCAGACGAGTTGACTGCGGGTGTTCGCGAGATGGATCTCGAAGAAAACGGAATTGTGTGGGTGAGCCGCTCACCGTTCAACAACACCTACGGTTTCGCATCCTCTCCTGAGGTAACCGAGGCAAACGGAGGAGCTTTCTCTCTCCAAACCATGATGGAGTACGTCCAGGAGAACCCAGACGCCACCGTCTGCATGGAGTCTGAGTTCCCGTCCAGGCCTGATGGTTTGATCCTGACGGAAAATGCCACCGGAATTAAGTTGCCTGTAGACCAGCAGCTCATTCTGGACACCGGAATTATCTATACCGAGACTGCAGCGAATAACTGCGACTTTGGTGAGGTGTTCACCACCGATGGACGTATTCCCGCGTTGAACCTGACGCTCGTGGAGGATCCAGGCGTGAACATTCTGTACAACGTGTCGGGAACGATTCGTGAAGAGAAGTACAACGAAGCCCCAGAGGCGTTTGATGGCATCATCAGCGACATCCTTGCTCCCCTCGATGAGGTGCGCATGGCAGGGCTTAACGCTCTTGTCTCTGCAGAGGGACAAGACCCGGCCGACGTCGCGAGGGCATACCTCGTCGAGGAAGGTCTCATCTCCGGCTAGATCGATGCGTAGTGACCGGGGGCTTGGCCCCCGGTCACTCGTCGGTCGGGAGGACTCACGATGGATTTCTTGGAACGCTGGTGGACCTTTGTATCCACACGAGGTGACCAGATACAGAGCGCCCTCGGAGAGCACACCGTCTATGTCGTGACAGTCCTCGGACTCGCGAGCGTGTTCTCGATCAGCCTGGGAATCGCGACCCGGAGAAACGTTTTGGCGCGGGAGCTTTCGCTAGCGGTGACGTCGGTCTTTTTGACCCTGCCTTCTCTGGCGCTCTTCACGATATTCATCCCGCTCGTGGGACTTGGATTTGCCCCGTCCTTTATCGCGCTGTTTCTCTACTCGCTGTTGCCCATTTTGCGCAACACCATCACTGGACTGGATGGGATAGATCAGAGCGTTCTGGAGTCAGCGAAAGGAATGGGTCTGACTCCCCGTCAAGTTCTCGTGACAGTTCAGTTGCCACTAGCGTGGCCTGTCATTCTCGCGGGCATCCGGGTGTCCTCAATGTTGATTGTCGGCATTGCCGCGATTGCCACCTTGGTTGCCGGTGGGGGGCTTGGCGACTTTATTAAGAGCGGCCTTGCGCGGTTGCCCCTCCCTAACTCTCTGGAGTCCATTTGGACAGGAACCATCCTGTGTCTGTTGCTGGCTCTTGTTATTGACCTCATTTTGCAGGCGCTCAAGCGCGCCACCATATCGAAGGGAATCCGATGAGCGAGCCGCTTATTCGTCTAGAGAACGTCACGAAGTCCTATCCGGGAACCGAGGCTCCCGCTGTCGGGAACCTAACCCTGGATGTCTATGAGGGCGAAGTCCTCGTCCTCGTGGGTCCCTCCGGATGCGGCAAGAGCACAACGTTGCGACTCATCAACCGCCTAATCGAGCCCACCAACGGCCGAATCTTCCTCAAGGGTGAAGACGTCACTGACATTGACTCCAGCCAACTGCGCCGCAAAATCGGCTACGTCATCCAGCAGGTGGGTCTTTTTCCCCACCGTACGATTGCGGAGAACATCGCCACTGTCCCCAAACTGCTGGGCTGGGACAAAGCAGCCATCGCCTCTCGAGTAGACGAGATGTTGGACTTGGTCTCCATGGATCCTGCGGTATATCGAGACCGTTACCCCAAAGAGCTCTCCGGAGGCCAAGCGCAGCGAGTGGGTGTCGCCAGAGCTCTGGCGGCTGATCCCGATGTGCTCCTCATGGATGAGCCCTTCGGAGCGATTGACCCCATTACGCGTGACCGCCTGCAGAACGAGTTTCTTCGCCTCCAGCAGGACCTCAAGAAGACCATCGTCTTCGTGACCCACGATATTGATGAAGCAATCAAGATGGGCAATCGGATCGCGATTCTCCGCGAGGGATCGGAGATTGCACAGATCGACACCCCAGAGGTGATTCTCTCGGACCCAGCGGATGAGTTTGTGGAGAACTTCCTCGGGTCTGGAGCGATCCTGAAGGGTCTGACGCTAAAGAAGGTTCGAGACATCGACCTTCACCCCATTCCGGCACTCGAGATGCCGGTCATGCGGGATGAGGCCCTGCGGGTCCTCGAGGAGTCCCCCGAGAAGACAGCTGTGCTCCTGGACAAGGACCACCGGCCGCTGAGATGGATTAGTGAAGCGTCGCTGAATCGCACCACTCAGCCCATTGAGAAGAGCGGAAAACCGATCGCCATCGACTTGCAGCCCGAGGACACTTTGCAGGACGCGCTGGGCGTGATGCTTCAGTCTTCGGTGGGAATGGCCGTTGTGGTGGACCGTAGCGGAAAATACCTGGGTTGTTGCAGCATCGAGAGCCTTGCCTCATTAATCATCAGCGATAGTGGAGGGGCATCCTCGTCATGACCGTCGTGAGCCCCCCGCGGGTAGAGCGCTCCAGCCTCGCCGAGAGGCTGGACCTCATTGTCGCGCCAATCTTCGCCATTATCTTGGCCGTTATTGGTGGCGCGGTCTGGCTCTACTCCGACATTGACGACACCACCCGCGCCATTCTCGCGCCGGAGAAGCTGCAGAATCAGTTGGTGCAAACCCTGGTGTTGGGTTTTGCCTCCTCGGCACTAGTCATTCTGATTGCGATTCCGATTGGCATCGCTGTGACACGAAAAGGTTTGCCCCGTCTGAAGAACTTCCTCGTCGACACTTTGGGACTCGCGCAGGCTCTCCCGGCCTATGGCCTCATTGTGCTGTTCTTCTCGTGGTTTGGCGCAGGAATTGGAACGGTTATCGTGGCATTGGCGACCTTCTCCCTCCTGCCCGTCCTTCGCAACACCATTGTGGGGTTGGAGCAGGTAGACAATGCGGTTATCGAGGCCGGACGTGGCATGGGGTACACCAAACGGCAGGTTCTTTTTGAGATCGAGCTGCCTCTGGCTGTTCCCGTGATTATCGCCGGCATTCGTACCGCGATTGTCATAAATATTGGTATGGCAGCACTGGCCTTCCTCATTGGTGGCGGAGGGCTTGGCGAGACGATTAACTCGGGGCTGAAGCTGGATCGGAACCCAGCCATCCTGATTGGGGCCGTTCTGGTAGCCATCCTTGCGCTGATTTTTGATTTTCTGAGCGCTGTGGCCCAGCGCTATCTCAAGCCCAAGGGAATGTAAGAACTTAGTCCTCGTCCTCGACCCACAGGTCATCATCAGCACGAAGCGTTTGCCAGGCGGCATACCCGATGAGGGCAAGCGCAAGTGTGCCGATCGCCATCAGGACATAGACGAAGGGGTTTGAGGATTTCTTCGGAGGGGCAACCTGGCGCCAGGGGATGCGTGCCAGCGCAGGCTCAAGGGAGTCGCGGTAGGTCTCCTGCGCCCTAGGGAGAACATCGCGCTTTGCGATCTCGCTAGCGCTGTGCGAGGCGTGCCGAGCGACACTCTTCGCGTGGGAGAGGACGTCTCGCTGTTCTTCCCAGAGCCTTCTGGCTTCCTGGGACAGGCGAGCCAATTCACGTTGGGTCTTGCGATCCACAGGCCTCACGTCCTTTCTTCCCAATACGGAGTCCCTAGTCTCCCAGAAATTGTTAGGAACTTCCTGGGCTTATCTCTGGAGGGAACCCTCAGTGGTCCCTGACAGAATGGAAACCATGACTCTACATACACACACAGCGACTTTGCACACTAACCACGGCGACATCGTGGTGGGCCTCTATGGCAACCACGCGCCCAAAACCGTAGATAACTTCGTCGGACTTGCCACAGGCGAACGAGAGTGGACGCATCCCACTACCGGAGCGGCTGGCGAAGGCCCCCTCTACACAAATGTGATCTTCCACCGCATCATTCCGAGCTTCATGATTCAAGGTGGAGACCCCACCGGAACCGGCATGGGTGGACCGGGATACCAGTTCGATGATGAAATTCATCCTGAGCTCAACTTCACTGAGCCTTACGTGCTCGCGATGGCTAACGCCGGCAAGCGTGGGGGTCAGGGAACCAATGGCAGCCAGTTCTTCATCACCACAGCCGCAACCACGTGGTTGCAGGGGAACCACACCATTTTTGGAGCTGTTCTCGATGACGACTCCAAAAAGGTGGTGGACGCCATCGAGGGTGTCGCGACCGACGGCAATGATCGCCCTCATGACGATGTCGTCTTGACGAGCGTGACGGTGGTTGCTGTCTCCTGATGAGCCCCTCCCGCAATCGCGACGACTTTTGTTATCGCCACCCGAAAGCGGAGAGCTTTGTTCTCTGTCAGCGGTGCGGGAACACTATTTGCCCGGAGTGCCAAATCCAGGCCCCCGTGGGTTTCCACTGCCCTGATTGCTCGGGCACCCGAAAGACGAGTGGCCTCGGCGGAGTATTCCGCCGAGGCGGCACTCGCTCGGTAGCTCTCGGCACAAGGCCTACTGCGACGTTCGTCCTCTTGGGAATTATTGTCGCGGTGTATCTCGGGCAATTGCTCACCGGTGGTTTTCTCACCCAGCTGTTCTTGTATTGGCCACCGCTTACGGCACTAGAGCCGTGGCGGATGCTGACCACCATGTTTGTCCACTCGGGCTCCTCGGTATTTCACATCCTCTTCAACGGGTACTCCCTGTTCATTCTCGGAACCCTGGTGGAGAGGCTGATTGGCCCCAGTCGATTCGTCACGCTGTTCTTGTTCTCGGGTTTTGGAGGATCTGTTCTCGTGCTCTTGCTCTCACCGACGTCAGCGGTGGTCGGAGCATCCGGAGCAATATTTGGCCTTTTTGGAGCCTTGTTTGTTATCCAGCGCTCTTTTGGCGGGGCAAACGCCCAACTCTTGATTGTCCTGGGGCTCAACTTGGTCATGGGCTTTATCGTCCCGGGAATCTCGTGGCAAGCCCACATTGGCGGCCTCATCACGGGCGCCGTTGTGGCCAACATCATGGTGAAAACGCGTGGAGAAGAGCCACGGCGGCAACGTCAGGGGCTTGCATTGGTTGCCCTGGGGCTTGTCGCCCTCACCGTTGTGGGAGTTGTGGTCTAAGAGTTATGCACAGCTTCTCCCCAGTGGGGAGAACTACACCGGTGTAACTAAAGCCGTGTTGATTACTTCCAGCGGGTGGTCATTAAGAAACCAACGAACATGATTCCAAAACCGACGGCGATATTCCATGCCCCAATAGCCGGCACAGGCCAGCCAATTCCGGAGATGTAATAGGTCAAAATCCACGCAAGCCCCAACAACATGAGACCAAACATGATCGGCTTAAACCAGACGGGATTGTCATCGCCCTCTTCATAGGTAGAGCGGGACTCAAGGGGATCACGAGGTTGCTTAGCCATGCCGGACAGTCTACTGGGGGTCACCACGGGCACAACCTCGTGGCCAGATAGCCTCGGGTTCCGATTGGTAGGCTGTGCCCGTTGCCTAGAGGAATCCGGAGCCCATGACCCACATCTTGGTTGTCGATAACTACGACAGCTTCGTCTACACCCTCAATGGTTATTTGCACCAGTTGGGCGCAACGACCGATGTTATTCGCAACGACGATGTGACTATCGACGAGGTTCCCGCCCTCATTGCCCGCTACGACGGGATTCTGGTCTCACCGGGCCCCGGCACCCCTGCTGATGCAGGTGTCTCTATTGCCATCGTGAAAGAGGCCGTGGCGCAGTCCATCCCTCTGCTGGGTGTCTGCTTGGGGCACCAGGCCATTGCCGAGGCATTTGGAGCCACTGTCGCCCATGCTGAAGAGCTGATGCACGGAAAAACCTCCACCGTGACCCACGATGAGAGCACTCTTTTTGATGGTGTTCCCGATCAATTCCAGGCCACGAGGTATCACAGCCTTGCTGTGGTGGACGGGACGGTTCCGGAAGATCTCGTGGTCACCGCGCGCACCACCGGGGGCGTCATTATGGGCTTGAACCACCAGAGTGCTCCGGTTTATGGAGTGCAGTTCCACCCCGAATCGGTCATGACCGAGGGCGGTTACACGATGATCGGCAATTGGCTCGAAGTGACAGGACTCACCGGTGCGGCGGAGGTGGCTCGCTCCTTGAGCCCCCGCGTAGCTGGTGTTTAGCCGGTCGCTCCAGGGTCCTCGGTGGCGACAGCACCGCAGTAGGTCAGGGTGATTTCAGAGCGCTGGGGGTGTTCACCTGGCGGTAGCGACTGGCTTCGCACCGTCTGACCGATGCAATCAGTCGCAATCTCCAGTCGAACAGAAAGCTGCATCGAGGGACCGGTGAGGAACGGGTTTGCTTCACCGACCGTAAGTCCGACGACGTTCGGGACGAGGACCTTGCCGTTGGAGACCGTGATGGTCACGGAATCCCCGGGCCGAACAGGAGTGTCCTGCTGTGGTGTCGTTGCCATCACCAGTCCCGCCTCGAGGCTTGGCGAGTAGGTGTCGACCACGGATTCGATGACAAGCCCTCGTTCTTCGAGGAGTGCCCTGGCCTCGTCGATGTCGATGTTGCGGACATCGGGGAGGTCAAAGCGAGCGATACCACTCGAGACGATAATCCTGACCGGCTCTCCTGGAGCGACTCGAGTTCCTTCCTCTGGGAAAGTTTCGATGACGATCCCCTCGGGGACCTCTCCGTTTGCCTCGTACTCGACGTCGGGAGTGAGTCCGAGGGCCGAGATGGTTTGAGTGGCGACACCCTCGGTTTGATTGATGAGAGCAGGTACGGCAGGTGCAGCGCTGGTGGCGGTCGTCGACGGGTTGAGGGTGAACACCCACAACACGACACCGATGACGAACAACACCGCAAGGACTGAGCCCATGCCAATAGCGAGGGTGGGGACGCTTTGTTGTTTGATTCCTCGGGATTCAAAGATTTCAAAACCCTCAACAGGGGTCCGGTATTCAGGCTCGACGGTCGCCTGGGGGACGCTCCCGGTGACTGCTGGTTCTACCCGAACCCTGGCTCCTGGTGTTGGGAGCTTGGGAGGGCGACCCTGAGCGACATCTTCAATGGCAGCTCGGAAGGCTTGAGCCGTGGGGAAACGTTCCTGCAGCTCTTTCTTCATCGCGGCGTCGACGATGAGAGCGACATCCTCTGAGACGCTGGGGTTCACTTCCCGCAGTGGCTTCGGTTCCTCGCTGATGTGCTTGTAGGCGATGGAGACCGGTGATTCCGAGGTGAAAGGAGGAGCTCCCGAGAGCAACTCGTACATGACAACGCCGAGTGAGTAGAGGTCGGTGCGGGTGTCAGGTTCCTCACCCTTCGCTTGCTCAGGAGAGATGTACAGAGCGGTGCCGAGGATCGAGGTGGTTTGCTCCAGATTGCCGGTCGCGTCGCTCACCGCACGGGCGATTCCAAAGTCCATGACCTTGACCGTGCCATCCTCGGAAATCATGATGTTGGCGGGTTTGATGTCGCGGTGAACAATCCCGGCTCGGTGGGAGACTTCAAGCGCGGTGAGGACACCATCGGCCACCTTCAAGATGTGGCGCTCCTCAAGCTTGCCCTGCCTCATGAGTGTGCTCAGCAGGTGGCCCTCTACGTGCTCCATCACGATGTAGGGGGTGGTGCTTCCTGGGGGAGTTTCTCCCGCCGGCCCATTTTCCTCATCGCCAGCGTCAAATACTCGGACGATGGAGGGGTGAGACATCTTCGATGCCGACATCGCTTCGAGACGGAAACGATTGCGGAAAGTGGGGTCAGAGGACAGGGTCGACTTCAAGATTTTGAGCGCTACTTGCCGACCCAGGCGTGCATCGACGCCCAAATAAACATCTGCCATGCCACCGCGACCGATGACCTCGCGCACCTCGTAGCGGCCACCCAAGAGGCGACCGGTCCAGGGTCCTGGAGCGTTAGTGTTCACTCAATCCTCAATCTGGCCGTTGTGGGCCGACGTTAGTCTACGGGCGGATCCTCGGGGGTTTCTGGCTCCGGGGTTGTGATTCCCACGGACAACTCGGTGGAGAGCGGGGAGGACAGGGTTCCACACTTGACGAGGTAGCTGACCGTCATGTTCTCTCCCTCACCCAGGCGAACATTGATAGCCGTTTGCTCTGGCTCCAGGACAGTCGCGCCGTCATTGTCGAGAATCTCACCGCCCACAATTTGAACGGTGTAGCTGACGAGATCAAATCCCGCGGGGCATTGAGCGTAGCCGGGCCACTCGAGGAGGACCTCATCTCCGGGAGCCCAAGGGCCCTCGGCGGGGGTGACCACCATGGTGCGGGGTTTCGGTGGTTGAGGGATGGCGGCATAGAAGTACACCGCAATGAGGGTGTTAGAGGCGACGGTGCCCTGTGGGTTCACCCGATACGCGGTGGCAACAAGATCCTGGGTGGGAGCAATGTTGCCGGTAATGGCATCGAGCCGGAGGCCTTTGAGGCTCAGGACTTCTTGGACTTGCGATTGAGTCTTTCCGACAATTTCGGAGGCGGCGATGTCGACTGTGGTGATCTCCGCATCGGGCTCTTCCTCGGCGACAGGCTCCTCTTCGGGAACCGAGGGAGTGACCAGGTCGGGGATTTCTGGCAGCACCGGAATCACCGGGTCTTCGACAACATCCGAAGGGGGTGACTGCAGGAGAACAGTGAGGGAGGTGGCAATGAGGGCGATCGCCACAAAAGCGCCAATACCGCTAAAGAGCCAGAAGTTCCGACCCAGCTTGCGAGGTTGATCAACAGAGGACGTGTCACTGGAGACAGCGGGCGCTTTCTTCTTGTCGTTCGAGTCTTTGGAGTTGCCCTGCTCGGGAATCAAGGCCAACCCAGCAGCATCATCGCCGCGCGCAATCGCCAAGGCGGCCTGGGCAAGATCATGAGCAGAGGCGGGGCGACCCTCTGGCTTCTTCGCCATGCAGGACATCACGAGAGCGCGGACTGCTGAGGGAATCGACGAGGGAAGTTCCGGTGGAGTTTCCTTGATCTGTGCCATGGCAATGGCGACCTGCGATTCACCACGGAAGGGTCGTTTACCCGCGAGCGCCTCGTACGCGACAATTCCGAGGGAGTAGACATCGGTGGCAGGCGAGGCAGGTTTGCCACCGGCCTGTTCCGGCGCCAAGTACTGCACTGTTCCCATGACCTGGCCTGTGGCGGTGAGGGGAACCTGGTCAGCGAGGCGGGCAATACCAAAGTCAGTGATTTTCACGCTGCCATCGGGGGTAATCAGCAGGTTTCCCGGCTTGATATCCCGGTGGACCAGACCAGCCTGGTGGGCGGCGTGGAGGGCTGAGGCTGTTTGCGAGACAATGCTCAGGACCCGGGTTGCGGGCAAAATCTTCTCGCGCTCGAGAATGCTACTGAGTGCCTCCCCAGGAACAAGCTCCATCACCAGGTAGGCGCTGCCTTCTTCCTCGCCGTAGTCGAAGACGTTGGCGATGCCCTCGTGGTTCACCAGTGCTGCGTGCCGGGCTTCAGCCCGGAAGCGCTCCCGGAATCCAGAGTCACCCATGTACTCGTCTTTGAGGATCTTGATCGCGACCGTGCGGCCAATAACGGAGTCATTGGCCTTCCAGACCTCACCCATGCCACCGATAGCAATGCGGGAGACAAGTTCATAGCGGGAGCCGAATACTTGGCCAGTGGTGGGTCTCATCGGGTGATCACCGCCTCCATGATCGTCTTCGCCACAGGAGAGGCGATGCTGTTCGCGGTCCCCTCGGGACTCGAGCCTTCAATGACCACAGCGATGACGAGCTCAGGGTTTTCCGCAGGAGCAAATCCGGTGAACCAGAATGAGCGACCATCACCGATTCCTGTCTCCGCTGTTCCTGTCTTTCCTGCGACGCTAATGCCTGGAATTCTCGCAGCGCTGGCGACACCCTGACTCACGTTGTTGACCATCATCCGAGTCATCTCCTGGGCGACCTGGGGACTGAGTGGTCGTGAGTAGATCGTGGGCTCATAGGACTGCAGAACTCGGAGGTTGGGAGCAATGACCTGGTCCACCAGGTTGGGCTTCATCAGAACCCCGCCGTTGGCGACTCCGGCGCTCAGCATGGCGACCTGCAGGGGCGTGACCCTGACATCGAACTGACCAAACGAGCTCAGCATGAGCTGCGCGTCATCGAGACCTCGAGGGAAGTTGCTGGGCGTCACTTGGAGCGGAATCTCGAGCGTGGCGCCAAAGCCAAAGTCATCAGCCATCGATCCGATGGCTGTTTCGCCGAGTTCCAGACCCAACTCGGCGTAGGGGATGTTGCAGCTCAGCCGGAAGGCTTCCGCCAGGGTCGTTGTCTCTTCGCCGCCGCAGAGTCTTCCGCCCGAGTTCTTGACGCTTTTGGTGCTCAGCGGAAGTGGGAGCTCGGCGGGATTGAGAAATTCACTCTCTGCGGTGTAGTCGCCGGATTCCAGTGCCGCAGCAGTCATCAGTACCTTGAACACGGAGCCGGGGAAGTATTGGTCTCCCGCGATCGCGCGATTCGCCAGAGGGTTATCAGGGTCCTCAGAGAGCTCGTTGTAAGCCCCCAGCACAGACGACGTGGAGTGTGCGGCCAGCAGGTTCGGGTCATAGGAGGGTGTGGAGACCATCGCGAGAACGCGTCCGGTGGAGGGGTCCAAGACCACGACGGCTCCCCGCCGGTCTCCCATGGCGTCATAGGCAATCTGTTGAATCTCAGGGTCGAGGGTCAATTGGACGCTGGCCCCCTCGGGCGTGGAGCCGGTGACCAGTGCGGTCAGTTGGTCAAGGATTTGAGAACTAGCCCGCCCGGTGAGCACGGGGTTGAGAGCGCTTTCTATTCCCGCATTGCCCTGATTCAGCGTGTAGTAGCCGACAACTGGGGCATAGAGGTCGGCATACGGGTAGGTGCGCAAGTAACGGAACTGGTTATCCACGGGAATAGAGGTCGCAATCGGGATACCACCGGCAAGAATCTGGCCGCGCTCCGCGGAGAAGCTTTCGTAGAGCTTGCGAACATTGCGATCGTCGTCAGCAATCTCCTCACTCGCGACAACTTGAATGTAACTGGCGGAGAGAAAAAGCGTGACGAAGAGCGCCATGACGGCTATCCCCACTCGACGCAGTGGCGCGATCATGCGCGAACCCCCGCTTCAAGGCGTACCGAGGCACGCGCCTCGTCACTGAGGCGCAGCAACAGGGCCACGATGATCCAGTTTGCCACCAAGGAAGAACCTCCGGCGGCAAGAAACGGGGTCGTCAACCCTGTGACCGGAATCACGCGAGTAATTCCTCCAATGACGACAAACACCTGGAGGGCCAGAACAAACGCTAGCCCGGAGGACAACAGGCGCCCGAAATCGTCGGTGCCGGTGAAGCCCACCCGGAAGCCACGACTGACGAGCAACAAATACAGCGCAAGGAGGGCGAATACCCCAAAGATTCCGAGTTCTTCACCGAGTGCGGCGACGATGTAGTCCGAGTTGGCGAGTGGCACAAAATCAGGTTGACCCTGTCCCAACCCTTCGCCAATAAAACCACCCTCAGCAAAGCCAAAGAGGCCTTGAACCAGTTGGTAGGAGCCTCCTTGAGCGTTGTAGACCTCGGGGTTGAACGAGTCCAGCCAGCCCTGGAGCCGACCTTGGACGTAGCCCAATTGGCTCGCTGCGCCAGCAGCACCCAGAACGAACAGGCCACCGCCCAATCCCAGCCAGAGGATTCTGTTGGTCGCGATATAGAGCATCGCGAGGAACAACCCGAAATACAGCAACGAGGTTCCGAGGTCTCGCTGGAAGACCAGAACACCCATCGCAACAACCCAGACGATGAGCAGCGGTCCCAGGTCTCGAACCCGTGGCCAGCGAATCCCCGCAAAGGTGTTTCCCACTTTTTGAAGACTTTCCCTCGCTGTCATGAGGTAGCCGGCGAAGAAAATAGCGAGGGCAATCTTGGCGATTTCACCGGGTTGGAAATTCATTCCCCCAATGTCGACCCACAGCGTTGCACCATTGACAGTCCGACCGATGCCAGGCCAGAGGGGCATCGTCAACAGGATCACTCCAGCGAGCATTGCTAAGTAGCGGTAGCGCAACAGCACGCGGTAGTTCTTCACCACAATGAGCACGATGATGGCAATGACCAACGCGACCGCGGTCCAGGCCATCTGTCGAACGCCGGCAGCTTCCCAACCACTGGAACCCGCAGCGATATCGAGTCTGTGGATCATGGTGATGCCGAGCCCATTGAGCATGGTGGCAATGGGGACGATGAAGGGGTCAGCATCCCGTGCGACGATGCGCAGAACGAGGTGCAAACCGAGAGTGAGGCCAGCAAGTCCCGCTGCGTAGGTGAGCAGGCTCCAATCCAGCGTGCCCAGTGCTCCCCACTGGACCAAGGCCAGAGCCAGCGCACTGAGTCCCAATGCAACAACCAGCAACACTAATTCCAGGTTGCGAAGTTTTTGAGGCATTTTGACCCGCAACACGACGCGGCCGGTGACCGGAGCAACAGGGGGAACGCTGGATTCACTCACCGTGTCACCGCCTCAGCCGCTCGACGATTTCCTGGGCATCCTCGAGCGATTCAGCTGGCAAGGAGTCCGCAATTCTTTCCTGCTCGAATACCTGGAGAGAGTCAAGCGACACATCGGTCTCTTCAAACAAGGTGGAGAGTGAGAGCGGCCCAACATCCTCGGGAACACCCTGATAGATGGCGACGAAACCGTTGCTCTCCCCCACGAAGTAGCGGGTTTGAGTCCATTCGTAAGCGCTCAAGGCCGCGCCCACCAGCGCACTGATGATGATGACTACAGAGAGTGACCACACCACTCGGCGACGAATCAGCCTGCGTCGGTCTTCGCGAATCAGCTCCTCGAGGTAGTCCTCTTCTGGCTCAAAGTGCTCGTCCGCCGAGGGCAGTGCGCGCAGTGGGTGGAGCAACAGCGCGGGAAGAGCAGGCCTGCGCATGACGGGCCCTGATTCGTAGGTGAGCGGACCTGCGGCGGCACCGACCATGCGAGGTTCTGCGGGCGGTGAGGTATCGATGCCCTCGGCAACGCGAACAATCACGACGGTCACATTGTCCGGAGCGCCCTCGCTCAAGCTTTGGGTGATCAGTTTGTGGGCGGCGAGCTCCACATCATCAACGGTCAGGAGCGTCTCCGCGATATCCCTCTCCGAGACGTAACCACTGAGACCATCGGAGCACAGAAGCCACCGATCGCCCGGAAGAGTATCGACGATGTGGGTGTCTACCTCGGGCTCGGCGTCCACATCACCCAGCACCCGCATCAAGACACTGCGGCGGGGGTGAACTGCTGCCTCCTCGGGGGTAATGCGACCGCTGTCGACGAGGCGCTGCACAAAGGTGTGATCGGCGGTGATCTGCTCCAGTACGCCTTCGCGGAGTCGATAAATCCGGGAGTCACCGATGTGGGCGATGACCATCTGCGATTTGACGCGAATCATCGCGCTGACCGTCGTTCCCATACCGGTCAGCTCCGGGTGCTCCACCACCGCACTCGTCAGGTCAGCCCCAGCGTCGAGGACCCCGCGGAACAGAGCCTCGCGAGCGTCCTCAACGGTCTCGTAGGTTCGATCCAGTGTGAACAGGTTCTGCACCGCGAGCGCGCTGGCCACATCTCCACCAGCGTGGCCACCCATCCCGTCCGCTACGACAAACAGGTTTCGCCCGACCGAGCCGGAATCCTGATTGCTGGCACGAATCTTCCCAATGTGGGAGGACGCGGCACTCAGAATCTGGTCAGAGGTCATCCGATTACTTTCGGAGCTCAAACGTCGTGTTTCCCACGCTGACTGGTGTGTTGAGAGGAACCGGGGTGGGGATGCTCACTCGATTGCCATCCACGAACGTTCCATTGGTCGAGTCCAAGTCCTGAATCATCCACTGGTCATTCCAGAGCATCAAGCGCGCGTGGTGCGTAGAGGTGACATCGTCCCGAATCACCAGGCTGGAATCACCCGAGCGGCCAATGGTGAATTGCTCTTCGGGAAGCAGCTCCATCTCCAGACCTTCTTTGGGCCCTGAGGTTACGACCAGGGACTGGGCTATGCCACTGGGTGTGGTGGGAGCAGGAGACAGCGTTGGTGGCTGGTCTGGGGAGGACTTGGTAGCGGGTTTATCTTCTTCTTCCTGTCGATAGCGAGGAGGCCCAAAAAGGTCGGTGCGAAGCGCGTAGACAATCGCGAAGACAAAAGCCCACAGGAGCCCCAAAAAGGCGAGTTGCAGCAGGAACAGCGTTAGTTCACTCACGATGTCTCCTCTGTGCCGATGGGGGTGTGGTGTGCGAAGGCACGATACGAGGCTTCAGCCTGCGGAACCACCTCAAACAGGATACGCGCCTGGCCCATCACCAGGGTGCACCGGTCCGGAAGGGCGGCTCTGGTGATGCGCTCACCCTCCAGTTTTGTTCCGTTGGTGGAGCCCAGATCCACCGCTTCGGCGCGCTTGCCGTCCCAGCGAATTTCACAGTGGTGTCTGGAGACACCTCTGGCGACCACGTGAACGTCGGTATCTGTTCCTCGCCCGATGATCGTCGATTTTTTGACCACTGGATAGCGAACGGAGTCCCATGTCAGAGTGGGAATCCAGACCACACGTCCCACGGGGGTACTGGTGACGTCCACCATCCCCTCCGAGAGCGACCCGGAGATCGCGAGGGTGACACTCACACGGTCAGCGAGGCCATAGCCACGGAGGGTGGCGTAATCGGCGAGTGCCTGAGTGATTTCACCCACGAAGGGCTCACCGAGCTGGGCTAGTCGTGCGTGGTCCTCGGTAGAAAGATTGCAGGAGTACAGATGAGGTGCCACGGTCCGTGTTCTGGACGCTGCGCTAGCCCTAGAGTCCATTTCTCTCTTGAGAGCTGCGACGATCTCGACCGGGTGAACTCCCGCGGAGAAAGCTTTGGCAAAAGCGCCCCCGACGAGACGCTCCACTGAGCGCTCAAAACTGTCGAGAAAACCCACGGGACACCTCCCTGGCACTGGGGTTGTTGTGCTTAGTGATGCTAGCCCGGTTGGCTGATGAAGCCTCGAGGACTGGCCCGCTTGGGGGCGCTAGTCCTGTGGTAATCTCGGCAGGTTGATGGGCGACCATCATTGCGCGAGTGGCGGAATGGCAGACGCGCTGGCTTCAGGTGCCAGTGCCCGCAAGGGCGTGGGGGTTCAAGTCCCCCCTCGCGCACGTTATGTGCGTCGACCTCTGAAGGTTTTCATGGCTTTGTTGATGCCAAAGACATCAGCAATCCAGTCAAACAGAGCTGTGGGCAGTAGCCGGAACACTCGCACCGAATAGACCATGCCGGGGAGAAGCAATTCTCGTTTCGTGGACTCCACCGCGTCCAAGATTTTCGCTGTCGCCTCATTTTGGTCTTGGATCGGCAAGAGCGGGCTTCCCGACTTCACACCGTCGAACATCCCGGTATTGATGTAGAACGGGTTGACCGTCAAAGCACTCACTCCGCTGCCAGCATCCCTCAGTTCGGCACGAAGGGACTCCATGAATCCCACTGCCGCGTGCTTGCTTCCGGAATAATCCGTTAACCGGGCCGAGCCCGCTAGTCCGGCAGCACTCGCAATCGTGACCAGACGTCCCGAGTCACGCTCCAGCATGGAGGGCAGGAAAGCCTGAATCGTCCAATACAGAGCGAACGTGTTCACGGCGTAGGTCAGAGAAATGTCTTTCTCCTCGAGCTCGAGAAAGTGTTTCCCGCTCACTACTCCCGCATTGTTGATCAGAACATCGAGGTGACCAACCTTGTCGAGGACCTTGGCAGCTGCCGTGGTGACGGGCGCCTTTTTCGAGACATCCACCGACATCGCCAGTGCGCTGGCGCCCAACGCTTCGACCTCGCTCGCCACTGTTTTCGCTGCGGGAAGGTTCAGATCCCAGAGGACCAGGTGGGTGGCACCTCGCCTCGCGGCACCGAGTGCCATGAGGCGACCAATTCCACTACCGGCGCCAGTAATGAGAACGTGCTTTCCTGCGAGTGAATAAGGCTCAGCCATGGTCTCTACTTCCTCAAGGGGAGATATTTCATGAGGCGAAGACCCGTGGTCATCGCACGGGTGAAGGCCTCGGCGCTCATTCCCTTTGGCGCTGCGACGTTCATGCCGCTCTGGGTGGCAACTGTTTGGACATCGGTATATTTCTGGATTCCTTCGCGGCCGTGTCGACGCCCGACGCCGGACTCCTTGAATCCACCCATCGGTGCGTCAGTGGAAGCCCAGGATGCGGTAAATCCTTCGTTCACATTCACACTGCCCGCCTGAATCTGGACGGCAACGCTCTCGGCTCGAGTTTTTGAGCCCCAGACACTCGCGTTTAGTCCATAGCGGGTGTCATTAGCCAGAGCGATGGCTTCCTCGTCACT
>CAZPBS010000004.1:20358-49122 GCA_964584925.1 uncultured Microbacteriaceae bacterium
TCCTCGATGAGCCGGGGAACAAAGCGGTCATAGATGCCCTCGTGAACGTAGAGGCGCTCAATCGACATACACAGTTGTCCCGCGTTCGAGAAACTTGCGGTGATGGCTCCTTCGAGGGCCCGCTCCAGCGGAGCATCATCCAGAACAATCATCGGGTTCTTCCCGCCCAGCTCGGCAGAGAAACCAATAAGGCGACGAGCTGCTTGTTCGGCCACGATCTTTCCGGTCGCCGTTGATCCCGTGAACATCACGAAGTTGGCGTTGTTGATGATGGCGGTGCCAAGCTCTGGCCCATCTCCGATGACGACCTGGAAGAGACCTTCGGGAAGACCCGCCTGATAGAGCAGGTGAAGGGCTGACACAGCAGAAAAAGGAGTCTGTGCATCGGGCTTCAGAACAATCCCGTTCCCTGCCATGAGCGCAGGAACTGCATCGCTCAGCGGAAGGGTGAGGGGATAGTTCCAGGGGGTGATCATGCCCACAACACCTTTGGGCTGGAAGTGGACTCGCGTGTGAGTCACGAAAGGCAGTGCACCTTGGCGCTTCTCTGGCCGCAGGTGTGACTCGGCACTGTTGGCGTAGTAGCGGGCGGTGAGAGCAATGTCGGCCACCTCATCAAACGCTGACGCACGAGACTTTCCGGTCTCCCACTGGACAACATCGAGGAGGGTTCCCTGGTGCTCCAGCACCAGGTCGTGAAAGCGCATCATGACGCGCTTGCGATGAGCAAAGGACACAGACTTCCAGGACTCTGCCGCACGGCGTGCCTTCTCGAAGGCAACATCAACGTCAACGGCCTCGGACCGTGGCAGGGCGGCGATGAGGGACCCATCGAGAGGGGAGAAGTGTTCCTGTGTTCCCGCTCCGGGGAACACGAGGTTGGTCCAGGCACTCTGCTGCTCGCTCGAGATCGGCGGATGCACGGAAGGTGAGGATGCCGGCGTCGTTGCTGTGGGTGACATAGCTCTATGGTCGCGCATAATCCTGAAAGTGGGGAATAGTCCGCACTCTCTGCGCGTTATCGTGGAGCAACACCTATCCTCAGGAGAACCTATGTCCACCGTGATTGTTGATGTTGAGGGCATGACCTGCCAGCACTGCGTGAAAGCTGTCACCGCTGAGGTGGAAGGAATTCCCGGCGTCACTGAGGTGTCTATCGCCCTCGAGTCAGAGGGCACTTCCCACGTCACCGTGACTGCAGACGCTGAGGTTTCTCCGGAAGCTCTTCAGACAGCCATCGAAGAAGCCGGATACACCATGGTGGGAGCGCAGTCCTCCCCATGAGCCTGCCCATCCAGCTCGATATCGAGGGGATGACCTGCGCGTCCTGCGCGACCCGCATCGAAAAAGCCCTCAACAAGGTGGAGGGGGTGGAGGCGAGCGTCAACTACGCCACCGAACAAGCCACTGTGCTGGGCGATGCTCCCACCGAAGCTCTACTCACCGCCATCGAGAACGCTGGCTATCACGCCCATGTTCATAGTGATCAGCCCTCCACGGGGGTGGACCCGATGGTTGCCCTGCGCAACCGACTCATCATCTCTGCGTCCATGACGCTTCCCGTCATGGTTCTCAGCATGGTTCCGCCCTTCCAATTCCTTTTTTGGCAGTGGGTGGTCTTCGCGCTTGCGGTTCCGGTGGCGACCTGGGGTGCTTGGCCCTTCCACCGAGCTGCTGCGATTAACGCACGCCACGGTGTTGCCACCATGGACACTCTTATTTCTGTGGGAGTGGGAGCGGCGCTCGGCTGGTCGCTTTACGCTCTCTTCTTTGGTGGGGCTGGGATGCCTGGCATGACCATGACGCTGGAGCTCTTTGGTCAACCTGGTGAGGGAAGTCACGAGATTTATCTGGAAGTGGCGGCCGCTGTCACCACCTTCATGTTGCTCGGTCGTTACCTCGAGCACCGCGCAAAGCGCGATGCCGGAGCAGCCCTTCGAGCCCTGATGGAATCCGGAGCGAAAGAAGCCACCGTCCTGAGGGATGGGGTCGAAAAGCTTCTGCCCCTGGCGATGGTCACACAAGGCGATGTGATGGTGGTTCGACCAGGAGAGCGCATCCCCACAGACGGCGAGATCGTCGAGGGCGCAGCGGCAATTGACACCTCGATGATGACCGGTGAGTCAGTTCCCGTCGAAGCCACCGTGGGAGACAGTGTGTTGGGTGGGACGATCAACACGTCGGGACTGTTGAAGGTGAGGGCAACCCGTGTGGGCGATGACACCGAGCTTGCCCGCATGGCGAAACTGGTGGAGCGTGCCCAAACGGGCAAATCTGACGCTCAGCGTCTTGCCGATCGAATATCTGCAGTCTTTGTGCCCATCGTGATCGTGGTCGCCATTGTGACCTTTGCCGCGTGGATGGTTTTTGAGGGAAGCCTCACTATCGCGTTCCAAGCAGCAGTCGCCACGCTCATCATCGCGTGCCCGTGCGCGCTGGGTCTTGCCACCCCCACCGCGTTGCTCGTGGGTACCGGTCGCGGCGCGCAATTGGGACTGTTGATCAGTGGCCCGGAAGTTCTCGAGCACAGTCGCTCGATTGACATGGTGGTGCTGGATAAGACCGGAACCTTGACCACAGGAAACATGAGAGCGCTTGCCGTGCATGCTGAGGTTGGCCACACCAATGATGAGGTTCTGGGACGCGCGGCAGCAGTCGAAGCAGGGTCAGAGCACCCCCTTGCTCGGGCCATTGTCGACAAGGCTCGAGAAGAGAGCATCTCGATCCCCCAGGCCACACGCTTCAGCACAGAGGCTGGCTTTGGTGCCAGCGCAACCATCGGCGCAGAGAGCGTTGCGGTGGGTCGACCTGCCTGGTTGGAATCCCAAGGCTTCGTCCTCTCGTCCGAGCTCCAGAAGCACTTGGACGAGCTTCACCTGACCGGAAACACCGTGGTCGGTGTTGCCTCAGGACAGAGTGTCGTTGGCCTCATCCAGATTGCCGACACACTCAACGATTCGAGCGCCGAAGCCATCGCCACGCTGCAGTCCCTGGGGCTGACCACCGTGATGGCGACCGGTGATCACGAATCCGTGGCGACCGCTATTGCCCAGAGTGTGGGAATAGATCGGGTCGAAGCCGGCCTCACACCGGAGGGCAAGGCTGACTTGATTGTTCGCTTGCAAGCTGAGGGACACCAGGTGGCGATGGTGGGCGATGGGATTAACGATGCGCCCGCCCTAGCAACGGCCAACCTCGGCATTGCCATGGGGACCGGAACGGATGCCGCCATGAGCGCTGGCGATCTGACCATTACGCGGGGTGACCTCATGGGGGTTGCGGATGGAATCCGCCTGGCCCGTAAGACTTTGGGAACTATCCGGGGGAACCTGTTTTGGGCCTTCGCCTATAACGTCGCAGCGATTCCACTCGCCGTAGCAGCCGTGTTGAACCCGGTGGTCGCCGGATTGGCGATGGCATTCTCGTCAGTCTTTGTGGTGACTAACTCGCTGCGTCTTCGGTCTTTTCGCCCCACCACATAGAGAGCTGGCCTTGGACAAATTCCTCGAGGGTCAGCTCGTCGGGGTCGAGCGCTCTGGCATCGCGGTATGACTCCTGGAAGTAAGCGTTTCTGCGTATCTCGGCCCAGTCCCGAATCGCATCGAAGGGGTCTCGTGGCATCGCGCTTTGCTTCTTGATGGTGCGAACGACCCCTCGAATTCCGAGAATCATCAGGGTGAGCCCCAGCACCCCACCCAGAGCGATAAGCCATCCGGTGAGAGCGAATGGAGTCACCACGATGGAGAAGAGTCCCAAGGCAGAAAGGGAGAACCAGTTTCCGAGTGCGCGGGCTGGTAGAGGTGCGAGCCCGCGAAAGAACGTGTACCAGGCGGTACCGTTTTCTTCCCACCAGGGCCAGGACTCAGGTATCCCAGGAGCGTCTGCATAGGGCTTCCACCCCGGTTCAGGCTGAAACCCCTGGTAGAGGGAGATCCATCGGGGGTGGGGCGTGCGCCACCCATCGGGTGGGTTGAACCGCAGGGGTAGAGTCCCTAGGTCCACCTGACTTCTGATCACGCCTCGAGAGTAGCGGGCGCTGGTGGGGGTTTAACGAACATGGCCCCCAACGCCACCAGCAAGGGGAAAATTGCCGCGATGAGGCTCGCTCCGAGGTAGGAGCCAGAGAACGAAAGACCGAGCGCAAAATACAGCGGACCCAGAGCCGTTGAGGCAAGCCCGATCGACGTGGCGATTCCTCGGATGGCGCCAATGTGACCTCGCCCGTAGTAGCGCACGAAAGCTGCTGCTTCTACTCCTCGGAGCGCACCCATGGAGGCCCCCAACAACAAACCAAAGATGATGCCGCTGATGCCCTCGGTCACCAACGGCAGAATCAGGAGGGTTCCACTGAGGGTGAGCATTGATCCCGCAACTCCCCAGCGCGGATCGATGCGATCGACGATCGCCCCGAGACCCAGAGTTGCCGCCACCGCCGCCACAGTCTGAGGGATGAAGTTGGCGGCTGCCTCCAGGGTGCTGAGCCCCTGAGCGCCGAGGATGGAGATGAGGTGGAAGGCGAGTCCTGTGGAGAGCATGCCCACCATGAACCCCGACGATGCTAAAACCCAGAACATCCCTGTTCGCAACGCTTCCCGAGAGGTGTAGCCAGATTCGGGCACAATCACGATGTGAGTTCCGGTCTCGGTGGTGGTTCTGGGGAGATCTTTGGGAAGCAAGAAGGCAATCGGCAGGACAATAATCGCGACCAGCAGGGCTTCGATTCTCCAGGCTGTAGAGATATCGGTCAGAGCAATCAAGCGCTCGACCCCGACAGGAGCTAACGAGATCCCTGCGGAGCCCACGGCCCCCACAATCCCCAGTGCCAGACCAGGTTTGTGGGTGATGGTGCGAGCAATCAGAGTGGTGGCGGCCAGAGAGAGCGCCCCCTGCCCTGTCATGCGCAGTCCGACGTAGGAGGCAGTGAGGCCGATGATGTCGGTGATGAAGCTTGCCAAAAATACGACCGTCATCAGAAGGAAGCCAATAACGATGATGGCGCGCTTCGCGCCGTACTTATCGAGCAGACGACCCAGAATCGGCATCGTGAGCGCACCAGTCAGGGTCGCCAGCAGGTAGCTAAACGAGATCGCGGTGCGATCGATGTCGAGTGATTCAATCAGAGGGTCAGTGAAAGGTGAGAGCCCGGCAGTCTGGCCGGGGAAAGTCATCGCGGTGAGCATGCTGCCCGCTGCCACAATCAACGCCCACCAGACCAGAGGCTGCTTCGATGGCTTCCGCGCCTCTACGGGTTCCTGGTAGACCGGGATAGAGCCGGTGACGGGCAGAGGAATCTCACCAGTGGGAGGGTGGGCGCTCACGAGCGGCCACCGGGAATTCCCAGTGCCTGATGGAGTTGGCGAGGTGTGTCAATGACGTGGTGGGCTTTCTCCCATTCCGCCGGTCCGCCATAACCCCAGCGCACCATGATGGTGTCAATTCCGTGGTGTCCGGCGCCCTCGACATCGTGGATCCGGTCTCCCACCATGATGGCGTTATCGGTGGGCAGACCCTTCTGGCGAAGACCAGCGAGAGCATCTTCAACGACCTCCGCTTTGGATCCTCGAGTCTCGTCATCCGCGGCACACGAAATCACGTCAAAGAAGTCGGAGAGAGTGAAGTGCTCCAGCATGATGGTGGCGGGTGTGGTCGGCTTTGACGTTGCAATGGCGAGGTGAGCGCCCGCATCCCGAAGGCCGAGCAAGAGGTCAGCGATACCATCGAAAAGTTTGGCGTCATAAACCCCCACGTCGAGATAGCGACCGCGATAAATCGTGACTGCCTCCCGGGCTTCTGAAGGACTCATCTGGCCGCGGACTTCGAAGGATTGTGGCAAAGGTGGGCCGACCCAGCGCCGGAGTTCGGCCATCGTGGGAACCTCGCGGCCCATCTCTTTCAGTGTGAAAGCGATGGTGGAGACAATTCCTGGGGCCGAATCGACCAGGGTCCCATCCAGATCAAGGAGGACGCTCTGGTATGTCAGCACTGGAAAAGCCTAGGGGATGCGGCCCTAGAACAAACGCTGGTGATGGTCGTCAATTCCTCGCATCTGGTCGTAGTCGAGAACCAGGCAGCGGATGCCACGATCTTCGGCCAGGGTGCGCGCTTGAGGCTTGATTTCTTGGGCGGCGTAGACCCCGCTCACAGGCGCCAGGTGGGGATCACGGTTGAGCAGCTCGAGGTATCTGGTGAGCTGTTCGACCCCGTCGATGTCTCCCCGGCGTTTGATTTCTATGGCCACGTGAGCACCGTGTGAATCGGTGGCGAGAATGTCGACAGGTCCGATAGCTGTCATGTATTCCCGCCGCACCAGAGTGAAGCCCTCACCGAGTAGCTCGATCTGTTCGGCGAGCAACTTCTGCAGGTCTGCTTCGACCCCGTCTTTGATGAGCCCGGGATCCACGCCCAAGTGGTGACTGTGGTCTGAATGGATCTCGTGGATATTGACCATCAGTAGGTCGGAGGTCTTGTGGTGGAGGACCTTCCAGGTTTCGATCACCCCGGCCTCGACCTGCTCAGCATCAGGTGTGAGAACCTCGAGTGAGCACGGTGGTGGCATCCAGTTGAGCGGCTTGTAACTGCCACCGTCGGAGTGAATCAGAACACTTCCATCGCCTTTGACCATGATGACCCTCGTGGCGAGGGGGAGATGCGCGCTCAGTCGACCTGCGTAATCAACAGAACAGGTTGCAATGACGAGCCGCATGGGCTTTCAGTGTAGAGGGTCTAGTCCGCAGGTGGCTTTGCCGCAGGAGCCGCGAAGAACGCCAAAATGATGACCCCGACAACCACCCAGAGGGCAGCAAGAATCCCGATGGACTCCCCCAGGCCTCCAATCAGTGGTGGCCCGATGAGAAAGGCTCCATAGGCGACTGTCGCGACTGCGGACACTCGCGCGGCGCTTCCGGTGGGATTATCCGCTGCTGCGGACATTCCCACCGGGAACCCCAAGGAGCTTCCCAAGCCCCACATGAGTGCTCCCACACCACTCAGGAGTGGTTGCTCAACAAGAATCACCAAAGTGAGTCCGGCGATGGCCATAGCTGCAGACCCCTGGAGTACTGGGACCCGACCGAACCGGTCGAGTAGGTAAACCCCTCCAATGCGACCCGCCATCATTCCCACGGTGAAGAATCCGAACCAGAGCGCCCCGACGGCATTGGTCTGATCGCGGCCATCGACGATGGCCAAAGCTAACCAGTCATTGGCGGAACCCTCGGCAAAAGCCATACCCAGCGCAATGACACCGATTGCCAGCGTGCGCGGCTCTTTCCACACCCTCAGCCGATCGGCCAGTGTGGATTTTTGCTCTACCCCGTCCTCCTCACCTGCTTCAGGATTACTTGTCATGAACCGGGAGACAAACCACAACGTGGGAGCCATGATGAACGCCATCACGATGGTGTGAGGGGCGATACCCACGCCGAGGAAGCTCATCAGTGCAGAAAGCCCCGCTCCTGCCACAGTCCCGAGCGACCAAAATGCGTGGAACCACGGCATGATGTTGCGGTTGACCGCCTTCTCGACCGCCGCACCTTCAACATTCATGGCCACATCGGCAATGCCATTCCCCGCTCCCGCCATGATGATGGCAACGACGGTCAGTGCGTAGCTGGATACCCAGGCTGATCCCACACCAATTCCTGCGAGACCCAGGAGTCCCAGGAGCCCAAAAAACAAGATGGTATTTCGTAAGCCGAGCCAAGCGATGATGTGGCTCGAGAAGACCAGTCCGCTGACTGCCCCGAGTGCCCCTGTAAAGAGAAGAGCAGCGACTTCGGCTGTGGAGATATCGAGGCCATCGCGAATGGCAGGAACACGAGCTAACCAGGTAGAGAAGCCAAGACCATTGATGGTGAACACCACAAAGAGGGCGTTCCGCCACTGTGTCGGGGTCCGCAAGTTAGCGTGATTCACCCGTCACCATCCATCTCTCGCCTCTGGCTCGAAGCCCCAAGGTAAGAGCTCTGGCACCAATGTAGCTGACGCCGAAGGCTGCCTCGAGCATGAGCAGACCCCCCAGATTCACTCCCGAAACTTCCCACTGGGTGATGGATGCCAGCCACAGAAACGGGGCAAACATCACGACGTTGAGGACTCCGGTGAGAGCCAGATATTTGCCGTCCCCGGCGCCGATCAGAACACCATCCAGGACAAACACGAACCCTGAGAGGGGGAGGGTCAGTGCGAGCAGAATCAGCACCACCACAAGGACCTCTCGGAGCGGTCCATCAGAAGTCATGACAAAGGGAAGCACGGGTGAGAGCAGACCGGTGAGGATCGCTAACATTCCTCCCCCCATGAATCCCCATGCCATCAGAGTCGAGGTCGTCTGGCGCACCGTCTGGACATCGCCAGATCCCAAGTCATGCCCGACCAACGCTTGAGCAGCAATTGCCAGGGCGTCCAAGGCGAGCGCGAGGAGACTGAAAATCGTGAACACGATGTGCCAGGCAGCAAGTTCTCGGGTTCCCAGGCCTGTTGCCACAACAACGGTGGCGATGAGTGCGACCCGCAAACTGAGTGTTCGTACGAACAACCAACTTCCCGAGCGGACTGCAGCACTGATACCGAGCATGCCAGGAGTCAAGGAAACCCGGTGAGCTCTCGCTTCGCGAATGACAATCGCGAGAAAGACGGCGGCCATTGCCCACTGGGCGAGGACCGTTCCAAGAGCTGACCCGATAAGGCCCAAGCCCAACCCGTATATGAGAACTGCGTTGAGTGCTGCGTTCGCACTAAATCCAGCCAGGGCAATCCAGAGAGGGGTTCTCGTGTCCTGGAGACCGCGCATCAGCCCAGTCGCGGCAATCACGAGAAGCATGCCGGGCAGCCCCCACCAAGAGATGGTCAGGTAAGAGACCGCGCCAAGGGACACATCACCTGCGGCACCAAACCACCCCACCACCAGCGGCGTGAGTGCGTATCCGAGAGCACCCAGGATGACACCCAGCCCGAGAGCAAGCCAGAGGCCATCGATTCCGGCGGAGAGTGCTCCGGGCCGATTACCTGCACCCAGCCGCCTCGCCACAATCGGGGTTGTCGCGTAGGCGAGAAAGATCAACAGACCAATGACTGTTGTCAGTATGGTGCTGGCGAGCCCGAGGCTCGCGAGGGCGCTCGCCCCAAGATGACCCACCATCGCCGTGTCGGTCAGTAGGAACAGCGGTTCGGCGATGAGAGCGCCTAAGGAGGGAATAGCGAGTGCCAGAATTCTCTTCGTGAGGGAGGCATCGGGCACGTGCGTAGGCTACCGCCCAGCGTGCTCCCTGAATCGGTCATTAGGGTGTGTGGTGTGGCTACAAGCGGTATAGAACTTGACGAGCGGGACCCCTCCATCCACCCGGGAGATGACCTCTACCTCCATATGAATGGGCGGTGGATAGAGCGCTCACCTATCCCCGAGGACAAGGCTCGCTTTGGTGCCTTCACCATCATCGCGGAAGAAGCCGAAAAGGCTGTTCGGGAGATTTTGGAGGAAGCGGCGAGCGCTCCCGTTGGTTCAGACGCGAGGAAAGCCGGCGAGCTTTTCGGAAGCTTTATGGATGAGGACCGCATTGAGCAGCGCGGTCTTGAACCACTTCACGCGGTGATGGAGCAGATCGCAGACGCGTATGGAAAGGGCAGAGATGCTCTGCTCGCCCAGCTCGGTCTCCTCGAAAGGGGCGGAAGCGAGGGACTCTGGCAGCTCTTTATTGACAACGACCCTGGAGACCCCGAGAAATATGTGATGTTTCTCGAGCAGGGCGGAATTGGTTTACCCGATGAGTCCTATTACCGAGACGAGGCATTTCAAGAGATTCGAGACTCCTACCGCGCGCATCTGGAGCGAGTCTTTACGTTGACGGGACTCGACAACGCCGCCGAGCGTGCTGCCGGAGTGCTGGATTGGGAAACCAGGTTGGCCTCGCACCATTGGGACAACGTGCAATCCCGAGATGCAGAAGCCACCTACAACCCGACCACCCTGGAGGACCTCCGCACTACGTTGGCGGGTTTCCCGCTCGACACCTGGCGTGAAGCGTCTGGCATCGCGGAGGAGAAGTTCGCGCAGGTCATTGTCCGCCAACCCAGTTTTGTCAGCGCCCTGGCGGGACTCTGGGATTCGGAAAGCCTCGATGCGCTCCGGGATTGGATGCTGTGGGGGGTCATCAAGTCTTTCTCCCCCTATTTGAACGCAGACCTCGTTGCCGCGCATTTCGACTTTTTCGGTAAGACGCTCTCGGGCACCCCCAAAATGCGTCCCCGATGGAAGAGGGCCGTGTCGTTTGTTGAGGGTGTAATGGGGGAGGCAGTCGGGAAGCTCTACGTCGAGCGCCATTTCCCTCCCGAGGCCAAGACTCAGATGGACGAGCTAGTCAAGACCCTGCTCGAGGCATATCGAGAGAGCATCAAGTCGCTGAGCTGGATGAGTGACGACACGAAGCAGAAAGCGCTTGAGAAACTTGCGACCTTCAAACCCAAAATCGGGTACCCCGAAAAGTGGAAGGACTATTCCGCTCTTGAGGTGACCGCAGATGACCTGTGGGCGAATGTTGTCGCAGGTCATGAGTTTGAGTTCCAGCGGGAGCTCCGAAAAATTGGGTCACCACTCGATCGCGACGAATGGTTCATGACTCCTCAGACGGTCAATGCGTATTACAACCCGGGTTTCAATGAGATTGTCTTCCCCGCGGCCATCCTGCAATACCCCTTCTTTGACCCCGAGCGGGATGCTGCCTCGAACTACGGAGCGATCGGTGCGGTTATCGGTCACGAAATCGGCCACGGCTTTGATGACCAGGGTTCTCGCTTTGATGGCCATGGACGCCTCCACAACTGGTGGACCGATGAGGACCGAGCAGCATTTGAAGAGCGAACACGGGTCTTGATTGATCAGTTCAATGCGCTGAGCCCGAAAGATATTCCAGGCCACACCGTCAACGGTGAGCTCACGATTGGCGAGAACATTGGTGACCTAGGGGGGTTGGCCATCGCCTGGAAGGCGTACCTGCTTTCCCTTCATGGTTCCACTCCACCTGTCGTTGAGGGGATGTCAGCCGAGGAGAGGTTCTTCCTCTCGTGGGCTCAGTCCTGGAAGTTGGCGGTCCGCACGGAAGAAGCTAAGCGACTGCTCCAGATTGACCCTCACTCGCCTTCTGAATTTCGGTGCAACCAGATTGCTCGTAACCTGAATGAGTTCTACGACGCTTTTGGGGTCACTCCCGAGCACGATTTGTGGCTTGACCCCGAAGACCGAGTAAGCATCTGGTAATCACCGGAAAACCCCGCTACGCTGTGGGAAACAGGAATACATTCCAAAATTGGAATACATATCGGAGGCTTTTATGAAGGGCAAGATTCTCTTCGTTTTTGGTTTAGCGATGGGCTATGTGCTGGGGACCCGCGCTGGCCGCGAACGCTACGAGCAAATCAAGGCGGGCGCCGAAAAGGTCTGGATGGATCCGCGAGTTCAGGAGCAGGTTCACACCGTGGAGGAGTTTGTGAAGGACAAGGCCCCTGATCTCGCCGACAAGGCAACGTCAGCCGCGAAGAAGGTTGCCACGACAGTGCGCAACGCTCGCGGAGAAAAAGGCGCATAGGTTTCGTGAGCGAACCCCAGGGAGCTCGGTCACGAGCGAAAGGTAAGTCATTCCTTTCGCTCATTACCGATGTCCCTCATCTCATCTCGCAGCTCATTAGAGCCGAGATTGAGTTACTGAAGGCTGAGCTGGTCTCGAAGCTCAAAGCAGTAGGAATTGGACTCGGGCTTTTTGTGGTCAGCCTGTCGCTGATTCTGTTGGCCCTCTTGTTACTGATTTTTGCGGGAGTCTTTGCGCTGTCGCTGGTTCTTCCCCTATGGGCAGCGACCTTGATTGTCGCGGGCGTCGTCATTCTCGCCGCGATTGTGGTTGCGGGGATTGGCGCAGCAGTGATGGCGAGATCCAAATCTCCACTTCCCAACGAGACGGTCGAGAGCATCCGGGAGGACATCCGAGTCGTCCGAGGTCGCAAGTAGATGTCTCGGTCCACTGTTCGCACCTATGTTCACGAGACCCGCGAGGATCTCGGCGCGACCCTGGATGAGATCGAGCACCGACTGCGCCCGGACGTCATTGCCAAGAAGGCAGGCGCCTGGGTGGCACGGTCATGGGATGAGGATTCGACCCCGTGGTTGATCGCGCTGGGAGTGACCGTTGTGGGTGCTGTGGCCGCAGTCTTGTGGGCACTCCTTGGCGAGGACTAGTCGCGAACTTTCACGACTACTCGGCCCCGGGTGAGTCCGGAGAGCACCCGCGGTGCGGTCTCTAGCGCGTCAGCGAGGTCAATGACCCGAGAGATCTGATCGAGGGGCAGGTTCGCGCCCGCGAAGAGACTCCACAACTCGTCTCGAACGTCTTGAGATTGGAACACGGAATTGATACCCACCAAACTCACTCCGCGAAGAATGAAAGGCAACACGGTCGTCGGAAGGTTCGAGCCCGCCGCCAAGCCGCACGCGGCCACGACACCATTGCTACGGGTCGAGGCCAGCAAGGTGGCAAGCATCTCCCCTCCAGCCTGATCAATGGCGCCGGCAAATTGTTCCGGTAGTAGAGGCCTGGAGGGCTGAGCTAAGAACTCCTGGCGCGACATGATCTCGGTTGCGCCCAGCATGGTCAGGTATTCGGCTTCGTCGGTACGTCCCGTGATGGCGATGGTGCGGTAGCCGGCATGGGAGAGCAAAGCCAGTGCCAGTGAACCTACCCCGCCTGCTGCACCAGTGACCGCGATAGGAAGGCCAGAGTCTGGGCTCACCCCGTGGTGCTCCAGTGCTCTGATGGCGAGCCCAGCAGTGATGCCCGCGGTCCCCAGGGTTGCAGCATCCTGCAGGGAGAGGCCTTCGGGAATGGGAATTACATGCTCGGCATCGGCCATGACGCGGGTCGCGAGCCCGCCGTGACGGTTTTCTCCATAGCCATATCCCGTGATCACCACGGATGTTCCGGAGGGAACCTTCGGGTCGGAGCTCTCCGATACGACCCCGGCACAATCAATACCGGGAATCAGAGGGGGCTTCCGCACCACACCCGGTGACCCGGTGAGTGCCAGTGCGTCTTTGTAGTTGAGTGCGGAGTAATGAACATCAATCGTGAGGGAGCCCTCCCCCATTTGTGAGAGCGCAATATCGTTTCGAAAGTGCGTGGTGAGTTGCCCGGACCCGTCCGAGGAAATCCACCAACCCGTGGCGTGGTTAGCCAAAGAGCATCGCCGCCGCCTCGTAGCGCTCGTCGGGAACTGTCTTCAGGGCGCCCAAAGCTTCCACAAAATCCACTCGCTTGATATCAGTTCCGCGCAGCGCGACCATGTGACCCCACTGCTGATCGTTGACCAAGTTGATGACACTCATGCCAAACCTGGTTGCGAGAACCCGGTCAAACGCGCTGGGGGTCCCACCGCGTTGGATGTGCCCCAAAGTGGTCGCCCTTGTTTCAATGCCGGTTGCCTCTTCGATGAGGGGAGCGAGCATCTCTCCAATTCCCCCGAGTCTCGGGCGACCGAAGGCATCAAGACCGCGTTCGGAGTGGGCGTCATCCATGGTGTCGAGTGCGAAGCCCTCTGCCACCACGACCAGAGGGGCTCGACCGCGGTCGTAGGCGGAGCGAACCCAGCCCACCAACTCATCCAAGCTTGTTTTTCGCTCGGGGATGAGGATGGCGTGAGCACCAGCTGCCATTCCGGAGTGCAAGGCAATCCAGCCCACGTGACGCCCCATAACCTCCGCGACCATGCAGCGGGAGTGCGAATCTCCGGTGGTGCGCAGGCGGTCCATCGCCTCGGTGGCGATACTCACCGCGGTGTCGAAGCCGAAGGTGAAGTCTGTGCCGTTGAGATCGTTATCGACGGTCTTGGGCACTCCCACGATCGGGATACCCGTGTCGCTCAATTCTTTTGCCGCGGCGAGGGAGCCCTCTCCACCAATCGCGATGATCGCGTCAATATCGTGCTCTTTCAGCACTTCCTTGACTCGATCGGGGCCACCGTAGTCAAAAGGGTTGGTCCGAGAGGTTCCGAGAATGGTGCCACCCTGCTTGGAGATTCCTTTTACTTCGTGGCGGGTGAGGGGCATGATGTCGGGCTCGCACAGGCCTTTATAGCCGCCTACAAATCCCACGAACTCATGTCCGTGCACGCGCGTTCCCTTGAGAACAGCTGCTCTAATGACCGCATTCAATCCGGGGGCGTCGCCACCGCTGGTGAGCATTCCAATCTTCATGGTTCTATTCTCCCTGGTTGAGAGAGAGCACGGGACACAGAACCCTAATCGTTTCCTTAGGTTTCACCAAGGGCACGTATAGGCAATCGCTTTAGTGTGGAAGCACTTCACCATTACAACGACTCACAAGGAGATCACATGGCTGAGAAAAAAGAGGCCGTCACAGCAACCGATCACGTTGCCAACACGGTCGACACTGGTTTAACCGCAAGTACTGAGTATCCAGGCCAAACCATGGGAATTGTTGCCCTGGTTCTGTCCTTCTTCACGCAGGTTCCCGCGCTGATTCTGGGAATCATCGCCTGGGTCTGGTCGAACAAGGCGGGCGTCAACAATGTCCCGGCCAAGGTTGCCGTTGCCGTGAGCTCCGTCTTGATGGTGTTGGGAATCCTTGCCGTCGTTGGCTGGATTGTCCTGGTCGCCTCCACCGTGGGTGAGTTTGGGGACCTCGATATGTGGGGCGGGATGGGTCCCAGGGGACTTCGTTCCTAAGTTCCTTCTCGTTCGAGTACTGCCATAGCGGCATTGTGACCTGCAATGCCGCTCACGGCACCCCCTCGTCTGGCACCTGAACCGCAGAGAAGAATTCCGTCGTCTTCAGTATCAACTCCCCACCGTTGCTCAGCTGTGGCGAGGTCCTCATCGTCTTCAACGAAGGGCCACTGAAGGGGACCATGGAAAATGTTTCCTCCAGGCAGACCCAAAGCATCCTCGAGATCCTGGGTTGTTTTAGTTTCAATACAGAGGTCGCCATTCTCATCCCGCAACAGCACATCTTCCAGAGGTTCAGCCAGCACACTGTTGAGTGATGCCACGACTGCCTCCTGCAGAGCATCCCGCAGGGCGTCGTTCTCCATCGTGCGAGTGAGACGGTGGGGGACATGAAGCCCAAACACGGTCAACGTGTGAGCCCCTGATTGCTGAAGCTCGGGGGACAAAATGCTCGGGTCGCTCAGAGAGTGACAGTAGATCTCACAGGGCAGGGGGTCTGGGATTGACCCTTCTGCAGCTGATTCGAACCCTGTTTGGAGTTGCGACCAGGTTTCGTTGATGTGGAATGTTCCCCCAAACGCCGCCTCTGGACTGAGGGATGGATCCTTCAGTTTCGGCAGACGTTGGAGCACCATGTTGACTTTCACTTGCGCGCCCTCAGGGGCTGGGTTCACAGCAGGTCGACTGCGTAGTCTGGCGAGTTCGGCCGGAGCAACGTTGACCAGCACATAGCGACCCGTGATGGTGTGAGTCTCACCATCCTGGGTGTAGGTGACCTCTTTGTTGGCACTGATGGCGCTGACTGAGGCTCCCGAGATCAGAGTGGCACCGGCCGCTCTGGCGGCCTGAAGAAGTGCGCCGGAGACAGCACCCATCCCGCCAATCGGGACATCCCAGTCACCAGTTCCCCCACCAATCACGTGATACAGGAAACACTTGTTGGCATCCAGGTCGGGGTCGCTATTGGGAGCAAAGGTACCGATGAGGCCGTCGGTGAGAACGACACCCTTCACCACATCGTTCTGGAAGGCGCTCTCGATGGTGTCACCAATGGGGGTCTCAATAAATCTGTCCCAGAGCGCACTATCGCCGGTCATGCTGGTCACGTGCTCGCGCGCTTCGCTGCGGGTGATGAGTGGGTCCGTAACTCCGGGAAAGAGCGCCTGAGCCAGGGCAGCAGTCTCTGAGTAGAACGTGTTCCAGGCATCCGCATCAGCGCTCGCACCGATACGGGCAAAGGACTCAGTGGTCAGATCAGCATCCTCATTGTCGATCAGCAGGCCGAGGGTGTCGCCGGGGACGGGGGTGTAGGAGGAGTAGCGACGTTTTGCCAGCGAGATGGGAAGAGATAGGTCATCGATGATTTTTTGGGGGAGCAGGCTGACCAGGTAGGAGTATCGAGAGAGCCTGGCGTCAACACCGGCAAAAGTTTGTTGCGACACCGCGGCACCGCCCCACTCCTCGAGGCGCTCCAACACGGTGACGGAGAGGCCCGCTCCCGCGAGATAGGCGGCAGCGGTGAGGCCGTTGTGGCCACCGCCCACAATGACAACGTCGCTGTTTCGTGTGCTCATGGCACCACAGTCTAGGCAGGCTGATGATGCTCCTGGTCGCTGGCCGCATTCGGGATGCGCCCGTCAGGGTCGAGGCCGTAGCATGCTGGGTATGCCTAGCGCGACCCCTCGAACTACTACTGGTCAGGGAGTGAGCGGAATTTCTTTCGCGCACTCCCTCGCCGACGACTCCGTAGCCCTGGTGCGGTCCTGGCTCAATAGAGCAGCGCAGCTTCACCGCAAACCTGACGCGAGCTCAGAGCGGCTCGCGGGTGTCCTGAAGGACCCCAAAGGTCCGGCCTTTGCGCTCGGTTTTGTGGATCGTGTTGCGAGACCAGAAGATTTGTCCGTTGCGGCTCGAAACTTCCGCGAACTCTCCCGAGATATCCCCGGTTTCCTGCCTCCTGTGCTCCGGCTGTTGATTCAGGTCGGTGGCTTCTTTGCTCCCATATTTCCGGGGATTGTCGTCCCTCTGGCCCGCTGGGCACTGAAAACCCTTATTGGGCACCTGATTATTGACGCCAGTGAGAACAAGCTCTCGTCTTCCTTGAAGCGACTGACCCAAAAGGGTGACCAACTCAACATCAACCTCTTGGGTGAAGCAGTTCTGGGGGACGAGGAAGCTGATCGCAGGCTTGCCGGGGTTCGCGCTCTGATTGCCCGGGAGGACGTGGACTATGTCTCGGTCAAAGTCTCGGCCATTTCGAGCCAGCTCTCCATGTGGGCGTATAAGGAAACTGTGGATCGAGTCGTCAAGCGACTGATTCCCCTCTACACCGAAGCAGCAGCCACCAACCCTCCCACGTTCATCAACTTGGACATGGAGGAATTCAAAGACCTCGACATGACCCTCGATGTCTTCGAACGTGTGCTGGGTCACAAGAGCTTGCGCTCTTACACCGGGGGGATTGTGTTGCAGGCCTACCTCCCTGAAGCACTCGCTGCCATGAAGCGCATCCAGAGTTTTGCTGCAGCCCGAGTCAAAGCCGGGGGAGCACCCCTGAAGGTGCGCGTGGTGAAGGGCGCCAACCTTCAGATGGAGCAAGTCGATGCAGAGCTGCACGACTGGCCACTTGCCGTGCTGCCCTCCAAACAAGCCAGTGACACCAACTACAAACGAGTGCTCGAGTGGTCACTCACCCCCTCGCGGAGCAAGAACGTCCGCATTGGTGTTGCCGGCCACAACCTGTTCGATGTGGCCTTCGCCCATCTCTTGGCCGAGCGTCGCGGCGTGAGTAGCGGCATCGATTTCGAAATGCTGATTGGTATGGCCCCCGACCAGGCCGATGCGGTTCGCGAGACGGTCGGTGGCTTGATTCTTTACACCCCGGTCGTCCACCCCAAAGAGTTCGACGCCGCCGTTGGATATTTGGTGCGCCGCCTGGATGAGAACGCCAGCTCCGAGAACTTCATGTCGGCAGTGTTTGACCTGCACGACAACGACGACATCTTCCGGCGTGAAGAGAAGCGTTTCCGTGATTCCTTGGCGGCGCTCACCGCGAAAGCCCCACCCGTACATCGGGCTCAACATCGCGGGGCAGAGTCTGCACGCGGAATCAAGCCCGGTGAGCCCTTCCACAATGAAGCAGACACCGACCCCTCCATCGCTCACAACCGTGAATGGGCAGACGAGATTCGCTCTCTCGCGAAGTCCAAGCGGGGGAAGTCTCTGGGACTTGAGTCACTGCGTAAAGGGGGAATCCCCGACTCGCTTGGACCTATCAAGGGCGGCATTGCGGTCGATGACCTCGTCGCTAGGGGGCGCCAAGCCGGAGCGGAGTGGGCCAAGAAGTCAGCTGCAGATCGCGCCGCCATCCTCTTGGCAGCTGCCGATCAGTTAGCCCTGAAACGCGCAGATCTCTTGGCCGTGATGATGCAGGAAGCCGGAAAGACTCTCCAAGAGGGCGATCCTGAGGTCAGCGAAGCCATCGACTTTGCTCGCTACTACGCTCAGTCGGCTCTGGAACTAGAAGCCATTGATGGCGCTGAGTTTCAGCCGGCCCGGTTCACCTTGGTAACACCCCCATGGAATTTCCCCGTGGCGATTCCTGCGGGGTCAGTGCTGTCGGCGCTTGCCGCCGGTAGTGCTGTGGCCATCAAGCCAGCACCTCAAGTTCGGCGCTGTGGCGCGGTCATGGTGGAAGCACTGTGGGCCGCCGGCGTGCCCAAGGATGTCCTCCAATTGGTGGACGTGGAGGAGGGCCAGATTGGTCGCGGGTTGATTTCTCACCCAGGGGTAGACCGTTTGATTCTCACCGGTGGCTTTGAGACCGCACAGTTGTTTAGATCCTGGCGAGCTGACCTGCCCCTTCTCGCGGAAACCAGTGGCAAGAACGCCCTGATTGTCACGCCGAGTGCTGACTACGACTTGGCCGTTGCCGACATCGTGAAGAGCGCCTTCGGTCACGCTGGCCAGAAATGTTCCGCAGCCAGCTTGGTCATCCTGGTGGGATCGGTGGCGAAGTCTGAGAGATTCCGTCGCCAACTCATGGATGCCGTGACCACATTGCGGGTGGGATATCCCGATGACCCCGAGTCCGTCATGGGTCCCGTCATAGAACCTCCGGGTTCGAAGTTGACCGCAGGCCTCACAGAGTTGGGCCCGGGAGAGAACTGGTTGCTCACCCCGCAGCTACTGGATGACCAGGGTCGTTTGTGGAGTCCAGGAGTACGTGAGGGTGTGAAGCCGGGAAGCACCTTCCACCAGACCGAATACTTTGGCCCGATTCTCGGAATCATGAGCGCCAAGTCCTTGGACGAGGCGATCTCCTTCCAGAACGGTGTCGACTACGGGCTGACTGCGGGAATCCATTCGCTGGATCCCGAGGAAGTTGCCTACTGGCTCGATCGAGTCCAGGCCGGAAACTGTTACGTCAACAGAGGAATCACCGGTGCAATTGTTCAGCGCCAGCCCTTCGGTGGCTGGAAGAAGTCGAGTGTGGGGCCGGGCACGAAAGCCGGTGGGCCGAACTATTTGATGGGTATGGGATCGTGGCGTAGCGCCAAGGCCACTACCGAAGAGATGACCGCTCTCGCGGATTCTTTTGTTGCGTCGCTGGTGCCCTTTGTCGTGGAGGACAACGCCGACACAAGAGGTTTCTTCCTGCGCGCTCTCGCGAGCGATGAGCGCGCGTGGTCCGAGGTCTATGGGGTGTCGACCGATGAAACAGATCTTACGGTCGAGCGGAACGTCTTTCGGTATCGGCCCACTGCGGTCACTATTCGGGCCGCCGGTTTCGTGCCCCTTGCGGAAATTCTTCGTGTGGCCCTGGCGGGAGCGCGCGTGGGTGCTCGAGTGAGCCTGTCGCTGACTGACCCCTTGCCTGATGGGGCACTGAAGCTCTTGCGTCACGGTAGCGAGGTATTCGCCCCGATTGCCGACTATGTCGTGGAAAACGAGAGAGAGTTTGTGTCTCGAGTGGCGGGAAATCCACCGGAGCGAATTCGACTGCTGGGCTCTAGGGCTGATGCGCTCTCAGTAGCCTTCGATGGAATACCGGAGGTCGCTATCTATGGCTATGAGGCAACTGAGTCTGGTCGTGTCGAGATGTTGCCGTTTGTGATCGAGCAAGCAGTCTCGTTGACCGCTCACCGATTTGGAGCCATTGATCCGAGGTTCCGCGATCTCGCGATTTAGTCCCGAGGTCGATGGATCAGGTTGGAGAGCACAATTGAGCTCTTCGTGTGATTGACGTTCGGGGCATTTCTTACCCGCTCTAGCGCGTCCTCCAAAGCGGCGATGTCTTTCGCTCGCAAGTGGACGATTGCATCTGCGTCACCACTTACTGTTCCGGCATCAATAACTTCGGGTACTCCTGAGAGAATCCGGCGCAAATCGTTCGGGGAGACAGTTCCTTGGCAGAACAGTTCCACGTAGGCCTCCACCGCGAGTCCTTCGACGGTCGGATCAACCAGGACGGTGAACCCGCGGATTGTTCCCTCGGCCACCATTTTGTCGACGCGCCTTTTTACTGCTGAGGCGGATAAACCGACAATGTCGCCGATATCGCCATAGTTCGCGCGGGCGTTGTGACGAAGCTCACCGATAACTTTGTGGTCGATTGCGTCCATACGAGCAGTTTATGCAAGAAATCCGCTAATTGACCCCAAAAAACGCAGAATATCCGCGTTTGGACTCTGAAAATAAGCGTTTCCTGCGTGAGAGACTCGAAGCATGACTGCAACACTGGAGACCACCCCGAGCCCGAGTGCCCCATCAGTTTCGGCGACTAAGCCGACTGTCTTGATGTGTCGGCCCGAGCACTTCACGGTCAGCTACCGGATCAACCCCTGGATGCACCCCGAGGACCCCACCGACACCTCGCTGGCTCTGAAGCAATGGACGGTCCTCTACGACACCTATGTGGACCTGGGATTCGCGGTTCACCTCATTGACTCCCTTCCCGGGCTGCCGGACATGGTCTATGCGGCCAATGGCGGTTTTGTTCTCGATGGCATTGCCTACGGCGCAAAGTTCCACTACCCCGAGCGTCAACCCGAAGGTCCCGCCTACATGGATTGGTTCCGATCCCAAGGGCTCGATGTTCGAGAGCCCAAGGCGACTAACGAGGGCGAGGGAGATTTTCTTCTCGTGGGTGACACGATTCTCGCGGCGTCTGGTTTCCGCAGTGACACCTCGAGCCACCAAGAAATCGCTGACATTTATGGACGCGACGTTGTTTCCCTGCAGCTGGTCAATCCCAGCTACTACCACCTGGACACAGCGCTAGCGGTTATCGACCCCACGACCATCGCGTATCTGCCGAGTGCTTTCGATGAGGCGTCGCTGTCGATTCTGCGGGAGCGCTATCCCGACGCCATCATCGCTACCGAAGAGGATGCAGCTTTCCTGGGGCTCAACAGTTTCAGCGATGGACACAACGTGGTGATCGCCGAGCGTGCCACCACGTTTGCGAAAGACCTTGCCGAGCGCGGCTATAACCCCATTGGGGTTGACCTCTCTGAGCTGCTGCTCGGTGGAGGAGGAGTCAAGTGTTGCACTTTAGAGTTGAGGGCATGAGCCGCCGACTGAGTACCCCTGACGTCCTGGAGCTGGAGCAAGGCTCACTGACCAGGAACTACAACCCTTTGCCTGTGGTGGCCGCCAAGGCCAAGGGCGCCTGGGTCTGGGATGTGGAGGGCAAGAAGTATCTCGATTGCTTGGCCGCTTACTCTGCCGTCAACTTTGGGCACTCAAACCCCACCCTGATTCGCGCCGCAAAGCGCCAGCTGGGCCGAGTAACTCTGACGTCACGTGCCTTCCACCACGACAAGCTCGGCCTGTTCGCGACAGAGCTCGCTGATCTTCTCTCCATGGACATGGTCTTGCCGATGAACTCAGGCGCCGAAGCAGTAGAGAGCGCCATCAAGGTTGCCCGGGCCTGGGGTTATCGAGTCAAAGGCGTTCAGGCCAACAAAGCCACCATTGTGGTTGCCAAGGACAATTTCCATGGACGCACCATCTCGATTGTGAGCTTTTCCTCTGATGAGTCCTCCAGAAAAGATTTTGGCCCCTTTACCCCCGGCTTCACTCAGGTCGACTATGGCGACATTGAGGCCTTGGAGAAAGCGATTACCGACAACACGGTGGCAGTTCTGCTGGAGCCCATTCAGGGTGAGGCGGGAATCATCACACCCCCCAAGGGATATCTGAAAGCCGTCCGGGCGCTGACGAAGAAGAAAAACGTATTGATGATTGCGGATGAGATCCAGTCGGGACTCGGTCGCACCGGCGCGACTGTGCAGTGCCAGAACGAGAAAGTTGTGCCCGACATGTTCATCCTCGGCAAAGCACTCGGTGGTGGCATCGTCCCCGTCAGCGCTGTGGTGGGGAAAGCCGATGTTATGGGTGTGTTGAAGCCTGGACAACACGGTTCCACTTTCGGAGGAAACCCGCTAGCCGCAGCAGTGGGTCTTGCTGTGGTGCGGATGCTCGCCAAGGGCGATATGCAAAAGCGCTCGGAGCGTTTAGGCAAACACCTGCACAAGCGTCTGAAGAAGTTGGTGGGTAAGGGAGTGTTGGCTGTCCGCGGAGTGGGTCTCTGGGCAGGAATTGATATCGATCCGAAGCTAGCAACGGGTCGTGAGGTCTGTGAAGCACTGATGGCGAAGGGTGTGCTGGCTAAAGACACTCACGGATCCACTATTCGTTTGGCTCCACCGATCGTGGTGTCCAAGAAGGATCTGGACTGGGGAATTGATCAACTGGAGAATGTTCTCCGGGAACTCTCAGCGAAATAATCCCCAAACCCCTTCCCTCGAGAGTTAAGTTAGGCTAACCTAACTTGGACGCACTCACACAGCGGTGATTGTCCCCCACCCCCTCGTCTCTCAAGGAGAACAATGTCTGTATCTGCGCGCCTTCGTGGTGTTGCCCTTGTCCTCGGCTCCGCGCTTGCTCTGACCAGCTGCGCGGTGACTCCGGAAGCTGAGGTTGTCGAGGAAGCAGCGCCCACAGAAGAGACAATCGACGAGGTTGTTATCGAGCCGGTGGCAGACGACTACGTCATCTTGTATTCGGGGCGCAATGAAAGCTTGGTGCAGCCGCTGATCGACACCTTCACCGAGCAGACCGGCATCACCGTGGACATCCGCTATGCGGGAAGCTCCGAACTTGCAGCACAGCTTCTCGAGGAGGGCGCCGATAGCCCGGCGGCAGTGTTCCTCTCCCAAGACGCTGGCGCCTTGGGGGCCTTGAGCCTGGAGGGCCTCTTCGCGGACCTTCCCTCTGAGATCACTGATCGGGTCAACCCTGCCTTCACCTCGTATGACGACAGCTGGGTGGGAATCACGGGCCGCGCTCGCGTCATCGTCTATGACAGTGACACAGTGAGCGTGGAAGAGTTGCCCACCACTGCGGACGAGATTGTCTCCCCCCAGTGGTCCGGGAAGGTGGCCGTTGCTCCCGGAAACGCGAGCTTCCAGTCCTTCGTGACCGCGTATCGGGTCTTGGAAGGTGACAGTGCTGCCGACCAGTGGGTCGCCGGTCTGACCATCAACGACCCGCAGATTTTCGAGGGGAATGGCGCCATCTTGGAGGCCGTGAACCAGGGGACGGTCCCGCTGGGTCTCATCAACCACTACTACTGGGATCGTCTCGCCTTTGAGCGCGGTGCCGAGAATCTCCGCGCCCAGTTGCACTTCACCGAGGCCGGGGACCCGGCATCTATTGTGAACGTGACCGGGATGGGTCTTTTGAAAGCGCAGAGCTTTGATCTGGATGCCCTCGAGTTGATCAAATTCTTCGTCTCTGATGAAGGCCAGCGCTACTTTGTCGAGCAGACGTTTGAATACCCGCTCGTTCCCGGAATCGACGCCCCCGAAGGTCTCCCATCCTTGGACGACTTGGCGATAGCCGACTTTGACCTCTCCGACCTCGCTACTCTGAAAGAGACCCAGGACCTCCTGCGAAAGTATGGATTGATTCTCTAACCCGGTCAGAGTAAGAAAGGCCTTTGTGCCCACCACCACAGCATCAGAGCACACCCCTGCGCCTGTCGCAGGGGTGTCTCGCGTGGGCAGACCGCCAGCATGGTTGACAACTCTGGCAGTCTTGGCAGTAGCCACGGTGGCTATTCCCCTGGTCTATCTGGGCGTTCGAGCCTCCGAGGTGCCGCTCTCCGAGGTCATGGTGATTCTCTCCAGACCACTGGTGGGTGAGCTACTGCTCAACACCATGGGGCTCAGCATTGCTGTGTCGGCCACGGCGATTGCCATGGGAACAGTCATCGCCACGATTGTGACCAGGCTGCGTATCGGAGCAGCCCGGACCTGGCTTCTCATCTCCGCCTTACCGCTCGCAGTCCCCTCCTACCTCGCCTCCTATGGCTGGCTCGTGGTGATGCCAAGCCTGAACGGTTTCTGGCCCAGTTGGGCATTGCTGAGTGCCGTAACCATCCCCTATGTCACGCTCCCGGTTGCGGCAGTGTTGCGAGGGACCTCAGCAGATGGCGAAGCAGTGGCGAGGACCCTCGGGCTTCGCCCTACTCAAGCTTTCTGGCGAGTCACCTGGCCGCAGGTCCGACCAGCAGCAATTGCCGGAGGCCTCCTTGTCTTTCTCTACACCTTGAGTGATTTTGGCTTGGTCGCCATGTTGCGATTCCAAACCCTCACCTGGGGAGTTCAACAGGCTTACGCGGCGAGCTTTGATCGCTCGCAGGCAGCGGTGCTTGCTTTGCTGCTTGTAGTCATTGCGGTGATTGTGGTCGCAGCGGAGCGCGGAGCGAGAGGTTCCCTGACACGGACTACTGCCATCCACTCCACTAAAGAACCTCTCTCGCCCTTTGTGAGGGTGTTCTTCACCGTGGTGGTGGCGTTGCCCCCGGTGGTCGGTGTCCTTATCCCTCTGGTGGGCTTGGCGGGGCGCCTGGCAGAAGCAACGACTCTGCGGTCACTCAATCCGGAGCAATTGGTTCAGGCCACGACGACCACCATTGGTGTGTCAGTGGCAGCAGCGGTGGTCGCACTCCTCCTTGCTCTGCCTTTGGCTGCGCTTGCTGCGAGGTTTACTAACCGATGGATTCCCACCCTTGAGGGTGCGGGGTATCTCTCCAATGGTCTCCCCGGCATTGTCGTGGGATTGTCCCTGGTGTTCTTCTCACTCTCGGTACTCCCCGCGCTGTATCAAACAGTCGTGGTGCTGGTCTTCGCGTACGCGGTGTTGTTTATGCCGAAAGCTTTGGGGACCGCCCGAGCCAGCATTGAAGGAGTCTCTGTTGATCTCATCAATGTCGCCAGGACTCTGGGTGCCTCCCGTTTTCAGGCATGGTGGCGAGTGACCGTTCCCCTGGCTCTCCCGGGCATCGGAATTGGAGCTCTTCTTGTGGCGATCACCACCATGAAGGAGCTCCCCGCAACGCTGCTGTTGCGCCCTATCGGCTCGAGCACTCTGGCGACCGAGCTGTGGTCCCGGACCGCAGCAGGAGAGTTCGGGGCTGCCGCCCCCTACGCTGCCGTTCTCGTCCTGGTCGCAGCAATCCCTGCGATGATTCTCTCGGGTGTTCGATCTGTCGCGAAGGAGGAGCTGTGACCACGCTAACGCTGAACAACATCAGCCTCTCCTATGGCCCCAGGCAAGCATTGCGGGATGTCTCACTCGTCGTTCCCTCCGGGTCTTTGGTGGCCATTTTGGGGCCCTCAGGATGTGGCAAGACCAGTTTGTTGATGGCGCTTGCCGGTCTTGTGTCCATTGACTCGGGAACCATCACTGTCGGATCGAGGGAGCTCTCCTCTGCCGGGCACCGAGTTCCCCCTGAGCAGCGGGGTATTGGCTGGGTCCCGCAAGAAGCGTCGCTCTTTCCTCACCTCAGTGTGGGAGACAACATCGGTTTCTCCCTCCCCAAAGGTCGTCGGCGGACAGAGCGCGTTGAGGAGCTTGCCTCCTTGATTGGGCTCCAGGGTTTTACCGACCGCGCACCCGGTCAACTCTCCGGTGGTCAAGCTCAGCGCGTGGCTCTGGCCAGAGCTCTGGCCCCAGCACCTGACGTACTTCTTCTCGATGAGCCCTTTGGTGCTCTGGATAGCGTCTTGCGCCATTCGCTGGGTCGAGATGTGGCGCGCATTCTGCGGGAGCAGGAAACCACCGCGATCATGGTGACCCATGATCGCGAAGAAGCCCTTGACTTGGCGGACTTTGTCGCGGTGATGGACAACGGTCGCATCGTCCAGGTGGGAACACCGCTGGAGATTTATGAATCCCCAGCAACACCGTGGGTGGCTTCCTTCGTAGGAGACACCGTGGAGTTGGAGGGAACGTGGAAAGACGACGCCCTCAACTGCCAACAGTGCGGGGCAAAAGACTTTTGCGGCCCTGCCGAGAATCGTTTGGGGTGCACAGGACACGTGCTCTGTGCGCTGGGCGATGTGGCAGCCACTTCTCAAGGTGCAGAGCCCACTAGTGGTGACACCGTCCGGGTGGTGGTCCGTCCTGAGTGGCTGGTCCCCTCACCCACCGGAATTGCAGCGAAGGTGAGGGGAGTCTCCTATGCGGGTCACGACGCTCTGGTGGAATTTGAGCTGACCGGTCATCCCGAGCGCGTTCGCGCTCGGATTGCAGCACCCTTCCTCCCTTCAGTGGGACAAGATTTCCACCTGGCGCTGCGTCACCCTGCCCTGGTGTTCCCGGTGGAGCACCATGAGGGCGCGTTAGCCTGAGAGCATGAGCGCCCGTGCTGACCTGGTTGCATCGTCGGTTCTGACCGACGATGTCCTTGCGGGTATGAGGGATCGAGCACCCGGGTATGACCAACGCAATGAATTCTTTCAGGAGGACCTCGACATCCTCCGAGATATCGGTTACCTGAAGCCCCGCTCCCTGCCCCAAATGTCCTCGGACCAGAGACGCTTGGCCGCCCACGCGCCGGCCACGGCGCTGGGTATTGGAATGCACCTCACCTGGATGGGTGTCGCAAGAGACATGGTGAACGCCGGTCACACCGAGTTGCAGTGGGTTCTTGATGACGGGGAAGCCGGCGAGCTTTTTGCCTTTGGGGTGAGCGAGCGCGGGAATGACCGGGTGCTCTCTGACTCACTCGTCAGCGTGTCCGAGGTGGAGGGTGGATTTTCTTTCACTGGGCAGAAGATCTTTGTGTCCCTCTCTCCTGCGTGGACGAGATTGAGTCTGCTGGGGCGCCACGGCGATGAGATCATCCATGGGTTTATCACTCGAGGCCAGGAGGGCTGGTCCAACACCCCCGACTGGGACACCCTGGGTATGCGGGCGACGCAGAGCTACACCACACAGCTTGAGGGAGTCGTGGTCGAGCATGATCGGGTGGCGAGGCGTCTGCCGGTCGGGGCTCATGAGGACCCGTTCACCATCGCCATATTTCAGAACTTTCTGTTGCTGGTTTCCAGTGTGTATGCGGGCATTGCCGATAGGGCACTGGAGCTCGCGGTCGAGGGTGCCACGAGCAAACACAGCGCGCTCGATGACGGAGCGGCTTACTCCGATGACCCCGATATTCGCCGACAAGCCGCTGCCTCGGCAATCGCAGTCGATGCTCTGACTCCGCAGCTTGAGACCTATTGCTCGTGGGTGGATGCCGCGGGGCCCACACCGGATCATTGGTTCCGCCTCCTCTCCGGGATGAAACACCAGAGCGTGGAGACCGCGCGCCGTGTCGTGGACACGGCGCTCCGGATTGTCGGGGGCGGGGCATATCGCTCGTCTCATGAACTCTCCCGCCTCCAACGAGACGTTCTCGCGGGTGTCTATCACCCGAGCGATACCGAAGCAGTGCACAGAACGGTGGCCTTCGACCTGTTCGGACCCACACAATAGGATGGCGCCATGGCCGCACCGAAGCGCGTAGACGAGATCTTTGTTGACTCCTACGGAGTCACCATTCACTATCACCGCTGGTCACCGCGAGGGAAACCTCGGGCCATCATTCAGCTTGCCCACGGTTTAGGTGAGCACGCGCTGCGATATGACGGACTGGTCACCAGGCTCGTGAAAGAGGGCTTCGAAGTGTGGGCAGATGAGCACCGTGGCCACGGTGCTACGGGTCTGGAGCAGTGGGAGGGCGACTACAGCAAGCTCGGCCGATTGGGCCCAGGCGGTATGCCGGCGACTGTCGCGGCTGTCCGAGCCTTCACCGACATTATTCGTCAGGAGCGACCAGGTGTCCCCCTGTTTTTCCTGGGCCACAGTTGGGGCTCCATCATTGGGCAGATCATTCTCAACGGGGGTGGAGCCAGTGACTTCGATGGCGTTATTTTCAGCGGCACTGCTTACCGGATGCCAGGTTCCATGGAGGCGGGTGAGCTCAACAAGAAACACAAGCACTTGGGCTCTATCGGCGCCGAGTGGCTTTCGCGTGACGTGGGTGTGCATGAAGCCTGGCGTGAAGACCCACTGACGTTTGTAGCTAACACCCTGAAGCTTTTTGGTGTGGTCGATGCGGCACGCTTGTTGGGAACACCCAGGAACTTGGGCACTGACATCCCGATCCTCATCATGATTGGCTCGGATGACACCCTCGGTGGAGAAAAGAGTGCCAAGAAACTCGCCGATGCTTACCTTCACAAGGGCTCGAGTGATGTCGAGCTGATCGTTTATGAGGGTGCGAGGCACGAGGTCTTCAACGAGACCAACAAGGTCGAGGTCATGGATGATCTCGTCGCCTGGCTAGCCGGGAGGCTCGAAGCAAGCACACCGTAGGGTTAAGGGGTGCATGCAGAGTACAAAGTCCCGGGCGGAAAGCTCGTCGTCGCCGATATCGAGGTGGACGCCAGCACTATTTCTGTGTGCCGGATTGCAGGAGACTTTTTCCTAGAGCCGGACGAAGCCCTAGAAGCCATCAACGAGGCGATTGTCGGCCTCCCTGCGAGCTCCTCTAGCGAGGACATTGCTCGCGCAGTCACCCAGGCACTCCCGGCTGACGCGGTCATGATGGGCTTTAGCCCCGAAGCCATTGGAACCGTCGTGAGGAGGGCCCTCACCGGAGCCACCAGTTTCCTCGACTACACCTGGGACTACATTGC